>JAGRGW010000380.1 GCA_020445315.1 Gammaproteobacteria bacterium
CCGCATCGTCGGTGTCGCGCAGGGCGGCGACGGCGAGATGGAGGACGTCATCGGCTGGCGCCTGCAGGACGTGGTCGACCTGATCCGGGGACCCAAGGACAGCGTCGTGCGCCTGAGCATCCTGCCGAAGTCGCAGGGCATCGGCGGGCGCACGCGCGAGGTGCTGCTGGTCCGTGACGAAATCAAGCTCGAGGACAAGGCCGCCAAGAGCGAAGTCATCGATGCCGGCAACGGCGTGCGCCTCGGGGTGATCGAGATCCCGGCGTTCTATCGCGATTTCGGCGCCCAGGCCGCAGGCGACAGGAACTTCCGCAGCACGACCCGCGACGTGCGCAAGCTGCTCGACGACCTCCGCGCCGAGCGGGTCGATGGCGTTATCGTCGACCTGCGCCGCAACGGTGGTGGCTCGCTGTCGGAGGCGACCGAACTGACCGGGTTGTTCATCGAAAAGGGGCCGGTCGTGCAGGTGCGCGACTCGTCGGGCAAGATCGAGGTCGAGCGCGACCCGGATCCCGAGCAGGTCTATGACGGGCCGCTCGCCGTGCTGGTCGATCGCAACAGCGCGTCGGCCTCGGAGATCTTTGCCGGCGCCATCCAGGACTACGATCGCGGCCTGATCCTCGGCGAGCCGACGTTCGGCAAGGGCACGGTACAGACCCTGGTCGATCTGGGCCGGTTCCTGCGCACGCGCGAGGATATCGGTCGCCTGCGTCTGACCATGGCGCAGTTCTTCCGCGTCGAGGGAGGCAGCACGCAGCATCGGGGCGTGACCCCGGACATCATCTATCCGACCGCCAAGGGTGCCGCCGATCACGGCGAACGGGCGCTCGAAAACGCGCTGCCGTGGGCGTCGATCAAGCCGGCCAAGCATGAGACCCATGGCCTTGTGGCTGTCGGCAACCTGCGCGAAGCGGCGAATCGCCGTATCTCGACCAACCCCGGCTTCGATTACCTGCTGGCCGAGGAAGAAGACCTGATGGCGCTCGAAGACCGCAAGACGGTGTCCTTGAACGAGGCGGTACGGCGTGCCGAGTGGGATCGGCGCGAGCAGGAGCGCCTGGAGCGGCGCAATCGCCTGCGCGAGTTTCGCGGCCTGCCACCGCTGGCCAGCCTCGACGAGGAGGACGACGAGGCCAACGAGGACGAGCAGGAGGCCGAGAGCATCCGCCGTATCATGTTGGAGGAGTCGGTCAACATCCTCGCCGACCAGATCCGGGCATCGCGTCCGCGTACGGCGCAGTTGAACTGAGTCAGTCCCGGCGTTTCCCGTGCCGGGGGCCGGGCACGGCTTGGTGAATCAGCTGTCCTGCAGTGATTCGAGCCGGGTCTGTTGCCCGTCGTGTTGTTCGATGCTCTTCCTGATCCACTTGCGTACCCGGTTGGCGTCGCCGAACGGGGTCAGCTTGCCGTAGGAGTTGAGCAGGACAAGGACCGTGGGCGTACCCTCGAACTCGGTGTGCATGACCAGGCAGCGCCCCGCCTCGTTGATGTACCCGGTCTTGCTGACCTGGATGTCCCAGGCCTTGCTGCGCAGCAGGCGATTGGTATTGCCGAAGCGCAGCGGACCGCGCTTGCGGTAGGGGCGGACCTCGAGCTGGCGGCGGGTCGTGGCCTCGCGTATCAGCGGGTAGTCCATCGCGGCAAATACGAGCCTGGCGAGATCCTGCGCGCTGGCGACGTTGCCGGCATCGAGCCCGGCGGCATCCGCGAAGCGGCTCTTGTGCATGCCGAGCGCCCTGGCTTTCGCGTTCATCGCGTCGACGAAGGCCTGCGTACCGCCCGGATGGGTTCTCGCCAATGCCGCTGCGGCACGGTTTTCCGACGACATCAGCGCCAACGTCAGCAACTCGCTGCGGGTCAGGCGCGCACCGTACTTCAGGCGCGACCCGGTCAGGCGGATCAGGTCGCGGTCTTCCTTGGTGATCTCGATTTTCTCCTGCAGCGGCAGGCCGGAGTCGATGACGACCATCGCCGTCATCAGCTTGGTCAGCGACGCGATCGGCATCGCCTGGTCGGCATTGCGTTCGTACAGCGCGTTGCCGAAGTGGTCGACGACGAGTGCCGCCTTGGAGCGGAGCTTGAGCTTGCGGCTGTCGAGCTGCTGCCACAGTGGTGCGTCGGCAGAGGCGGCGGGCTGTAAACCCGGGGACCCGGCGACGACGCCGGAAAGCGCCAGTGACAAGCCGGTGAGAACGACGAACAGCAGGCTGACTCGCATGGCGCAGGATCATGAACGAGATCGGCGGCTATCGCAAACCGGTGTGCTTGACAGTTTCATTGAAATACGCCGG
>JAGRGW010000381.1 GCA_020445315.1 Gammaproteobacteria bacterium
CCGCGCGCGATTCGGCCTGCTCGAGCTCGGCCCGCAGTTGCTGCATCGCCTGTTGACTGTCGGCCTCGGCGGTCGCCGAGGCCTCGCGCTGCCCGGCAAGCGCCTGTTCCAGCTCGCTGATCCGTTGCTGCCCCTGTTCGATCGCGGCGCGTGCGTCGGCATCGCCGGATGCAAGCTGCGCCTGTAGGGCGTCCCGATCCTGTTGCAGTGCGGCATGCGCCTGTTGCAGTGCGGCCAACTCGGCCGTGTCCTGCGCATGATGCTGCTGCTCGGACTCCAGCGTCGAGCGCAATTCGTCGCTTGCCCGGCGGAGACCCGCCTCGGCATCACCCGCCTCTGCACGCAGCCGTTCCAGCTGCCCCTCCAGTTCGGTGACACGTGCGGCCTGCTGTTCACTGCCGTCCGCGGCGGACGCACGTTCCTCGTCGAACCGCGCCTGCAGCGCTGCCTGTTCGCCAAGCAGTCGGTCGCGTTCGCCGGTGGCCTCATCCAGGGCCTGTCGAGTCTCGGCCAGCACCTGCTCGCCGGCCGCGCGCATGGCGCCGAGTTCGGTTTCGGTCGTGTCACGCAGCTGCACCTGGGCGTGTTCCAGTGCTGTCAGCTGTTCGTGCAACCGGGCCAGTTCGTCGTCACGTTCCCGCAGGGCGGTTTCGGCCTGAGCCACGCGTTCGCCGAGTGTGTCCGCCAGTACCTGGGCCTGTTCCAGTTCTCCGGCCAGGAGCTGGCGCGTCTCTTCGGCCTTGCCCTGTTCAGCCCGCTGCGTCGCCTGCATGCCCTCCTGCTCACCCAGCAGTGCATCACGCTCCGCCTGCAAGGCGCGGTTGGCCGACTCCATTTCGAGCAGTCGCTGAGCGGTCGCCTTGCCCTCCTCTTCTCTGCCGGCCCAGGCGGCGCGGTCCTCGTCGAAGCGCCCCTTCAACTCCTCGAGATCGAGCTGCGCCTGCTCGAGATCCATCTGCAGACCAGTAACGTCCTCGATCAGTTCGCCGCGTTCGCGCGCATGCTGGTCACGCTCAAGCTCGCGCTGCTCGAGCACGTCAGACAGGCGCTGCGACAGGTCTTCGAGACTGCTGGCCGCGGATTCGGCGCGATCACGCTCGCCGATGATCTCGCGCTCGGCCTTTTCCAACCGGGCCTGCAACTGCTTGTCGAGGCCCTCGATCTCGGCCATGCGCTCGCGCAACGAGGTGCGCTCGCTCTGGACTTCCTCGAGACTGCCGGTCAGGCGCTCCATCTCGGCATACGCTTCCTGCTTCGCGCTCTCGGCCTCCTGCTTCTGCGCCTCGGACTCCAGCAGCTTGCGCCGCGCCATGTCGACCGCCGCGCTGACCTGTTGCATCTGCTGGTGGCGTTCGTTCTCCTGTTCGCGCTTGAGCGTCTCGGCCTCTTTGAGCTTCTGTTCGAGTTCACGCGCGCGCTGCTCGGCCTCCGCGATCTGCTGGCGCACGGCCACATCGTCACCGGAGACATCGTCGGACTGAGCGACGACGTCATCGGCATCCCCGTCGCGGGCATAGGCGTCGAGACCGTCTTCGAGCACGGCCACGTCGAATCCACGCTCGGTCAACAGGAAGGCGCCGGCCATCGCGCGCCGACCACTGTTGCTGTAAAGCACGTAGTGCCCATCGGGATCCAGGCTCGAGGTCTGGTAGCGCAACGACTCGAACGGAAAGTTGATCGCACCCGGCAGGTGTGATTCGTCGTATTGCTCGCGGCTGCGCAGATCGAGCCATACCGAACCCTGCTCGACGCGGGTGCGTGCCGCCTCCATCGTTACCGTTTCCAGCAAGGGGTTCTGGATCAGGTCGAGAAAATTCTGCTTGCTGAGCCGCAGGACGTGACCGTCCTGCAGCATCGTGACGCTGGAGTTGCGTGGATTGTCCGACAGCAGCGCCTCTTCGCCGAAGGCATCACCGGGACCGAGTGTCGCCAGTTCGACCGGCCCCTTGCCGTCGCCGTTGTCGCGCCTGACGACGGCACGACCGCGCGTCAGCATGTAATAGTAGTCGCCGGTATCACCCTGGGTGATCAGGTGGTCGCCGCGATAAACGTCGACCTGCTCGACGCTCATCATGACCCGCTGGATATTGGCCGCCGGCACCTGCTGCAATACCCGCGACTGCAGCAACTGGCTCATCCAGTCGTCTTCCGAGGCCTCGGCCAGGTCGTTGACCTGGTAATCGACCGTCTGCGCTCGCGCCAGAAGGTCACTCAAGAGTCGACTGTCGATACGCGCAACCCGGACCTGGCCCAACGCCCTGACCGACTGCTTGCGCGGCAGTTGATGCGCCAACGGGAACCGCGCCGTACCACTTCCTGCCTCGACACGGTCCTGCTCGTTCAGATCGACCAGCAGGCTGACTTTTCCGTCGAGCAGGTAGACGTGCTGGTGATCGGTATCACCCTGTTCGAACAGCATGTCACCCGGACGCAGCGTTTCGAACGTCGCGCTCTCGGCCAGTTCGTCGAATGCCTCGTCCGGCAAAGAATGCAGTGGCACCAGCCCCCGCAACCTGCCGAGTTCGTCGTCGCTGACCGTGTCCGGTGTAACTGAGGCGTTTTTCATCAGGCAAATCAAGAGTTCGTTGGAGGGCCCAATCCGGGGCATCTCCAGGTGTATCGACCCCGGCCGGTGCTTCCTTGAGCGCCGGTTGCCACGCGGCGAATCTCCAACCGGACCACGATCCGGGAACAGGAAACCCGGCGGAGAACGGTCACATTCGTCGCCCGGTATCGGCGATCTTCAGCGCCACCAGTCTGCGCGTTACGACAACTTTGGCGGCAACGCCGCCGGGGATCGGATGACCGTGTCGAATCGATGCTCGCCACGACTGTTTAATTGTTAACACAAACCCCGGCGTTTTTTTGCGATTTAGCGCATCAAACACGAGGATTCTGTATATTCAAATGAATTTTCTATGCTATGTTTTCAGCGGTTCCCCACCAATTGAGCAGGAGTCACTCATGGCAGTTAAAAAGAAAGCCGCGAAAAAGGCAGTGGCCAAGAAAGCGGCTGCCGCAGCGCCGGCAGTGAAAGCGATCGCGACGAAACAAACCAAAACCCAGATCATTACCGCAATCGCGGAAAGTACAGAACTGCCGAAGAAGGATGTCGTGGCAGTCTTCACCCAGCTCGGCCAGATGATCGAAGCTCACATGAAGCGTCGCGGTTCGGGCGAGTTCACCATCCCGGACACCGGTGTGAAGATCCGCCGGGTCAAGAAGCCCGCACGCAAGGCACGCATGGGCCGCAACCCGGCTACCGGCGAACCGATGAAGATCGCGGCCAAGCCCGCATCAACGGTTGTCCGTGTCAGCGCCCTGAAAGCGCTGAAAGATACGATCGGCTGATCGCGGGTCGTATCCATCGAAAAGCGCCGCTGAAACGCGGCGTTTTTTTTGCCTGCACGACGGCGCAATCAGCGCAGGGTTGTCAGTACCAGCTGACCGTCGCGCTGGCTGAAGTCGACCTGCTTCAGGAAGCTCATACCGAGCAGCACCGGTTCGTCGGCCGACATGCTGGGCAGGATCGACGCAGGTATGTCGGCAAGGCTCAGCGAACCCAGTCGGACCTCGTCGAGGCGGGTGCGCCATACCGCTACCGCGCCGTTCGCGGTCTGGCTGATACCACCGGCCAGGCGCTGGAGACGCAGGCGGTCGGCAAGCGTCTCGGAGATCGCGACATCGGTTGCGCCCGTGTCGAGCAGGAAAGTCACCGGCATGCCGTTGATGAAACCGCCCGCGACATAATGCCCACTGGGGTTGCGTTCGAGTACGACCTGCTGCACACCGCGTTCGTCGGTCAGGATCTCGGGACTCGCGTTGGGATTGAACCGGGTCGCCAGCTGGTCCTGGAAGACGGCGGTCAACAGCGCCAAGCCGGCAACCCAGGCCAGGATCATCATGACCCGTCCCGTACGCTGAAGTTCGCCCTGACCTTCTTCCCCTGACCCGTTGTCGCCTGGCCCCTTTCCCACTGACATAGAATCGCCCGATATCCGATTGGCTGATACCTCGCATTGGAACCCAGGCAATCGGTCAAGTTCAAACACGGTCAGGGGCAAATACCGATGACGCAGACCGCCACGCTTGTCTACGTGCACGACCCGATGTGCAGCTGGTGCTGGGCGTTCGCACCGACGTTCTGGCAACTGAGCGATCAGCTACCGGCGGCGGTCAGCGTGCGGCGCCTGCTCGGTGGACTGGCAGCGGACAGCGACCAGCCGATGCCGCGGGACATGCGCGACTACCTGCAGGCAACCTGGCAACGCATCGCCGAGCAGGTGCCCGGCACGCGCTTCAATGCCGATTTCTGGCACAACTGCGAGCCGCGACGCAGCACCTGGCCGGCATGCCGGGCGGTGATCGCGGTAAGGCGCATGGACGCTCGACTGGAAGAGGACATGATCACGGCGATCCAGCAGGCCTATTACCTGCAGGCACGCAATCCGTCGAACACCGAAACCCTGGTCGAGCTGGCGATTGAACTGGGACTCGACGGCGACCGCTTTGCGCGGCTGCTCGACGACCAGGACACCCGGGGAGAACTCAGCCGGGAACGCCAGCAGGCTCACGCGCTGGGCGCGGACAGTTTTCCCAGCCTGCGCCTGCTGATCGGGACCAGCGCATGGCAGGTGCCGGTCGACTACAGCGGAACAGCGTCGATGCTCGACACCATGAACAGCCTGCTCGACATGCGCTGACAACCCCGGCGTCCCAAACGGGACGGCCGGGTCGTTCATTGGCCTGTCAGTAGGTGGGTCGCTGAGGACCGTAGCCCATCGACGGGGGCATCGGTCGCGCCGGCATCATCGGGCGCTGTTGACGCATTTGCTGCATCCGCAACATCTGCTGCTGACGGATCTGCGTGTTCAACAGCTGCCGATAGTGCACGATCGCACTCTGGCCGTTGGCGGCCACGTCGTACACGCGCCACTCGTCACCCTTGCGGTAGACACGGAAATCGAGACGGCTCGGGTAGGTGCCCGGGTTCATGATCGCGACACTGACCTGGGCCGTACGGCCATCGTTGCCCATGCGCGGCGGCAGGAAGCGCACCTGCTGGTTGCTGTAGGCGCCCAGTTTTTCGCTCATCTTGCCCAGGAACGACGTCCGGATCTGGTCGACGATTTCACCCTGTTGTGCCGCATCCAGTCGACCGAACATGCGCCCGCCGGCCGACTCCGCCATGTACTGAAAATCGAAGAACGGCGCGATCTCGCTGTGCAGGAACTCGGCCAATGCCTGCTGCGACGGTTGTGGGTCCTGGCCCAGAAACGCCAGCAGGCCGTCGATGCCGTCGCGCAGCATCAGTGCCGGGTTGGCGACCTGCGGCTGCGCCGACCGCATACCCTGCATGTTTGGTCCCGGACCGTAATACGGCGCTGCCTGCACCGCCCCCGTCAGCAAGACGCCCGCAAGAACCCCTAGAAAGGTTTTCATTCGTACCCCCCGTTTCTAATGATGATGTACTGCCACTTCGTGTCGCTCACCGGCTGCACCGAGTGGGGAGCGACTGCGCGAAGGTTGCCAAGCAGCCGGTACGAATGCAATGCCCTTGCAGGCCACCCGACCCATCGGTGACTCTCGCGGCCTTGCCGATGACACTTTGGGGATTGGCTGCATGTTACCGAACGGGCCGAGGCAGCCCGCCGGCTACCCGGTCGACTCCGTAAGGGGACGGGGCCTCAGGCGCGGCGGTCGCTGGGGAAACGGGTGACGTTGTCGAATGCGATCTTGTTCAGCGAGACCTGCGCCGCGGGACGACCGAACAGGTAACCCTGTCCACGGACAAAGCCGGCTGAACGCACCGCCTCGAGCGTGGTCGTCGTCTCGATACCCTCGGCGACCAGTTGATGCCCCGACTCCAGGATCATCTGCGCCAGGTGGGTGACCAGCACACGCTGCGAGTCGTCTTGCAGGCCCTGCACCAGCGTGATGTCAAACTTGACGACATCGACCGGCATCGTCGCCAGGTAACGCACCGACGAGTAACCGCTGCCGAAATCGTCGAGCGCGATCTCGAAGCCCTGTGCACGGAGCCTGGCCAGGTTCTCGTTGGCGAGACCGATCTGCGTGATCAGCGCGGTCTCGGTGACCTCGATCATGATGCGGTAGCGGTCGAGATAGCGCTTGAAATCGGTCAGCCAGGTACTCACCTGCTCGTGCACCAGCGACGGGCCGGACAGGTTGATGGACACGCCGGTGTGGACCGGGATCTTGCCGGCAGCAAGGTCTGCCAGCACCGATCGCAACACGGCGCGGTCGAGTTCGACCTCGAGCCGGCGCGCCTCCACGACCGGGAAGATATTCGACGGCATGATCAGTTCGCCGTCCTGCTCGATACGCACCAGCGCCTCGTAGTGGCAGACCGAGCCGTCTCCGAGGTCGACGATGGGCTGGTAGTGCATCGCCAGTCCCTTGCCGTAGATGACCGCGTCGTAGACGGCGGTGTTGACCCAGCTCGAGAACAGACTCTCCGAATCCTGCGCCAACGACTCGGTGAACATGACCACGTTGGCGTGCCCGGGACGCTTGGCGCGATACATCGCCACATCGGCCTTCCACTGCAGGCCCTGCAGATCGTCGCCGTCGTCGACCCGCGCGACGGCGAGACCGGCACTGATACGCAGCGGCTCGCGAATCCCCAGCTTGGAGAAGTCGTAGCCGACGATCTTTTCGTGACAGCGCTCAGCAATACGCTGGGCCGAAGGCTCGTCACAGTCGAGCAGGATCACGGCGAACTCGTCGCCGCCGATGCGGAACAGTTCCTCGCCCCTGCGCAGCACCGAACTGATACGGCTGGCGATCACCTTCAGTACCTGGTCACCGACGCCATGACCGTAGGAGTCGTTCAACACCTTGAAATGATTGACATCGAACAGCGCAAAACAGACCGGAATCCCGCGCTCGCCGATGAGACCCGGCAGGCCGTGCATGTACTCGTCGTAGGCGCGCCGGTTCTTGGCCCCGGTCAGCGGGTCGTGGTGGGCCATGACCCAGAGTTCCTGGCTCTTTTCCTCCAGCGTGGTGTGCACGTCGACCAACTGGCCCTGGTATTCATTCAGCGACTGGCGGATCTTCTCGGTCTCGGCTATCGGCAGCAGACCGGCCAGGTCGTTCAGCATCAGACCGCCCGGGCTGTCCTTGAGCCGGTCGATATGCCCCGATATCGCGCGCAGTGGGCGCACGATGAGGTAGACCAGTGCTGGAAACAGGACCAGCGCGAACAGCCCGAGGATCAGGCTGAGATTCAGGATGGCGCCCGACATCATGCGCGAGACGGCCTCACCCATCGGGTTCTCGCGCACGGTGTACTGCAACGAGGCGACGAGTTGTGCCCAGGTCATCGTGGGTTCGGTCGGACGCTCGAAGCGGATCGACTGCGGATCGGCATAGCGGTAGACGCTGACCTCGCGCAGCTGTGGCAACAGGCGGATGCGCAGGCCGACATAGCCAACGGTGAGCGCCTCCGGGCCCTCGTGGACCGGGGCGAAAACGAGCAGCATCGGCTCTTCGCCGGCATAGTCCACGTAGGCGGGTGGAGGCGGTGTGCCGATCTGTGCCGACAGCTGCATCTCATCAAGCCGCGCGAGCACTTTGCCGTCGGCGTCGTAGATCGCCGCATCGGCAACCGAGTCCGGCAGCACGCTGGTGCCAAACAGGCGGTAGCTGCGCCAGTAGGCGTAGTAGCGCGGTACCTGCAACTGCTGGCCGACCTCCTCCCAGTCGGCGAATCGGCGCGCGACCGCTTCCGATTCCTCGAGCACGCGGTTCATCGCCTCGACGACTTCCTCAGCGGCAGCGGATCGGCTGGTGGCGTCCATGTCAGCGCGCACGCTGTGGAACTCGCTGTAGGTAATCGCGGCGAACGCCAGGAACGCCAGCAGCACGATGACGATCATGATCATCGCGTAGTGGCCGATCGACGGGATACGACGCCTGTCAGCCATGGCGTTCACCAGTGAATGCCGACAGCACCTGGTCGAGCAGATCGAACTCGTGGGCCAGGTCGAAGAAATGGTTGGCGCCCGGCACCTCGCGCACCGGCACGCCGCCGGACCGCAGGGACTGCACCCAGTCCTTGTCGATACGCTCGTCCCGGCCGCCGTAGATCACCTCGACCGGTACGGTGGCCTGTAGCAGCGCCTGCTGCAGGCGTTCCTTGTCCCAGGCCAGGTAAGACAGCAGGTTGGGCGGCGTCGTGACGTAGGTGCTGCAGTAGGTCAACGCATAGGGCAGCATCGCGGTCGGACGCTGACGGTTGTCGTTCTCGGCACGGGCACGCAGGAATTCGAACCGGTCGTGTCCCTGCTCTTCACCAAAGTAGGAAAGACTGATGAGCAGCGCGCGCTCGACCGGCACCTCCGGGTGGCCGTCGAGGAATGCCGCCAGTTGCACGCCGCCGGCGCTGTGACCGACCAGTACGGGCGGCCTGCCGGCATGCCGGTGCAGCCAATCGGCCCAAGCCCGAATCTCCGCGATATCGTCTTCCAGCGCGTGCGTGTGCAGGGCCTCGCAGGCCATGCTCTGTCGACGGCGACTCAGGCCGAGCGTCAACGTCGGCGTCAGCACGCTGAAGCCTTCGTCGGCCAGCGATTCGGCCAGCCGGCGCACGGTCGGGAAGTGCCGGGTGGCGAGAAATCCGTGCAGGATCATCACGGCCGGCCGGCCGGCCTCGCCCGGCCAGAACTCTGCTTCGGCGACGAGCCCGGGTCGGATCTTCAGCTCCGTGCGTGCACTGTCCGCATGGACGGCAGCGGAGGTAAACAGCAATGTCAGCGCAACCACCCAGGTTAGCCGCATGAATTACACCGCATTCGTAGGACTATTCTCTAAGGCCCTTAAAGATAGACTATTTTCACGCTCGCGGTGTGAATAAATTGTGGCTGCGGGAACGGTATTCCCGGCCGGCGGGGACGACGCACACGCCTGACGGCAAACCCGGCGAATCCGTGCGGCAGGCCGATCAGCAGGTATGGCCACCCGCGCTGCCGACGAATTCACCGTCACAGCCGCGGATGATGTCGTCATTCGTGCCGGAGCCCGGCCCGTCGCTGTAAAGGTCGTAAGACTGTGGCCGGTTATTGCGCGTACGGTCGTTGGAAACGGCGCCGGTGCTGTCGGTAATGAACCCGTTGTTCGTTGCGACGTTGCGCCGGTAACGGTAGGGATTGTTCCAGGGATCATTCCACGCCGTCGCCCCCGTGGGCAGGGTGGCTGCCAGTACCAGCGAGTTGTCCTGCTGGTAGACGTTCAACACGGTACTGGCGTAGCCCGTCGGCTCGATGGCATCGAGTTCACCGTCGAGCGCCAGGTCGGTCAGGATCACCTCGGCCTGGCGGATGTCCTTCATTGCCGTACCGATGCGGGATTCGGCGATATAGCCGTCGTAGGCGGATATCGCCAGCGTGCCCAACACGGTGAGGATCGCGACCACGATCATGATCTCGATCAAGGTGAATCCTCGCTGCTGCATCGCGACCTCCAGTGCAGTCGAACCGGCTCCCTGCCATC
>JAGRGW010000054.1 GCA_020445315.1 Gammaproteobacteria bacterium
CCGGAGATGTTGAACAGCGATGCCGTGGTGTAGGGTGAGCGGCAATGCTCGCCGATGGTCACCGGGCGCGGCGGTACGGCGTCCTCGCCGAGCGTCGGAAACGGACAGTTGACGAACAGCACGTTGCCCGGGCGTCGCAGGTCGCGTGTCGAGCCGAACGCCACCGTGTTGTCGATATTCTTGGCCGCGCGGTAGACCCAGCTGCGTTCGGCCCGGTTGAACGGCAGTTCCTCACGGTCCATGGCGAAGAAGTATTGGCGAAAGAATTCGCCGAGGTGTTCGAAGAAATAGCGAAAGCGCCCGATGACGGGATAGTTGCGCCGGATGGCGTGCCGGGTCTGGGTCACGTCGAGGATGTAGGCGACGATGGCCCATAGGACGATAGAGCCGACGATCAGGATGAACGCGGCGGCGAACAACTCGAGGCTGGTGATCAGGAAACTGCCGAAACGCTCAGACATGTTCTGCATGGTGACGCTGCCGATGGCTTGTTATTGCTTCAATAGACCTCGTGGGGACACCTGGTCTTTCAGCAGCCAGGCGCAACCGCGAGGCCGGGCGGTACAAGAATCCGACCGGGCTGCAGGCAAGCATAGACGGCCGGGGTCTTCAGTGCGTGCCTGTCGCGTCGGTGCGCGCGTCGGTGACGAGATGACTGCGGCCCATGAACAAGCGGTACAGCAGCGGCACGACGACCAGCGTCAGCGCGGTCGAGAAGGCGAGTCCCCAGACGATCGCCGTGGCCACCGGTCCCCAGATCAGCGACTTGCCGCCGAGGCCGGTCGCCAGTGAGAACAGGCCCGCGACCGTGGTCAGCGAGGTGATCAGGATCGGGATGACGCGCCGGCGCGCGGCGTAGATGGTTGCGTGCAGCACACTCATGCCTGCCGCGAGGCGCTGGTTGCCCGCCGAGATCAGCACGATGGCGGCATTCACGGCGATGCCCGCGAGCGCGACGATGCCGTACAGGGTGTACAGGCTCAGTGGATTCCCCGACACCAGCAGGCCGAAAGTCACGCCGGTGAACGCCATGATGATCGTCGACAGGATCATCAGCGGTTGCCAGTAACTGCGGAACTGCGTGCCCAGGATCGCGTACATGACGCCGATGCCGAAGACGAACAGGATGGTAATCGAATCCAGGCTCTCCTGGATGTCGTCGAGCTCGCCGGAGAAATCCAGGTCGATGGCCGGGAACTCGGGTTGGATGGCCTGCCATTGCGCCAGGATCGTCGCGTTGGCTGTCACGGTGTCGATAAGCTCGGCATCGGTGTCCGCCTCGACCGTGATCGCACGCCGGAAATTGTAATGCCGGATATTGCCCAGGCCGGGTTGCAGGCGCACCTCGACGAGGTCGGCCAGGGCGATGTTGCCGCCCCCTGCCAGCGGCATCCGGAAGTCGAGCACGTCGGTGATCTGGCGATAGCTCGACGTCGCGCTCTGCACGCGCACCTCGACCTTCTCGCCGGCATCGCGCATGTCGGCGACGACGATACCGTCGACCAGCAGTGACAGCGTGCGGGCGACCTCGGCCGGGTTCAGGCCGCTGCGGTTGATCGCGTCGTTATCGAACGATACGACCATCTCCGAGCGCCCTTTGTCGGCATCGTCCTCGATGTCCTTGAGGCCTTCGATGCCGCCCATGACGGCCTTCAGCCGGTCGGCCGCGGCGCGGATCTCGGCATAACTGTCGCCGCGGACCTTGATGCTGATCGGCTTGGCCGTCGGTGGCCCACCGCTGAGACGCAGGAACGAGGTCTGGACCGGACCGGGCACGGCCATGACGGCCTCGCGCATGGCCTCGATCATTTCCTCGACGGTGCGCAGGTCGGGCGTCTGCGGATTCAGGCCGACCATGATCTGGCCGAGGTGGTCGCCGATACGCTGTTCGGTCTCGGTGAACATGCTGCCCGAGTAGCTGAGGATTGCCCGGGCCTCGCCGTCGCGGACGTGCGCGCGCGCCGCCTTCTCCACCTGTTGCACCTTCTGCAGCGTCAGTGCCAGCGGCGTCGACGGCGGCATTTCGACGTTGATGTAGAACAGGCGAATGGTGTCGGCGGCGAAGAAATCCATCCGCACCATGCCGGCCGCGAACGTGCCGACGGCGGCGGAGAACAGGCCCAGTACCAGCATCAGCGTCAGCCAGCGGTGACGCAGTGCTCGCACCAGCAGGCGGACGTAGCCGATCTGCAGGCCGTGGGTAAAGCGCTCGCGCAGGCGATGTATCCGCGACGGTTTACGGAAGCTGACACCGGCTGCGATGACGTGCGCCGGCAGCATCCAGAACGCCTCCAACAGCGAGATCGCCAGCGCGATGACGACGACCATCGGCACGACGCGCATGAAATCGCCGAGGATGCCCGGCAGCAGGATCAGCGGTCCGAACGCCGCCATCGTCGTCAGCACTGCCGCCGTGACCGGCGCCGCGACCTCGCGCAGGGCATCGATCGACGCCGTCATCGCATCGACACCGTGACGCAGGCGGTAATAGATGCCCTCGACGACGACCACCGCGTCGTCGACCAGCATGCCGAGCACGATGACGACACCGAGCAGGACCATGACGTTGAGGGTCTCGCCGATACCACCGAGCACCCAGAATGTACCGGCGAGGATGAACGGGATACCGATGGATGTCAGCAGCGCGATGCGCGAACCGAGGAACAGCCAGGTCACGCCGAGCACCAGCAGGAGGCCGATCAGCGCGTTGTTCTGCATCAGGCCGATCGCGTTGCGTGTCGGTACGGTCTGGTCGTCGACCAGCACCAGGTCGACCCCGGTCGTCGCGTGCAGCGCGTTGCGGCCGTCGAGGTAGACCCGCAAGCGTTCGACCAGGTCGATGGTGTTGACGTTGGCCTGCTTGAAGATCGCCAGCAGCACGGCGGGTCGGCCCTCGAACGTCGTCAGCTGGCCCGGTTCGGCGCGGGCGCGCTCGACAATGGCGACGTCGTGCAGCCGAACCTCGCCGGCGGCGCCGACGACGGTGCGTGCCGCCAGGCTGCCGGGGTCGGCATCCGCGCCGACCAGCCTGACCAGCCAGTTGCGCTCACCGAGGCGGGTGTCGCCGGCGGCGATGTCCTGGAAGAACGCGGATACCGTGTCGGCGACCTGCCCGGGGGTCAGGCCCAGGTCCTCCAGCCGCTCGGGCACGAACCGTACCTGCAGCTCCGGGTCGGGCAGGCCCACGGCATCGACCCGGTCGACGCCGTCGAGCCGCTCCAGCGCCTTGCGCACGTTGCGTGCCTGCCGGCGCAGGTTCTCGTCCATGCCCCGGCCGACGACGGCGACCGTGGCCGAGGCGAACCCGTTGGCGCTGGTGATCTCGAGGATCATCGAGTCCTCGGCGGCTTCCGGCAGTTCGTCTTCCTTGTTCTGGATCTCGCGGCGCAGGTCGGCCACGCGCTTGTCGAAGGTGCGTGCGTCGATATCCTCGAACCGGATCAGGATGTTGGATACCGATTCGCGGCTGTTGGACGACATGAAATCGACGTCCTGCACCTGCCTGAGCGCGTCCTCGAGCGGGTCGGTGACCTTTTTCTCGACGTCGCTGGCCGACGCGCCCGGCAGCACCGTGGTGATGATGATCCAGTTGAAATTGATCGTCGGATCCTGCTGCCGTGGCAGCGACAGGTACGACAGCAGGCCGACGACCATGACCAGCAGGAAGGTCAGGTTCGCCAGCACGTGGTTCTGCAGCAGTCTGCGGTAGAAACCCATCGGTCTATCGGTTGCCCGGGAGCGCCGGCAGCCGCACCGCGTCCCCGTCGCTCAGTGACTGCTGCCCCTCGGTGATCAGCAGCACATCGCCGCCGAGGTCGCTCGCCGCCGGACGACCGTCCTGCGCGTCGGGCAGAGTGACGAACCGGGCCTGGTCGCCGTCGACGATGAACAGGCCGAGCCGGCCGTCACGGCGGACCAGGAAATCGGCCGGAACCAGTTGCCTGTCGTCACGCCAGGTGACACGCCCGGCACTGCCGACGATCACCGTTTCGTCGCTGAACACGAGCCGGGCCTCGCGCGTCCGCGCCACCGGGTCGGCACTGGGCACGATGGCGCGCAGGCGAAGCGGGTAGGAACGGCCATGGCTCTCGAACGCCACGGTAGCGGCCTTGAGCAGGCTGTCGACCTGATCGTGTCGCAGTTGGGTGCTGACTTCCTGGCCGGAGGTCTCGACCAGGCCGATGACGACGCGGCCGCGGACGGCATAGTCGCCGACGCCGAGCTGGCGTTGGCTGACGACTGCATCGAACGGCGCGTCGATGCGGCAGTGGCCGACATCGATCCCGGCCGCCAGCCGGCCTTGCTGCGCAGCGTCGAGATCGGCGCGCGCGACGGCCAGCTCGTTGTTGCGCTGGTCGAGGGTTTCCTCGCTGATACTGTTGTTCTTGCGCAGATTGCGCGCCCGCGCCAGCTGCTGTTCGGCGAAGCGCAAGCGCGCCTGCGCGCCGCTCACGGCGGCCTCTGCCGATGCCAGCGTGGCCTCGTAGCGACGGCAGTCCAGCGTGACCAGCGACTGTCCCGGCACGACCCGGTCTCCGACCTCGACCGCCACCTCGACAATCCGTGCGTCGATTTCCGCGGCCAGCTCAGGTGCGTTGCGCGCGACGACACTGGCCGGCGCGCTGAAGGTCTGTCGTTGCCAGAGGTCGGCCAGTGGCCGGGCGGCGACGCCGGCCGGCTCGGCCCCGGAAGCGGTGCTCGCAACGAACAGTATCGCCGCGAACAGCGGCGATCGTTTGGCAATGGCGAATGGCATGGCAGGTTCACATCCAGTGATGGTGCAGTATCGCCCAGGCAACGGGGCAATTGTACCCGGTTGGCTAAAGCCCGGTCGGTACAGGCCGACAGCCTGTCAGTACCGTCATGGACGACCGCTTCATCCGCCTCCCACGAGGTCGGTTCGGCGCAATACCCATGCCGGTTGCGGTGCGGCATGCAACGGAGGCGCAGTCATGAACGACGCATTGAGTTTCGAGGCGACCAACGAGATCCTCGGTTCGGTCAGGATTCCGTCGGCCCCTGCCGTTTTCATGCAGTTGCACGAACTGATGCAGTCGGACGAACCGGATATCGACGAGGTGGCCGCGACCATCCAGAACGACGTCGCATTGGCCGCGCTGGTGCTGAAAACGGTCAATTCACCGTTCTTCGGGATGCGTACCGAGGTCAGGTCGATTCGCCAGGCAACGATGCTGCTGGGCCTGTTGAACATCGGCAACATCGTCGCCGGCTTGGCGCTACGGCGGGCGATGGAGGAGCAGGGCGGCGCGGCACCGGACAATTACTGGGATTCCCCGGCCAACGTCGGCAAGGTCGCAGCCCGCCTGGCTGCCCGCGTCCCCGGCGTGGTGCCGGACGAGGCCTACATGCTTGGCCTGTTTCACCATGTCGGCGTCCCCCTGATGATGCAGCGCTTCGAGGACTACCCGGCACTGGCGCACGAGGTACGTTGCCAGGGAACCCAGATCACCGATTGCGAGGACCAGCGTTACCGCACCAACCATGCGGTGATCGGCTACTTCGTGTCGCGTAACTGGGGTTTGCCGGGGCAAATCGGCGAATTGATTCTGAATCACCACAATGTTGACGAGGTTTTGACGCGTGACGGCGGCAGGCTGAACCGGGAAGGCGGGCTGCTGGCCGTGCTGAAGATGGCCGAACATGTCGACCAGCGCTTCTGGGGGCGGATCGACGATCCCGAGTGGCAGCAGCACGGTGCCGACGTCCTCACCTATGTCGGCATCAGCGAGACCGATTTCGAAGACGCGGTTGAAGACATGGTGGAATTGCTCAGCCAGCACTAGCTATCCTACAGTTGAGGCGCGGGGAATCCCGCCGTCAACCTGTCAGGAGAGCCCACATGCATCGAATTCGGATCCTGGCCGCCGTGTCGGTGGCGACGCTGCTGGCTGGCTGTCAAACCACGGGCACCGTTCAGCAGAACGCCGGTGGTGCCTACGTTGGCTTGCAACACGCCGAGGTCGTACTCGAACGCGACATCCTCGTGCCCGCCGGGCAGGCACGCGTTTTCGTGCAGGGTGGAGAGCCCGTGTCCGCGGCCGGCCTGTCCGGTGCGTTCGACAGCTATCGTCCGCACTGCGCATTCGAGATCGGTTCCGTCGACCATGGCGGGCGCCCGATCAGTGCCGGTGTGTTCAAGGTGGTCCGGGTCGAGCCCACGATCGTTCCCGTCGTCAGCGCTGCTCCGTTGCAGGTGGCCTGGAGCGGCGGTTTTGTTGGCGGTGGCAGCCAGTCCTACTACGACGGCTACCATTTCTGGCTGACGTCCGATACCGATCGTGACGTTCGGCGCATGACCTGCTATGGCGTGTACGCCGAACCCTACGAGCTCTATCCGCCGACCATTGGGGACATCAACGCCGCACTCGGCACGGTCGCGCGGCTAAAATACCGCTAGTGTGGTGAGCCGGGGGGTGTTGCGATTCAGGGCCCGCGCAACGGGCCGACGGGAGGCGCGGTGTCGAGCACCGGTGGAGGAACGATGACGAATCGGTATCTCTTGTTCTGGCTGTTGCCCTTGTCCCTGGTCCTGGCTGGATGCCAGTCGTCGAGCACGGTGCGCGAATCGGCAGGCGGACCGTTCGTCGGCCTGCAGAATGCGACCGTCGTGCTGAAACGCGACATCGTGATCCCGCCGCGCCAGTCCCGCGTGTTCCTGCAGGATGGAGGGCTGGCCACCGGCGGCGCGATTCTGTCCGGCAGTTTCGACAGTTATCGACCGCACTGTGCGTTCGAGATCAAAACGGTCGATCACGACGGTTTCCCGGTCAATGCGACCACGTTCGCGGTCACGCGCGTGCAGCGAACGACGACCCAGATCGTCAGTAACTCGCGGATGCTCGTTGCAGCGGTCGGCAGCATCAACGGCGGCAGTGCGTCTTACTACGACGGGTATCATTTCTGGCTGGCATCGGATGTCGAACCCGAGGTGCGCCGTATGACCTGCTACGGGGTTTTCGCACAGCCTTTCGAGCTGTTCCCGCCGACGATCGAGGAGATCAACGCGGCGATCCGCGGTGTGGCCGAACTGCGTTACTGACCCGGGTCCCGTGTCGAGGCACCCCCAGGCGGGTCAGCTGAACGGCGGGTGGGCGTCTTCGAGTAGCGCGGCAAAGGCCCTGACGAGATCGGCCTTGCTGATGATCCCGACCAGGTGGCCGCCCTTGTCCAGCACCGGCAGCGCACCGAATCCGTGCTGGACGATCAGCTTGCAGGCCAGCCCCAACTCGTCGTACGTGTGCACGAGGATCGGGTTGCGCGACATCAGATCACCGACGGTGACGTTGTCTTCCAGGTGGTAATCGTAGGCCAGATCGGGCGCCTCGTCGACCCAGTCCGGCCGGCGCAGGTCGCGGTCGCTGATCATGCCGACCAGCTGCGCGCCATCGAGTACCGGCATGTGCCGGATGCCGTTCTCACGCATGGCGAAATAGGTCTCCCGGATGCCGACGTCCGGGGACGCCGTGATGACTTTTCGGGTCATGAACTCGCTGACGCGCATTTATCGCCTGATCCTTCGAGACAGTGGGCCGCTACTTTCGTTTGCGGGATTGCGGGGGTTTTCTTGAACCGCGCGTGTGCTGCGTCCGGAAGCTGCCCTTGGCGCCCGGTTTGCGGGCCGGCAGGCGTGTCCCTTCGGGGCGTCCGCCGGTACCGGCCGGTTGGAAGCTGGGTATCAGGTGACGCTTGCCGTTCCCGATGAGATCGGCGCGGCCCATCGATTTCAACGTATCGCGCAGCAGCGGCCAATTGTCGGGATCGTGGTAACGCAGGAAGGCCTTGTGGATCCGCCGTTGGCGTCTGCCCTTGGCCGACAGCACGGTCTCGGAGCGGCGCGTGACCTTCTTCAGCGGGTTGCGTCCGCTGTGCCACATGGCCGTCGCCAACGCCATCGGCGAGGGCAGGAACGCCTGCACCTGGTCGGCGCGGAATCCATTGCGCTTCAGCCACAATGCCAGGTTGAGCATGTCTTCGTCGGTCGTGCCCGGGTGTGCGGCGATGAAGTACGGGATCAGGTACTGTTCCTTGCCAGCCTGCTTCGAGTACTTGTCGAACATCGCCTTGAACCGGTCGTAGGTTCCCATGCCCGGTTTCATCATCTTGGACAGCGGACCCGACTCGGTGTGTTCGGGGGCGATCTTCAGGTAGCCGCCAACGTGGTGTGTTACCAGTTCCCTGACGTACTCGGGTGTTTCGACGGCGATGTCGTAGCGCAGGCCCGAGGCGATCAGGATACGCTTGATCCCCGGCAGTTCGCGTGCCTTGCGGTACAGGCGCACGAGCGGCATCTGGTCGGTGTTCAGGTTGGGGCAGATGCCCGGGTACACGCACGACAGCCGGCGGCAGCTGGACTCGATCTTCGGGTCCTTGCAGTGCAGGCGCCACATGTTGGCGGTTGGACCACCGAGATCGGAGATGACGCCGGTGAACCCCGGCGTCTGGTCACGGATCTGCTCGATCTCGCGCAGTATGCTCTGCTCCGACCGGTTCTGGATGATTCGACCTTCGTGCTCGGTGATCGAACAGAAGCTGCAGCCACCGAAACAGCCACGCATGATGTTGATCGAGAAGCGGATCATCTCGTAAGCGGGGATGCGCGCGCCGCCGTACGCGGGATGGGGCACGCGCTGGTAGGGTAACTCGAACACACGGTCGAGTTCCGGTGTGCGCAGCGGCACTGGTGGCGGGTTGATCCAGACCTCGCGGTCACCGTGTCGCTGCACCAGTGCCCTGGCGTTGCCGGGGTTCGACTCCAGGTGCAGCAGGCGCGAGGCATGCGCGTACAGCACCGGATCGTCGCGCACGGCCTCGAAGCTCGGCAGTCGTACGGCCTGTTGCGTGCGATGCTGACCCTTGGGTCTCGAATGAAGAGTGACGACCCGGGGGCCAGGGACCTCGGTCTGCGGGCCCGGGTCATTGCAAGCTGCAGGCCCCTGGCCCGCGGCCCCCGGCCCTTCGGCGTAAGGATCCGGATGCTGATCGATCTTTCCGGGCTCGTCGATCGTCGTCGAGTCGAGCAGCGTGCAGGTCTCTGGAATCTCGCGCCGAACAAAAGCCGTGCCACGCAGGTCGTCGATCTGTTCGATCGTCTCGCCAGCGGCCAGTCGATGGCTCAGTTCGACGACGGCGCGCTCGGCGTTGCCGAACAGCAGCATGTCGGCCTTGGCGTCTACCAGTACCGAGCGACGGACCTTTTCCTGCCAGTAGTCGAAATGCGCGATGCGACGCAGGCTGGCCTCGATGCCGCCGATGATGATCGGCACGTCGTTGAAGGCCTCGCGACAGCGTTGGGCATAGACGATGACCGCGCGGTCCGGTCGCCTGCCGCCCTCGCCGTGCGGGGTGTAGGCGTCGTCTGAACGCAGGCGGCGATCGGCCGTGTAGCGGTTGACCATCGAATCCATGTTGCCGGCGGTCACGCCGAAGTACAGGTTCGGGCGCCCGAGGGCGGAGAAGTCATCGGGCGAGGTCCAGTCGGGTTGAGCGATGATTCCGACCCGAAAACCCTGTGCCTCCAGCACCCGGCCGACGACGGCCATGCCGAAGCTCGGGTGGTCGACGTAGGCGTCACCACTGACGATGACGATGTCGCAACTGTCCCAGCCGAGCAGGTCCATTTCTTCGCGCGACATCGGCAGGAACGGCGCCGGGCCGAACTTGTGCGCCCAGTGGCGTCGGTAGCCGAAAAGGTCTGGTGATGTGTGGCGCATACGAAACAGGGGCAGGGACAGGAACCTGACGCCGTATACTACGCGCGCCCGGGGTCCTGTGCAGCCGCACATCGCCGGTGGCCGCTTGTGCTAGCCTTTTGACATGACCATGCAAAAAGAGGTGTTTGGCTTGCGTTTCCCCGCGACTGTCTTTGCGGTTTTCCTGTTGGCCGGTTGCGGCGAGGACGGTCACGATCACCCCGAGATATCCACCGGCAGGGAACTTTTCGAGTATCACTGCGGAGAGTGTCACCAGGAGACCGGCGAGGGGGCCTTTCTGCGCGGCATTCCGCCTGTTGTCTATACGACGATGACCTATCGGCAGCTGGTGGCCTACATCCGTGGCCACGGCCGTGCTGAGGATACGCGTATGCCGGCGTACAGCTCGATGCCGAAGGCGGAAGCGGAAAAAATCGCCATCTATGTCAGGCGCAAGCTGAAGGCGCGCTGACCCGACCGCCCCGATTTGGCCCCCCGATTCTGCGACAATTCCGAAAGTATCCCCAACCCAGGAGTTGTCGACATGTTTCGTACCGGGATTGCGGCCTTGGCAGTACTGACCCTCGCTGCCTGCACGCAGGAAACACAGAACAAGTTCGGTCGCGCCATTCAGAACTGGACTGGCACCAACGGTGTGCTCGAGGTCTATGCCGGAGACAAGCTGGTGCGCCGGTTCATCGACATCGACAAGCTCAGCACGGCGCAGGCGACGCAGGGATCGGGCTCGAGGCCGTACCGTTTCGGCTACGGCGTGTTCGACGAGAACCTGAACATGCAGAAGGACCCCGGCGAGAAGAAGGTCTATTTCGAGATCAGCGACTACTCGACACCTTACGTGTTCTTCGAGCACCCGCATCGCTGACCGGGATCATTCTTCCCTGGCCCTACGCTCGTCGGTGCAGTTGGCGCCGTCCAGCAGCCTGTCGTCTGGCAGTTCCGCGCGCGAGGTCAGCCGCAGGTGCAGGGCCGCCTTCGCCATCAGGTGGGCGCTGACCGGCGCGGTGATGAACAGGAACAGCGTCACCAGGACCTCGTGCAGGCTGAGCCCGTCGTCCTGGTGGCTGAAATACACCGCCGAGGCGATCAACAGGCTGCCGACGCCGAGCGTCGTGGCCTTCGTCGGCGCGTGCAGGCGACTGTAGAAATCGCGCAGGCGCACGAGTCCGAGCGAGCCGATCAGCGTGAACGTCGCGCCAGTCAGGATCAGGATGGAAAGCAGCAGGTCCAGCATCGTCGTGTTCATTCGATAATATCGCCGCGGGTCAGGAACTTGCTCAACGCCACGGTGCCGACGAAGCCGATCATCGCGATCAGCAGCGCCGCCTCGAAGTACAGGTTGCTGCCGAGGTGGATGCCCAGCAGGACCAGCAGCGCCACAGTGTTCACGTAGAGCGTGTCCAGGGCGAGAATCCGGTCGGGTTTGCTGGGCCCCAGCAACAGCCGCCAGAACGACAGCAGCAGCGCCGCGCTGACCAGCCCGAACGCGATGTAGACCGCGGTGTTCAACATGGCTCCAGTGCCTCCTTCAGCGGTCGCTCGTAGCGCTCGCGTATCGTCGCGACCATCGTTTCTTCGTCGGTGGTGTGCAGGTTGTGGATGACCAGGCAGCGCCGGTCGGCGCTGACGAAAGTCGATACCGTTCCCGGTGTCAACGAGATCGTGTTGGCCAGCAGACTGATCGCCACCTCGCTCCGGACCTCGAGCGGCATGACAACGAAGGCCGGTTTCAGTCTGTCGGTGGCGCCGAGAATCAGGCGCGCGACCGTGACATTGGCGACGACGATGTCGTACAGCACGACGAGTGCAAACCGCAGCAGCACGAAGGGGCGGTGTACCGTGACCGCCTCGGGCCAGAAGCGCGCCGTGTACAGCGGTACCGCCCAGCCGAGCACGGCGCCGAGCAGCAGGTGTGCGATGCTCAGCTCGTTGACCAGCAGCAGCCAAAGCCCGAGCAGGATCAGCGACAGCAGTGGGTGCGGCAGTGCGCGACTCACGGGGCTGCTCCCACTGCAGCGCCCGGCAGCACCGCCGCGATGTAGTCGCCGGGCTGCAACAACTGCATCGCGGCATCACGCGCGAATGCATACACCGGGTCGGCAAATACCACGAGCACGATGCCGGCGGAGACCAGCGACACGACACCGACGAGATCGAGGTTGTGCGGTGCCGGGGCCGTCGCGACGCGATCGTCTGTGGCGAAGAAAAGCGTGCTGCCCGAACGCGCCAGGGCCATGATCCCGAGCAGGCTGGTGACCAGCAGCACACCGAATACCCAGCTTACCCAAGGCGTATTGACGCTCGACTGCAGGATCAGCAACTTGCCGAAGAATCCCGACAACGGCGGGATGCCGGCCACGGTGATGCAGCTCAGCAGGAACAGCCCACCGACCAGCTGCGTGCGGGGCAACACCGGGCCGGTGACCAGGTTGTCGTGCAGGTCGCCACGCGCCCTGCCGATGATGTCGGCGAGCAGGAACAGGGCTGCGGCGGCGAACGTGGTGTGCGCGAGGTAGTACAGGCCGGCGGCGATGGCGGCGTCACTGCCGATACCGAATGCCGCCAACAGCGT
The DNA here is from genome assembly GCA_020445315.1 of Gammaproteobacteria bacterium. Lineage (GTDB taxonomy): Bacteria > Pseudomonadota > Gammaproteobacteria > Chromatiales > Chromatiaceae > Thiosocius. Next base: position 12,301 of record JAGRGW010000054.1, read on the forward strand.
GCCGGCGGACACGATGACGAGGTGGGCCGCCTGCAGGGCCAGGCGCCGGCTGGCGAGCAGGCCGAATGTGCCGACGGCGACAGTAACGAGCGCCAGCGGCAGCAGCCAGGGATCGAGCAGGCCGGCGACAGGCCCGCCGTCGGCACCGAACACGAGGCTGTAGACGCGCAGGATGGCGTAGGCGCCGACCTTGGTCATGATGGCGAACATCGCCGCGACCGGCAGGCTCGTGTTGCCGTAGGCGCCGGGCAGCCACAGGTGCATCGGCGCCAGTGCCGCTTTCAGCGCGAACACGGCGAACAACAGCAGTCCGGCCGCGCGCACGACGCCGACGTCGTCTGGCGCGACCGCCGCTGCCTGCCGCGCCAGGTCCGCCATGTTCAGCGTACCGAGCACACCGTACAGCGCACCGACGGCGAACAGGAACAGCGTCGAGCCGACCAGGTTGATGACGACGAAGTGCAACCCGGCGCGGGTACGCAAAGGGCCACCGCCGTGCAGCAGCAGGCCGTAAGAGGCGATAAGCAGCACCTCGAAGAACACGAACAGGTTGAACAGGTCGCCGGTCAGGAAGGCGCCATTGAGGCCGAACAGCTGCAGTTGAAACAGCACATGGAAGTAGCGCCCGTCGCGGTCGCTGCCGCGCACCGCGTGCAGCAGCACCGCAGCCGCCAGCACGGCCGTGATGATGACCATCAGCGCGGCGAGTCGGTCGGCGACCAGCACGATGCCGAACGGCGCCGGCCAGTCGCCGAGGCGGTAGACCTGCACGCTGCCGTCGCTCGCCTGCAACACCAGCGCGGCGGCGACCACGGCCAGCGCCAGGGTTGAGGCGACGTTGAGGGTACGGCGCAGCGGGTTGGCCGAACCGCGCAGCAGGATCAGCGCGATGCCGGTGATCAGCGGCAGCAGCAGCGGCGCAATCACGAGGTGATTCATCGCTGCGTCCCCTCCTTGCCGTCGACATGGTCGATGCCGAGTTCGGCCCGTGCCCGCAGCGCCAGGATGACCACGAAAGCGGTCATGCCGAAGCTGATGACGATCGCGGTCAGTACCAGCGCCTGCGGTAGCGGGTCGGCGTAGACGCTGCGGCCGGCCTCGATGATGGGCGGGGCACCGATCACGAGCCGCCCGGTCACGAACAGGAACAGGTTGACCGCGTACGAAAGCAGCGTGAGCCCGAGTACGACCGGGAAGGTGCGCCCGCGCAGGCTGAGATAGACACCGCAGGCGGTCAACACGGCGATCACCAGCGAAACCAGGACTTCCATCAGATGTCGTCCTCGTCGGCCGGGTTGTCGGTCTGCGGCCGGTTGATGTCGTGCAGGTGGCCGAGGCGCAGCAGGATCACCAGGGTCACGCCGACCACGACCAGGAACACGCCGAGGTCGAACAGCATCGCCGAGGCGACCTCGAACTTGCCGACCAGCGGCCAGTGCAGGTAGGTGAAGGTCGAGGTCAGGAAGGGGTAGCCGAACAACCAGCTTGCCAGTCCGGTCAGCGTGGCGATCATCAGGCCGACCCCGATCAGCGGGTGCAGCCGCGCGCCCATGCGCGGACGCGTCCAGGCGATGCCGTTGGCGAGATACTGGGTGATCAGCGCGACCGCGGTGATCAGGCCGGCGATGAAGCCGCCGCCGGGCAGGTTGTGTCCGCGCAGCAGCACGAAGATCGCGACCAGCAGCGCCAGCGGCAGCAGCAGACGCGAGAAGGTCGCCATGATCAGCGGGTGCTCGTCCCAGCTCCAGCGGCGCGCGTCGGCATCCCTCTCGGGCGCGGCCAGGCGCAGTCCGTCGAGCAGCACGAAGATACCGATCGCCGCGATTGCCAGTACGGTGATCTCGCCGAGCGTGTCGAAGCCACGGAAGTCGACCAGGATGACGTTGACGA
>JAGRGW010000382.1:0-5040 GCA_020445315.1 Gammaproteobacteria bacterium
GCAAGGACGTGACCGTCGTGCTGCATCCGCTGACCGACGACCGCCGCATCCTGCCGCTCGAGCGCACCGGGGAAATCCTGCAGGCGCCGCCAGGCTTCATGCTCGTCGTGTCGTACAACCCCGGCTACCAGAACCTGCTGAAGGGTATGAAGCCGTCGACCCGGCAACGCTTCGTCGCGGTCAGTTTCGATTTTCCGGCACCTGAGCTGGAGCGCGAGGTGCTGGCAGGTGAGACCGGCATCGAAGCCGCGCACGGCGAGCGCCTGGTACAGCTCGCCGGTGCCTTGCGCGCCCTGAAGGACCATGACCTCGAAGAGGCTGCGTCGACCCGCCTGCTGGTGTACGCGGCCACACTGATCAAGGACGGTTTCGACGTCCGCGAGGCCTGCCGGGCGGCACTCGTCGAGCCGTTGAGCGATGACCCCGAGACGCTTCAGGCCCTGATGGAGGTGGTCGATGCCACAGTCGGCTGAGGTCGGCGACGGCAGCGGTGTCGCGACCGCCGCGCAGAGCCTTTACCTCGTCAACCTGCTGCTGGCGCCCGGGTTCGGCTTCCTGGGGCTGCTGTGGTTGTGGCGGCGGCACCGCGTGGACGGTTCGCCGCTCGCCCTGTCGCACCTCGACCAGACGCTGTCCGGCAGCATCTGGGCCGGGATCCTGCTGGTCGTCGCCAACGCGCTGATCCTGCTGCTCGGCGGATACGACGGACCGCATGTCTGGGTCGTGGTCATTACCTACTTCACGACCTGCCACTCCCTGCTGGTGGTGTGCGGTGCATTCGGCCTGGCCAAGGCGATGGCCGGTCAGTGCTGGCGTTACCCGCTGGTCGGCCGACCGCTGCGCAGCGGATGCGTGACGCGGGACTGACTGATGGTGAGTCCGGACCTGCAGCGTCGGCGCAACCTTTTCCAGGCAGCTTTCTTCGCGCTGTTCGTGTTGGCGCCGCCGCTCGACCTGCTGCGCATCGACCTGTCGCGCGGTCACGCCGTGCTGCTCGGCATGGACTGGACGCTCGGAATCGATGCCTTCCAGGCCGGTGAAATCGGCGTCGCACAGGCGGCCTTCAACCTGTTCTGGCGGGGGTTCCTGCCGCTGTTCGGTGGCGCCGCGCTGTTCCTGTGGATCGCCTGGCGTTACGGCCGCCTTTACTGCGGCTGGCTGTGTCCGCACTTCTCGGTCGTCGAGGTCATCAATCGCCTGATGTGGCGCGCCAGCGGCAGGCCGAGCCTGTGGGAGAAGAAGGCGCTGCCGACGTTGCAGGCCGACGGCTCCCGCGTCGTGCCCAACGCCGCGTACTGGGTGCCGACGCTGCTGGCCGTGTTCGGCTTCGCCTTCCTCTGGGCCGTGGTGCTGCTGACCTACCTGCTGCCACCGGTCGAGATCTACACCAACCTGCTGCACGGTGAGCTGACGTTTCGGCAGACCCTGTTCATCGCCGTGGCGACCGTGGCGCTCAGTATCGAGTTCCTGTTCGCGCGCCACCTGTTCTGCCGTTTCGGTTGTGCCGTCGGCCTGTTCCAGAGCCTGAGCTGGATGGGTAACAACCGCGCCATGGTCGTCGGTTTCGACACCACCCGCGCCGCGGCCTGCCGCAGCTGCAACAATGCCTGCGACAACGCCTGTCCGATGCGTTTGAAGCCGCGCACCATCAAGCGTCGCATGTTTACCTGCACCGAGTGCGCGCAATGTATCTCGGCCTGCGGCCAGGTGCAGCGGCGCGATCCCGCGCTGCCGCCGGGCGAGAGCCTGCTGAACTGGGTGTCGGGTGCGGATGCCCTGCCGGTCATCGATGGCCGTACCGCGCGTCCTTCGCGGGCGCCGGCAAAGCCGCATCCGGCCGAGTCGTTGATGGAGAACGCCTGAGTGGAAGAGCAGGTCGGCGAACTCTGGCATCGCCTGGTCACGCGCCTGGCCTACCGCGGGTTCCCGCAGGCTGCCGTGAAGCTGGCCGACGTCGAGCGCTCGGTGGGTGTCATGTTCCGCGCCCTCGGCGGTGACGGTGGACTGCAGGTGACGACTGCCGACAGCATCGTCAACCAGGCCAGGCGCAGCTGGCTGCAGCGTCTCGCCGGCGCGCAGGAACGCATCTCGCTGGCCTGGCGCGACGACAGCTTCCTGCGCCTTCCGGCCGAGGTCGACTGGCTCCCCGAGCGTTCACTGAACCGCGAACTGTACCTGTGGCTGGCGGCGATGGCCGTCTGTGACGATTTCGACGGCGATGACTGGTTCGTCGCCAACCAGCGACGCACCCGGCAGGCGCTCGAACGCTTTCCCGGCCTTGCCGGGCGTTACCGCCGCCTGGTCGAGGCCCACGTGGCGACGCGACCGGACCCGGCGTCGCTGGGTGTCGAAGAGGCGCGGGCCGAGCATGCGATCCGCGCGGCACTCGATGTGCCCGACAGTGTCGCGAGCCTGCCGCCGACGCGGCGTCCCCCGGCAGCCGTGCCACTGTGGCTGCATCCGCAGCCGCCGGTCGCCCCGGCCAGGCCGGCCCCGGCGGAGCCCGACGACGATACCGCCCGCGCCGACCAGCAGCGTCGCGACATCGACCACCTGCGGCGCAAGGCGGAGCGGGTCAAGACCCCGGAGAAGGACCGCGGCCTGGTGACGGTGCGCATGGAGAACATCTTCACCTCCGGCGAGTTCGTCAACGTCGACCGTGGTTCGGAGGACGAGGACGACCTCGACCGGGCCGAGTCGATCGCGCGCGATCTCGACCAGCTGTCGGTGAGTCGTGACAAGCGCCGCGCCGCGGCGACGCTGAAGTTCGACCTGGATCTCCCGGCCGAGTCGGAGGACGACAGTGTGATCGGCGAGGGGATCCGCCTGCCGGAATGGGACTGGAAGCAGCAGTGTCTGCTGCCGGATCAGTGCCGGATCGTGCCGATGCTGGCTGCCAATGCCCATCCGCAAGCCCTGCCAGAGCGCCTGCGGCGCACCGCTGGCCGTCTGCGCAACCAATTCCAGGCCCTGGCGCCGGCGCGCGTCTGGCACCGCGCCCAGCCCGATGGCCAGGAGATCGATATCGATGCCTACCTGCGCTTCGCCGCCGATCGTCACGCCGGTTGCGCCAGCGCCGGTGACGCCCTGTACCGCGAGATCCGCAGCGGCGCGCGCGATCTCGCCTGCCTGCTGATGGCCGACCTGTCGCTGTCGACGGATACCTGGATCAACGACCATGACCGGGTCATCGATGTGGTTCGCGACAGCATGTACCTGTTTGCCGAGGCGCTGGATGCGACCGGCGACCGCTTCGCGCTGTACGGGTTCTCGTCGCGCAAGCGCGACCCGGTGCGTGTGCACCTGCTGAAGGGGTTCGACGAGAACTACAGCGCCACGGTGCGGGGGCGCATCCAGGCCATCAAGCCTGGCTATTACACCCGCATGGGTGCGGCGATTCGCTATGCGGCAACGCGCCTCGCGCTGCAGCCGGCCGGTCGACGCCTGTTGCTGCTGGTGACCGACGGCAAGCCGAACGACCTCGACAAGTACGAGGGGCGCCACGGTATCGAGGACACGCGCCAGGCGGTGCAGGAGGCCCGTCGCCAGGGCTTGCAGCCGTTCTGTGTCACCATCGACGCCAAGGGCAACGATTACCTGCCGCACCTGTTCGGCAACGACGGCTACATCGTCATTCGCCGCCCGTCCGAACTGCCCAAGCGGCTGCCGTTGCTGTACGCGCAACTGACCGCCTGAATTCCCCTCACGTTTCCACGAGCCGTCATGCTGAACATCGAGAAGAAAGTCGAGCCACCGTCGTTTGCCCTGTTCGAACTCGGCTTCCGGCCGTTCTTTGCCGTGGCGGGACTGTTCGCGGTCGTGTCGGTTGCATGGTGGATGGCGGTATACGTGTTCGGCCAGCCACTGTCCCCTAGCGGCGTGGCACCGATGCACTGGCATGGCCACGAGATGGTCTTCGGCTACGCGATGGCGGTGGTCGCCGGCTTCCTGCTGACCGCGGTGGTCAACTGGACCGGCGTGATGACCGTGCGGCGCGCACCGCTGGCGGTGCTGGTGGCGCTGTGGCTGTTGGCGCGCGTGGCCGCCTACCTGCCGCTGGAGTTTGCTTTCCAGATCGCCGCACTGGCTGATTTCGCGTTCGTCATCGGCCTGGTCGTCGCAACCGCCATCCCAGTGTGGAAGGTCAGGCAATGGAGTCAGCTCGGCATCCTGTCCAAGCTGGTGCTGATGCTGGCGGCCAACCTGCTGTTCTATGCCGGCGTCTTCGGTTACCTGGAGCAGGGTGTGACCTGGGGTCTGTACAGCGGGTTGTACGTGCTGATCGGGTTGGTGTTCGTCATGGGCCGCAGGGTCATCCCGTTCTTCATCGAGCGCGGTGTCGACGAGGACTGTGCGCTGCGAAACCGCAGTTGGGTCGATGTATCCAGCCTGGTGTTGTTCGTGGCCTGGTTCGTACTCGAGGTGTTCACCTCGCAGGCGCAGCTGGTGGCCTTGCTGTCGTTGCTGCTGTTCGCCATCCATGCGCTGCGGCTGTGGGACTGGCACACGCCGGGAATCTGGCGCAAGCCGTTGTTGTGGTCGCTGTACCTTGGTTACGGATTCATGCTGCTCGGTTTCCTGCTCAAGGCGCTCGGTATCTGGCTCGGGCATGCGCCGTCGCTGGCTTTGCATGCCTTCGCCTACGGGGCGGTGGGCCTGGTCACGATCGGCATGATGGCACGCGTGGCCCTCGGGCACAGTGGGCGTAACGTGTTCGACCCACCGCGGATCCTCGTGCCGGTGTTCGCGCTGGTGCTGGCCGGCGCGCTGGTCCGGGTGTTGTTGCCGCTGCTGTTGCCGCAGTACTACAACGCGTGGATCGCGGCCTCCCAGCTGTTGTGGATCGCCGGTTTTGGCGTATTTACCCTCATTTATCTGCCGATACTGTGGCAACCGCGTATCGATGGCCGCCCCGGCTGAGTGTGAATCCAGGGTGTATCACTCAGTCGACGGCAACGAACGACAGCCGCCTGAGCGTTTGCGGGCCGTCGGGGCGAAGGCGCAGGAAGCCTCCCTCGATGCGCGGTATCCGGAACGCGA
>JAGRGW010000382.1:5117-8110 GCA_020445315.1 Gammaproteobacteria bacterium
CCCGGCAGGTCGCCGGCGATACGGTAGTGTCCCGCGTTCAGCTCGGGCAACGGTATGAAGTAGCGGCCGCTCCACGCATCGTGTCGTGCGTCGAGGTCTGCGCCGTCGAGTTCGCCGGTCGCCAGGTCGACGGTCGGCCACATCGCGTAGCGGCATTCCGCTTTCATGCGTTCCAGCACGCCGTGCAGCCCGTGCGCCAGGTCGTCGTCGACCGGCCCGGCATACTGGCGGATATGCGTGAAGGCCGCCTGCGGCGCCAGCGAGAAGCTCATGCGCCCGCTGCATTCGCCTTCGTGGCAGTTGGCACAGGTCGTGGCGAAGCGCAGTGTCGCCCGTGCGTCCATGTCCGCCGCCAGCGCGCAGACCGGCAGCAGCATCCACGCGATCACCAGGCCGTATCGCCGTTGCACCGTTCAACTCCGCGATTTTCCCGATTCGGCTTACGCCGAATCCTGTTTCCATTGTGCGCTGCCGCTTGGGCGAGCGCATTGACCCAGGGCTGGTAATGGCCATTCCGTACGGTCATGAACGCGCACGTCGTGTCACGATGGCAGCGTGCTTGCTGGCTGGGCTGTTGGCTGGCCTGCTGGCTGCCTGCACCGGGCCGACAAACAGCCTCGGTGAGCGCCTCTACCTCGACGGTCGCGGCCAACAAGGCAAGGTGGCATTCAGTCGGGGACCGCGTTGGCTGTCGCGCGGCGACTTCGGTTGCGCGACCTGCCACGGTGAGCATGGCGAGGGTCGATTCGTCAGGGCCGGCACGATTGCTGCTTCGGCGCCTCCGGTCAGCCGCTTGGTCCTGCGCGCACGTGGATACGACAGGGAGACGCTGCGTCGCGCGATCACCGAGGGGGTGTCGGCGGAGGGCAGGGCACTGAGCGACTACATGCCGCGCTGGCGGCTCGATGCCGACGAATCGTCGGCCCTGATCGACTACCTAGAAACCCTCTGACGCGGATATTACGTGCCTGCGCAGTCCAGTCGCGACGTTCAAGTCGCTACGCTGACCGCCGCCGCGCCATCGACGATCTCCATCAGCCCGGTCATGTCCCTGACATGGATCGTGCGGCGAACGATCTCGATCAGGCCATCCGCCTGCAGCCGGTGGAGTTCGCGTGAAAATGTCTCCGGTGCCAGGTTCAGCATGCTGGCCACCACCCACTTGCTGGCCGGTAGCGTAACCTGCTGGTCGTGCGGGCCGCGGTGTTCGGCGAGACGCAGCAGGTAAGCCACGGTGCGCTGCTTGGCGTTCATCAGGCAGCACGATTCGATATCGCGCACGAAATCCAGCAACAGGCGGCTCATGCCGCGGAACATCGACTCGATGAAGACCGGGTTTTGAGCCAGTACGTCGGCCACCAGCCTGTGCGGGATATAGGCCACCTGGCTGTCGGTCAGGGCATCGACGAAGACCGGGCTGTCGAAGCCGTTGAACATCATCGCCTCGCCGAAGCTGTCGCCGGTCCGCAGGATGCGGAGTATGCGTTCCGCGCCGTCGCACGACAGGATGTACATCTTGAGGCTGCCCGCGAAGACAACGTAGAAACCGTCGAGATTGTCGCCACGGTTGAGGATTCGCGCCGTCCGCGCCACGTTCAGTGCGCGGCCTGCGTCGGCGATGGTGGTTACCGTCTGTGCGTCCAGCTGCCGGAACAGCGGCAGTTGCCGAAGGGCTTCGGCATTGATGTCGAAATCATCGATCGTCATGGCCGTGACGTCCCAAGGGTCGGCTCGCGCCGACAGGTTCCGTGCCGGGTGACGGCCGTGATCTGGGTAAAGCGGGCTTTGTGTTTCGAAGCGCCAACATGGCCGAATCCGGTCGCCACTCATGCTTGGTGTGTTAGCAATAGCTTATGTGCGGGCGGACCGGATTCACTTGATTGTGGTCAAGCGGGAAATTTCGGTTTTCCTGCCGGGGCATTGGTCGGGCAACAGGGGGGCTCCGCGGTGTCACGGCCCGCGTTGAATCGTGTTGCAGCCAGTCGGGTGCGGTGCGCGGCCGGCCCGCTGTTCGGGACAGCCGCCCGCTCGTGCCTTGCCCGGCGCGCCGTGCTATTGAGAGAGCAGGCGAATGTAACTGACCAGCGCCTCGGCGTCCTTTTGATCGAGGATGCCCTTCCAGCCGGGCATGTATCGGCCCTTGCCGTTGAGAATCGCATCGAGCAGTTGTTCGTTGCTCAGGGCGTTGGTCACGTTCGGGTTGGTATGATCCATGGGATTGATGCGCAGCAGGTCGGTCATGATCCCGTTGCCGTCGCCTTCCTCGCCGTGGCAGCTCTGGCAGTAGGCCTGGTAGAGTTGCTCCCCGACGCGTGGATCACCCATCAGGTCGTGCTGTTTCCTGGTCAGAAAACGCAGGTACGCGATCAGCGAATCGAGTTGCTCCTCGCTGAACACCTCGTGCCACTTGGGCATGGCGTCGCTCAGCAGGTTGTGACGGTCTCGCCCGGTGATGGTCTGCCGGCCCTGGCCGGTGATGATCTTCTTGAGGATGGTGTCACTGCGCGAGCGCACCGTCGTGGTCAGGTTGGCCGGCTCTATCGCCATCTTCTGCGCCAGCGGCCCATCGCCCTTGCCGCCCGTGCCGTGGCACACCAGGCAGTAGGAAACGTATAGCCCCCTGCCTTCGTAGGCGGAGGGCGCCGCGTTCGCGCTGGCCAATGCGAGCAACAGCATAGCGGCCGTGGACAATGCCATGCGCATGGGGATTTCGTTCATGTTCGCCTCCACTAGATATCGGCCACTTCTTCCAGTGCGTCGTGGTCGAGCACGGTCACGCGGCTGCCCACCAGCTTGATGATGCCCTTGTCGCTGAGGTTGCGCACGATGCGCGAGAAGGTTTCCGGGGTGACCGACAGGCGCGAGGCCAGTACCTGCTTCGCGACCGGGAGCTGGAAGCAGTCCGCGCAGGGCAGGCATTGCCTCAACAGGTAGGTGGCGACGCGGCTGGTGGCGCTGTGCAGGCTGATATCGTCGATCTCGTGCAGCAGGCC
>JAGRGW010000382.1:8169-11634 GCA_020445315.1 Gammaproteobacteria bacterium
TCGATACTGATCAGTTCGCTCGCCTGCAGGGCCTCGGCACCGACCGGGTAGTGCGGGCGGTCGAGGAACATCAGGGCCTCGCCGAAGGTGTGGCCGGGGACGACGATCTCGACAACCTTCTCGTTGCCGGCCGGTGACAGGCGGAAAAGCTTGACCTGTCCGGCCAGCACGAGGAAGAACCGGTGCGCCGGGTCACCCTGCTCGAACAGGGATTCGCCGTCCTGCAGGTGCAGGCGTACCGCGTGCTGTTCGACGCGCTTGAGCTGCACCTCGTCGAGGGACGAGAACAGGTAACTCTGCTGCAGTGCTTCGATGGTGTCGGACACGTGGAATCAGCCCATTGATGTCGTTGTCGAATCCCGCAGCGGCATTATGCCGCGTGCGGCGGTTTTTTGGCAGGGTGGCCGCCGTGGACCATGCCCTGGACGTTCGCTGTGCCCGGCGCGACCTCCGGCTGATGCAACTGGTGCGCGATATCGCTTCGCAGCGCCATCGACCGGTACAACGCATAGGCCACGAGCAGACCGCAGGTGAGCAGGAAGGCCCCGCCGAGCGACACCAATGCCGTCGCCAGGTGGCCAGCCAGGACCATTAACACGGCGCCGAGCAGCGACACGGCAATGGCGCTCGATCGGTGCGGTGGCAACAGCGCCTGCATGTGGGGCAGCTTGACCCGGTGGTTGCCGCTGGCGATGCGTTGCTGCTGCAGGTCGAGCCAGCTGATGAACGGCACGATTTTGGTCACGGCCCCGATCATGAAAGCCAGCGCGCTACCGAACAGCAGGATCCCGACCAGGACAACCGACTGCTGCAGCATCCAGGCCGCCGCGGCGCAAATCACGCCGAGATGGCTGCCCTGCCACAGCCACAGGTTGGCATCGCGTTGCGGTCGACGGCGTCGTTGTTCGAGCCGGAACGCCGCGAGGTTGTAGCCGGCGTAGAAGAGAAAAAGGCCGGCGATGGCGACGGTCCGCAAGGTGCTGTCCTGAACGAGGCCGCCCGAGGTCAGGAGGACCAGCAGGGCGAATGTGGCCAGTGGAATCCAGATCCTGGCGCGTCGCGGAAATGCGGGAGCGACGTAGAACATCGGTACGATTTCCATACCGATGCCCGCAAGCAGCAGGCCGATCCAGCCGGCCAGCCCCCAGCCGGCATGGACGTCGACCAGCGCCAGGCGGTCCGACAGTGCGATGACATCGGCCCGGCCCAGCGCCAGCATGATGCCGAGCGTGATCGCGGTGGCAAGCGCCAGCAGGGCCAGTCGCACCGCCAGTCCGGCTGGCGACCGGGCAGGCAGCGGGGCCAGCGCGCGGTAAGAGGCCACGAGGAAGACACCGAGCCCGGCAACGATGGCAGCGGCACCGCTCACCAGCAGCCAGGTCGACGACCACAGCAAACCAAGCCCGATGCCCAGCGCCCCGAGGCCGAGACCGAGAGCGGTCACCTTGGCCACGCGCCGGGCCTGCGGGTACGGCGCGCCGAGAAGTACCGGGGATACCTGCAGCAGTGATCCGCACATCACCGGCGCCAGCGTGCCCAGGGCCAGGAAATGCGTCACCGCGAGCGTCGTCGGCGTCCAGCGCGACAGCAACAACTGGTCGCCGTTGAATATCAGCAAGGCGCCGGTAACGACGAGAAACACCGGCAGCAACAAGAACAGTGTCAGCGGTGCTTCGAGCGGTGGTGCCTTGTCCGGTGTGAGGCCGCCGAGGTTCATGGGTGGGCGTCGGCGCCGGGCTTCCTGGTCCGTGGGTCGGGGTCGTCGGCAGGCCAGATGAGAATCTCGAACCGGTTCGCGTCAACGCGGTCGGTGTTCCAGCGATACCCCATCTGTTGCAGCATTCGGTACAGCGGTACCGGGTCGCGCCGATGGTGCACCCGCAGCCAGTGCTGCGCAGGCAGGTCGGCGAGGTTGTCGAGGATGTGTTCGAGCGGCTCGGGTGGCTCGAGGTCACTGACGTCGATGATGACTTCCGACATCAGCGGCGTCCCGTGTGGGTTTGCTGCAGCTGGAGTTGCTGCGGGTCGAGCAGTTGCTCCGCAATGGGATAAAGCACGTTCTCCTCCCGGGCGTTGTGCTGCTGCAGCAAAAACACCAGTGTTTCCGAGGCCCCCTGCAACAGGTCCCGGCGGCGCTCCCGGATCGCGATCTGCAGGTCGGCAGCGAGTTCCCGGATCTGTGCGTGGTCGGACTGCATCACACTGACCGGCTGCGCCGTCATCGGGTTGGCCTGCTGCAGGGCGGGGAACAGCACCTGCTCTTCGTAGGCGAAATGGTCCTCGGTTCGGGTGAGAAAATCCTCGAAGGCTTTTTCGGCGTCGGGCCAGCAACCGTCGACTGCTGCCTGCTCGATGCCTGCGAGCGCAAAATCGCATTCGCGGTGTTGTTGGCCCAGGGTTTCTTGGAAAGACATGGCAGTTACCTAAGGCAACGCTGAACTATGCCGTGCCGGCTTTGTCAGCATGGAAAAACACAAAGCGTGGCTTCGTGATTCTTCATTTATTCAATGGCTTGCGGTGACTTCAAACAGCAGCCTGTCCTCATGCGGCGGCAATTGCCGTTTTTGTGCCGTTTTCCTGTCACGCATCTTCCGGAGACATCCTGCCCCACGGCGGGTATCGATCCTTGATATTTGTCAGGCCGGCAGCAATCAGGCGACGGGGCAGCGTTTCCTGTTCATCCACCCAGCGCTGACATGGGCCGCAGGATCGCCGTCGGTGCGGCCGCGAAATGATGGCGTTCCGGCTTGTTGGCGATGCCGTCGACGATGGCCTGGCGCAACTGTTCGTCGTCGGCGCCCTCGCGCATCAGCCTGCCGAGGGGAACCTGGTTCTCCTGGCCGAGGCAGAGGTGCAGGTTGCCGCTGACGTCGAGGCGGACGCGGTTGCAGGTCGCGCAGAAATGCTGTGACTGGGGCGTGATGAAACCGATTCGCAGTTCACTGCCATCGACCCGGACATAGCGCGCCGGCCCGCTGCCGTGCATCGCCGCCGGCACCAGGTCGAAACGGTCGCGCAGGGCCCGTTCGACCTCGTCCAGCGGCAGGTAGTGGTCCTGTGCCTGCTGGCCACCGGCACCGACCGGCATCGTCTCGATGAAGCGCAGCGTCAGGTCGTTGGCGATGCAGAAATCGACCATGTCGTTGATTTCGTCGTCGTTGATTCCGCGCATGACGACCATGTTGATCTTGATCGGCCGAAACCCCGCCCGGCGGGCTGCCTCGATGCCCTGCAGCACGCGGTCCAGGCGGCCGCCGGTGATATGTTTGAAGCGCTGGGGGTCGAGCGAATCGAGGCTGATGTTGAGCCGGGTCACGCCGCTCGCTTTCAGCGTCGATGCGACGGTCTCCAGGCGCGAGGCGTTGGTGCTGAGCGAGAGATCCTCGATGCCCGGCGTGGCCGCAATCGTACGGACGATTGCGGGCAGTTCACGCCGCACCAGCGGTTCACCGCCGGTCAGGCGCA
>JAGRGW010000383.1 GCA_020445315.1 Gammaproteobacteria bacterium
CCAAGTACGCCGCCAACGCGATGCTGGCGACCAAGATCAGCTTCATGAACGAACTCTCGAACCTGGCCGAGATCCTCGATGCCGACATCGAAAAGGTACGTATCGGTATCGGCTCGGACCCACGCATCGGCTTCCAGTTCATCTACCCCGGCTGCGGCTACGGCGGCTCGTGCTTCCCGAAGGACGTGCAGGCCCTCGAGCGGACCTCGCACGAGGTCGGTTACCGCGCCGAGTTGTTGTCCGCCGTCGAATCGGTGAACAACCGCCAGAAGGAACTGATGTTCAAGAAAATCAGCGACTTCTTCGGCGGCAACCTGGCCGGCAAGACGGTCGCGCTGTGGGGCCTCGCGTTCAAACCGAACACCGACGACATGCGCGCCGCCTCTAGCCGCACGCTGATGGAGTCCTTGTGGGATGCCGGCGCGAAAGTGCAGGCGTTCGATCCGATCGCCCACGAGGAGGTCCGCCGGATCTATGGCGAACGGCCCGACCTGGCCGTCACCAAGTACGCCGAGGATGCCCTCGAAGGCGCCGACGTGCTCGCCGTCGTGACCGAGTGGATCGAGTTCCGCAGCCCGGACTATGCATTGCTGCGCGAGAAACTGGCGCACAAGGCGATCTTCGACGGCCGCAACATCTACGATCCACAGGTCGTGACCGCTGCCGGCCTGTCGCATATCAGCATCGGCCGCCGCCCCAACCTGGCCGGCTGACCACGCCGCACCGAGGCGGCCCGCCAGCGGCCGCCTCCCACACCCCCCCAGGCATCGCCAAAGCCGGGCAATTTCGCGCCCGGCCACCGCCAATCTTGTCCCAGATCAATACTCAGCATTGCGCGGGTGTTGCAGGCAGTTAAATCCACCCGGTAATATCTTACTGAGCGCAGATATAAATTATTGAAATAAAGCGCATTTTGGCTCGTCATTATTAAAAATTCAGCAAAACATAAGAGCGCCGTCAAGCGCCAACGGTAACAAAAGCCCAATCTCGCCGAGCGACTGGTGCCTGGCTTGACGAGCAAGGTCGTGTGCCCCTGCGGGGGTGTTTGTCGGCAATTTGCCTTACTGAACAGTACCTACAGAACAAGAGGAAGCATCATGCTCAAAGCGCTTCGCAGCGGCATCGTCGCCTGCACCCTGGCAGCCACCCTGTCATTCAACGCCCAGGCCGGCGTGGCCAAAGACCTGCCCTATCCCAGCGGCAACCTGACCGCGGACCAGATCATCGACCAGGTCTATTTCGTCAACCATTTCTACGCGTTCAACAACTACGCGATCACCGAGCAGCAGCGCGATATCACCGTGCTGGTCATCAAGGGAGAGGGCAAGACCCCGACCACCAACACGCTCGAGCGCTACCTGAACAACGCGTATGCCGCCGACGACGCGGTAAAGGCACAGGACCTCGCGATATTCCGCTCCGGCAAGCTGAAGGGCACCGGCATGCTGATTACCGACTACCAGGACGACGCCAAGAGCCAGTCGTACATGATCTGGCTGCCGGCGCTGCGCAAGATCCGTCGTTTCGCCCAACCGGCACACGACGATGCGTGGGGCGGTTCGGATTTCACCTTCGGCGACGTCTCGCTGCGCAAGCCTTTCCACGAGACCCACGAACTGCTGGGCAAGGAAACCTTCAACGACTGCCTGGGCTTCATCGCGTTTGCCGACGACGAGCACACCCGTTACACCAAGGACCTGCCCAAGAGCGGCTCCTGCGATCACAAGGGCAAAGAGGTCTACAAGGTCAAGAGCACGACCAAGTTCGAGAACTGGTGGTATGACTACCGGGTGTCCTACATCGACAGCAAGACGTTCGCCGACTACCGCTCCGAGTACTACAAGGGCGGCGAGATGATCAAGGTCATCGACCGCGACTGGGTGCCGCTGGGCAAGAGCGACGACCCGCGCGCGGTCGGTTGGGGCTACTGGTACGGCAAGACGCTGGCGACCGGCAACCAGACCTGGGCCGTGATTCCGGCCAACGTCAACACCGTGGATGCGGATTACAAAAACGACTGGTGGTCGGAATCCACGCTGCGCCGCATCAAGCGCTGACACCCGGACCGACAACATAACGACAAAATGCCAGGGCGCTCGCCCTGGCGAACAAAGCAGCTACGCGCACTGCGCGGAGGGGAGCAAACGAAATGTTTCGCAAGTCACCACTGGGGTTCGCCATTGCGTCCCTGTTGATCGCGCCGATCGGCGCGTACGCCGAAGTCGAAGTGTCCGCTGTACTCAAGAACGAGACGGCCTGGTTCACCAGTTCCGGCGCCCTCACAGGGGCCGGCGAAACGATGTTGAACGACAAGGCGCACGACGCCGGCGACCTGATGAAGTTCGAGAACTCGGCACGCATCTTCTTCAACGGTGACGTTGGCGAAGACAGCACCTGGCACATGGAACTCCGGCCGGTGTTCGACACCGAGGGCGCCTATGGGTACAAGGGCCACAAGCTCTACTCGCAGAACGACTACCTGCGCGAACTCTACCTCGACACAAGCGTGTCCGACTGGTACCTGCGCCTGGGCAAGCAGCAGGTCGTCTGGGGCACCGCCGACGGCATCAAGCTGCTCGACATCATCAACCC
>JAGRGW010000384.1 GCA_020445315.1 Gammaproteobacteria bacterium
GCGAGATCGTCGTGGCGCTCGTCGATGGCGAGGAGGCAACGCTGAAACGGCTGGAGGCCCAGCGGGGCGAAGTCGTGCTGCATCCCGCCAACAGCACGCTGGCGCCAATGCGGTTCGCGGCGGACAGGGTGCGGATCCAGGGGGTGCTGATCGGTCAGATGCGCCGCTATCACTGACGGCGCCACGCATCAGGGTCAGGCCACTAGGCACAGACGGGGAAGCCGTTCAGCGCCGAACGGCTGTCGGCGCGGCTCGTTAGCGCGGTGGCGGGCCCTCCTCAGTGCCTTACCGTGTGGTACAGGCCATTGCTGTAACCGCAGAACACCTTGTTCAGGTCGGGGTGGCTGACCGGCCCGGTATCAGGGGCCGCCTCGAGATGGCGCTCGGCGACGTAGGTCTCATATTCGCCCCCGTCGACCAGAACGCGATACCAGGGCCGGTCTTTCGGCGGCCGGGTGCGCGCGACCTGTTCGTACCAGGCATCGCTGCCCTGGAATGTCGCATCGACATCGGCAATGACGCCGCGGTAGCTGAATCGGCTGTGGTACACGATCTGCCCAACGAAAAATTTCGGTATTGCCATGCTGGATCGGTTCTCCTGCGCCCCGTCAGACAGTTGTCACCGGGTAAGGTTCGCCGGGGTGACGCTGCGTCCTGCCCCGATGTTCCGCGTAACGGCAGCCGGGGGGGTTTCTCCAATGAATTGGATTACTCGGTTTTGACGTGAAGATGGCCCACGGAAATCAGGCCAGCGCGGTCAAAATGGCGCGTCGCGGGGCCGGGTGCCCCTCGATGGTCCGCCCCGGGTCGTCGGGTGACAGGTAATCGGCCAGCGACTCGAACCGCATCCATGCCGTCGAGCGCTGTTCGGCCGTCGTCGTCGGCGTGACATCGACCGTTTCGATGCCGCGAAAACCGCAGCGGGCCAGCCAGGTCTGCAACAGGGCGGTGGTCGGCAGGAACCAGACGTTGCGCATCTTGGCATACCGCCCCGGCGGCACCAGCACCTCGCCGCCCTCGCCGTCGATGACCAGCGTCTCGAGCACGAGTTGCCCGCCCGGTCGCAGGGCCTCGCGCAGTTCGAGCAGGTGATCGATGGGCGAACGCCGGTGATACAGCACGCCCATCGAGAACACCGTGTCGAACCGCTTCTGCGCCGGCGGCACGCCCTCGATACCGACCGGCAGCAGGTCGACGCTGTCCGCCAGGGACGGGGCGATCGCACGCACCAGGTGCTGCACGGCAAGACACTGGGCAACGAAGACCGCGGTCGGATCGATGCCGATCACGTAGCGCGCACCGGCCAACGCCATGCGCCAGCAGTGATACCCGTTGCCGCAACCGACATCGAGCACGAGACGACCGTCGAGCGGCTCGATATGCGGCGCGAGCCTGTCCCACTTCCAGTCGGACCGCCATTCCGTATCGATCGCGACACCGAACAAGTCGTACGGCCCCTTGCGCCACGGGTGCAGATCCCGCAGCGAAGCCTCCAGCGCCTGTTGCGCGGAATCGCCAAGCGCCCGTGCCGAACCGACTTGCAACGCACCATCCGCGACGACCACGTCGCCAGCCACGCCCGGTTCGACAGTCGCGGCCAGAGTGTCCAGCGACGCCTGCCAGCGTGGCCAGTCACCGTGTGGTGAGTGGTGGAAGAATGCCTCGAGCTGGGTGTCAACGACGCCCGCCCACTCGCCCAGGCCAGCGTCCGCCATGCGCACGGCGATTTCACTCGGGGGCATCAGGCGCTCGCCACCAGCGACATGAAGTTGAAGCACTGGAACCAGACATCGGCCCGCTGGAACCCGGCCTGCCGGAGCCGCTGTCGATGCGCCTCGACGGTCTCCGGGGTCAGCACGTTCTCCAGCGCCGAACGCTTGCGGCTGATCTCCAGTTTGGAATAACCGTTGGCCTGCTTGAAGGCATGGTGCATGTCGACCAGCAAGGCATCCCCGGCCGCGTCCGCGCCGGCGATCTTTTCCGATAGGATCAGGATGCCGCCCGGGCGCAGGCCGTCGTGCACCCGCTGCAGCAGCGGTAATCGTTCGGCGGTCGGCAGGAACTGCAACGTGAAATTCAGCACGACGATCGATGCGTTATCGATCGTGGCTTCGCGGATATCACCGCATACCCAGTCGATCGACGCCGGTTCAGCGCCTGTCCCCAGGCGCGCCTTCTCGATCATCGCCGGCGCATTGTCGACAGCCGTGATCCGGCAATCCCGCCCGGCGGCTCCGGTGGCCAGGGCCAGCGTCGAAGCACCAAGCGAGCAACCCAGGTCGATCAGCCGGGTGTGCGGTTGCGCGTACCGACCGGCCAGCAACTGGATCATGTTGATGATCGCCGGGTACCCCGGCACCGAACGCTTGATCATGTCCGGAAACACGTCGGCCACGGTCTCGTCGAAAACGAAATCGCCCTGCGGCGGCTTACTGCGCCGGTAGAGGTCGTCGCTGCCCTCGGCGTCAGCCAAAACGCCCACCGCTTCGAACAAACCGCGCCAGGGCAACCCTCATGCCGGCACCTCCAGACTCTGCATCACCACGTGCCGACGATTGCCCGCGACCTGCCCCCATCCCATGCGATGACGGGGCAGCGTCGATTCGTCGATGTCGCGCAGCACGTCGCCAAGCCGGCGAATCGAGCCGTCCTGCCCTTTCCACATGATCAAGAGTTTCTCCATGACGTCGAGGGCGCCGATCCCTTCGAGATCGGCCGAAAGACTGTACACGTGCCCGGCCGGTTGCAGGTGCCGGCTTTCAGCATACAGGTACTCGTGGACGTTGCCGGCATGCACCCCGGCATGGCGCAGCATTTCCGGCAAGGTCGGCAGCGTGGTTGGAATCTCAGGCACGGTGGCACGCTGTCCCTGCAGTACCGGCAGATACGGCATCCTGCCACGTG
Source organism: Gammaproteobacteria bacterium (assembly GCA_020445315.1). Taxonomy (GTDB): domain Bacteria; phylum Pseudomonadota; class Gammaproteobacteria; order Chromatiales; family Chromatiaceae; genus Thiosocius. Next base: position 2,905 of record JAGRGW010000384.1, read on the forward strand.
ACATCGACGTATACCGGAAGCGTGAAGCCTCGCAGGCACCGATGAGATCCGGATGGGTCTGCCAGTCCATGACAGCCAGCGCTGGCGACGCGTCAAAAGGCGGCTGCCCGCAGGCCAGCTTCAATAACTCCAGCTGCGCCGCGACCCAGTCACTGTCGGCATGCGCCAGGTGCCTTGCCCAAGCCAGCGGCGAGTAACCGATAACGCCGATCTCGTGGCCGTTGCTCCGTGCCAATTCAGCAATGCGCCGACTTTCGTCGTCGAATGCAGGCGCAGGCATGAACAGGCCGTAGGCCAGTGCCCGCATCCCGGTTTGGCGCCGGTGCGCCCAGGTCCGCATGGGATCGTGCCCGGCAAGGTCTTTACCGAGCGGGAAGAAAAAACTTGCCGGCACCTGGTACTCGTTGAACAGGCGCATCAGGTTGGGTACCCCTTCGCGCAGTCCGCGTGAAGAGGTGACCTCGATTCTCAAGGCGATTCGCATGCAGATCGGAAATGCTGGCCGAACTCGGAGTCTGACGGCGACCACCGCGGCTGGCAAGAAGCCGCCGAGTGAGGGCATGGACCATCGGGTCAGTTGGCGGCGCAGGTACCCTCGTAGACCGACATCACGGCCTTGAGCTCGTCGATGACGGCATCGACCTCCGGGGCGGACAGCTGGGCTGTCTCGGGCAGTGACTTACCGGCCTCGAGTGCGTCGATGTCCGACCAGACGGCCCGGCAACCTTTTTGACAAAGCTTTTCCACACACCTTTCAACGAGTCGATGATTCAAAATCGTGCCCCCTGAAAACCGCCGCTACTTAAGCATACCGTAATATACCCACGTTATCACGGGGTGCGGCGCACAATCCAGGCATTTGTTCTTGCCCTGTTCTCTTTTCGTGCTATATTTCGGAGAACCTGAAGAGAACCACGCTGGAGCAGCACATGCGGAAACCTAGCCCCTACCTGATGCGCGACCTCAACGGCGACAAGGTCCAGGACATCATGAACTTCAACGTTGCCCTGAAAAGGCATCGTTCTCGCTCGGTGTTCGAGATCAGCATCTTCCTGTTTGCCGTTGCCGGCTACCTGCTGGCGCTGGCGGCGACCACCTGACCCGGCACGTCTCGGTGCAACCGGGAACGCCGCCGAACACGAGATGCTTTGGAGATGCCGGGCAGTCGACACGCCTGCCCGGCGTAGCCTCTGCCGGTGGTTCACCGCCGATACGCTACTGCGACTTCTGCTGCAGTACCTTCAGATAACCGATCAACTCCTGCGACCTGGCGATGAAGTCTTCCTGTATCGCCATCGCTTCGCTTTCGTCGCCGCCTTCAACAGCCGAAACTAATGTCCCGGCCAACTTGTGGAAGGCTTCGTGGCTGTCTTTCAGCAATTCGAGTTCGGGCAGGTCCCTGAACTCCCGCGAACCTTCGGCATTCAGCCACTGCCCAAGTGCGCAACGGTCGTGCTGGGTGATCTCCTCGAGATCCCCGGCGGTAACGGACTGGTCCCCGATCAGGGAGACCGCGGTTTCGATCCACTGGAGATGCCGGTCAATTTCCTGGGCAATATCCACACCCTGCTCCTTCACGATTCACGGTGTTCAATTGAAGGACGCGTCGCCCACCACCACACTGGCATTCAGTATCGGGCCGGGCTCGCTCACATTCCAATTAAAGAGTAACGCAAAGCCTGACCGGCCAGGTATGCGGCGTTCAGCATGGATCACTCTCCCGGGGTGCATGCGAAAGCTGCTCGTCATGCTCAACGCCATGGTCCGCGACAACGCCGAATGGCGCTTTCAAGAGAACTGGTATGTTGACAGATCAACACAGTCGCTTGTTAGATGCACTATTATGCGCATTACGATGCGCACTCGGGTTTCGCCGCCCGCTGGAGACAAAAATGCACCGCCTGTTCGATGA
>JAGRGW010000385.1 GCA_020445315.1 Gammaproteobacteria bacterium
TATCGACGATCTCGTTCTGAAGTGCCTGGCCACGCTTGCCGATCTCGGCGAAACCGGCCGACAATACGATTGCCGCTCCGACGCCGTGTTCGCCGCACTCGGCCATGACGGCCGGTATGGCGTGCGCGGAAATGGCAATGACGACCAAATCGATCGGGTGATCGATCTCTGAAACGGAGGCATAGGCCCGCAGGCCCTGTACGGTTTCGTGTTTCGGGTTGACCGGGTAGATTTCGCCTGCGAATCCGCCCTCGCGGATGTTTCTCAACACCTGGGTGCCAACGGAATTCTCCCGTTCGCTGGCGCCGACGACGGCGATCGACTGGGGCTCGAATATCTTTTTGAGGTAGTGTTTCTTCATCTTCCTACTGCTTCAGATGAGGTGTCGCGTGTCCGGCTACCGCCGGATGACAGCTGACGCTGTAACCGATACCCTATGTTGCACCGCAACATTCAAAGCGGCAAGAAGGAAAAAAAATTGAGGGGTTTTTCATGGCGATTGCGTATATCTCGCACTACGACTGTCAGCTGCACGACATGGGACATCACCACCCGGAACAGCCGGCCCGGCTCAGTGCGATCAACGATCGCCTGATCGCGTCCGGACTAGAGTTCGTGCTGCGCCAGTACGATGCGCCGCTGGTCGAACGGGCCAAGCTGGACGCCGTGCACGACCCCGACTACGTCGACGAGATCGAGGCGGCCTCACCCGAGGACGGCATCGCCTGGGTCGATGGCGATACCGCGATGAACAAGCACTCGCTGACGGCGGCGCGGCGGGCGGCCGGCGCGGTGGTGCTGGGTGTCGACCTGGTCATGCGGGGCGAGGTCAAGCACGTGTTTTGCGGCGTGCGCCCGCCGGGTCACCACGCCGAGCGTCATCGCGGCATGGGTTTCTGCCTGTTCAACAACATCGCCGTCGGTGCCCGTCACGCCGTCGACGAGTACGGCCTGGAGCGCGTGCTGGTCGTCGATTTCGACGTCCATCACGGTAATGGCACTGAGGATATCCTCGGAGGCGACGACCGCTTCCTGTTCTGCTCGACCTTTCAGCACCCGTTTTACCCGCATTCCGGTTACGACAGCCAGATCCCGAACGTCGTCGATGCGCCGTTGCCTTCGGGCGCCGGCAGCGCGGAATTCCGCGAGGCGGTGGAGAAGCATTGGATGCCGCGTATCGAGGCCTTCGCGCCGCAGCTGGTGATGATCTCGGCCGGTTTCGATGCCCACCAGGCGGATGACATGGCCAACCTTAACCTGGTCGACCGCGACTATCACTGGATCACGCGCCGCTTGTGCGAACAGGCCGACAAGACGGCGGAAGGGCGCGTTGTGTCGTCGCTGGAAGGCGGTTACGACCTGCATGCGCTGGCGCGCAGTGTCGAGGCGCACCTCAAGGCCTTTCTGGGCGAGCACTGAGCCCGTTCAGGCGGGGTGGATCGCGCCCAGGATGCGTGGTCCATCGGCGCCCGTCACCCCCGGCAGGTTGCCGTTCAGGCCTGCCAGGGTCCGGGTGGCCAGCCAGGCGAAGGCCATGGTCTCCATGGCCTGTGGAGGCACACCGTAGTCAGCCGTCGATGCGACTGCCAGGCCCGTCACATCGGCGAGTCGACGCATGACGTGATCGTTTTTGGCGCCGCCGCCGCAGACCAGTATGCGGGCTGTGTCCGGTGCATGGCGGGCAATCGCCTGCGCGACCGATGCCACCGTCAGTTCGGCCAGCGTGGCCTGCACGACCGCGGGGTCGAGCCCCTTGGCTTCGGTCATTCGGTTGCGCAGCCAATGGGCTGAGAAGTGTTGCGTGCCCGTGCTCTTGGGGGGCGGCCGATCGAAGTAGGGATCGGCCAGCAGTGCGGCCAGCAGGGGCTGGTCGGGCGTTGCCGAGGCGGCCCAGGCGCCGGCGTCGTCGTGTGGGCGGCCCAGGTGCATGCGCGACCAGCCATCCATCAGGCAGTTTGCCGGCCCGGTGTCGAACCCGGTCACCGGGAGCTGCGGATCTGCCGGCAGTACCGAAATGTTCGCGATCCCACCGAGGTTGAGCACCACGCGGGATTCTTTCGCATCGCGTAGTACGGCCTCGTGAAACGCCGGCGCCAGCGGTGCCCCCTGGCCGCCGGCAGCCATGTCCCGGCGGCGGAAGTCATTGATCGTGGTGATGCCCGTGGCCTCGGCGATGACATTCGCATCGCCCAACTGCAGCGTCGTTGCCGGGTTGGCTTCGGCCAGGTGGGCCACGGTTTGGCCATGACAGCCGATGACATCGACCTGTGCCCGCGCAATGCTGGTCGATTCGAGCAACCTGTTGACCTGTGCGGCCACGAATCGCCCGGTTTCCGTGTCCAGGCTCGCCAGGGCGTCAGCGGTCAGCGGCGAACCGGCCGCGAAGCTGAACAGGCGCTCGCGCAATGTGGGCGACCAGGCGGTGGACTGATGCGCGAGCAGTCGCGGTGTCTTCGGGCCGAAATCGACGATCGCGGCATCCACGGCATCCATGCTGGTGCCGGACATGACGCCGATGGCAATGGTCACCGTGGCAGGTTTTCGGTTTCGGCGCCGGCCTCATTGCTGGCCAGCAGGGTTTCGGCGCGGATGCTGTCGAGTTGTGCCAGCAGCGGCTTGGCGGTCTGCTTGAAGCGATCGACTTCCGATTTTGGCAGTGCCAGAGACTTCGGCAGTTTGACCCTGAGGGGGTCCTTGTGCACGCCATTGACGCGGAACTCGTAGTGTAGGTGCGGGCCCGAGGCGAGGCCGCTGCTCCCCACGTAGCCGATGATCTGGCCCTGCTTGACGCGCGCACCCGTGCGCGCCTTCTTGGCATATTTCGACATGTGTGCGTACAGCGTCGTGTACTTGCCCGCATGCTGCAGGATCACGGTGCGACCGTAGCCGCCCTTGGTACCCTGGAAGATCACCTTGCCATCGCCGCTGGCCCTGATCGGGGTGCCCGAAGGAGCGGCGTAGTCGACGCCCTTGTGCGAGCGCCACTTCTTCAGCACCGGGTGCCAGCGCTTCGGGTTGAACCGGGAACTGATGCGGGCAAACTTGATCGGCGTGCGAATGAAGGCGCGGCGCTTGCTCCGTCCCTCGTCGTCGTAGTAGCCGATTTCGCCATCGGGCGTCCCGTAGCGAATCGCGCGGAAGGTTTCGCCGTGGTTGGTGAACTCCGCGGCCAGGATCGGCCCGTCGCGCAGTTTCTCGCCATCGAGGTAGTGTTCCTCGAAGACGACGCGGAACTCGTCACCGGCCCGGATCTCGAGCGCGAAGTCGATGTCCCAACCGAAGATGTTGGCAAGTTCCATGATCAACCCGTCGGAGAGGCCAGCGCGCTGTCCGTCGACGAACAGGGATGACTCGATCACGCCCGATGCGCTGCCAATCCGGGTTTCGACGTCCTTGTGCAGGCGCTCGAAGGTGTACTGGTCGTCATCGATCTTCACCCTCAGTGTCTCGACGCGGCTGCGCTGCAGTTCGATGCCATCGAGGGACTTGTCGTCGTTCATCAGCAGGCGGAGCGTCTGGCCGGGGCGAATGTTGGCCAGGGTGCCGGCGTCCTTCGAACTGTTGACGATGCCGTGGAGTACGCGCCGGTCGAGGCCGTAGCTATTGAATATGCGCGCCAGGGATTCCCCCTTGGCAACCGTGTGCTGCAGCCACTCGCTGGTTGGGGCTGACTGCGGGGCGGGTGCCTCTGCCGCCGGTACTTCGGTGATTTCAACGGCATCCGGCGTGGCCGTGTCGACCGGAATGACCGCGACGGGCAACGCGGTCTTGACCAGTTCCGGCGTTGCGGGCCGAGGGGGGGCGGCCACGCTGTGCGTGTCGGTCGGACTCTGCTGTTCCGCTTCGATCAGCAGGCTCGGCTCCCCACTCTGGATATCTGCCGCGGTTGCTGGCGCTGATGTCGTCGCCGCGATCCGCAGTGGCTCTATAGTCTTCTGTACGTCGCCAGGCGGCGATACTGTTGCCGGGCCGGCAATCGTGTTTGCCGCGGGAAGTGCGAGGGGGGCCGTTTCGGACGACGGCGCTACCGTGGTCAGGTGTTCTTCAAGGGGCTCTTCGAATTCCACGAACCGAGCTGTCGCTACGCTCGCCGCCAATACTGCCGCTGCCAGCCAGATCGGTAGCTTCCTGCGTGGGCGGGGACGGGAATTTCGAGCCTTGAACTTATAGTCGTGTATCACGAAAGCGCCGTAATTGTCGGAATTGCCGGAATTATGGCAGATTATCGGCAACGCGAGCCAGGTTTTTAATATCGTTCGCAGTACTGCGATGGGGTTCTCCCGGGGCGAGGTCCCTCGTTCCTGATTCTGTTACTTTAAGGCGTTTACTGTCTTTTTCAGTCGGGTTGTTACCTATGTCGATAGAAGAGGCGCTGGCGTCGATCCAGCGGGGTGCGGACGAGATCCTGGTCGAGGGCGAGTTGCGCAAGAAGCTCGAGCGCGGCAAGCCGCTGCGAATCAAAGCGGGTTTCGACCCGACGGCGCCGGATTTGCACCTTGGGCACACGGTTCTTATCAACAAGCTACGCCAGTTTCAGCAGATGGGGCACGAGATCCTGTTCCTGATCGGCGATTTCACCGGGATGATCGGTGACCCGACCGGCAAGAGCCAGACCCGCCCGCCGCTGACCCCGGACGAGGTCAGGGAAAACGCGAAGAGTTATACCGACCAGGTATTCAAGATCCTCGATCCCGACAAGACAGAGGTCGTGTTCAATTCGACCTGGATGAACGACATCGGTTCTGCCGGCATGATTCAACTCGCCGCCAAGCACACGGTGGCGCGGATGCTCGAGCGGGATGATTTCAGCAAGCGCTACAAGGGCGGACAGCCCATCGCGATCCACGAATTCCTCTACCCGCTGATCCAGGGGTGGGATTCGGTGGCATTGAAGTCGGATGTCGAACTCGGAGGCACCGACCAGAAATTCAACCTGCTCGTGGGTCGGCAGTTGCAGGAGCAGGAGGGTATGGAGCCCCAGGTCGTGCTGACCATGCCGATCCTCGAGGGGCTTGATGGCGTACAGAAGATGTCGAAGTCGCTCGGCAATTACATCGGCATAACCGATCCGCCAGAAGACATGTTCGGCAAGCTGATGTCGATTTCCGATGAGTTGATGTGGCGTTACTTCGAGCTATTGAGTTTCCGCCCGATGGCCGAGATCGAGGCGCTGCGTGCGCGGGTGGCCAAAGGTGACAATCCACGCGACATCAAGTTTGAGCTGGGTGTCGAACTGGTTACGCGCTTTCATGACGACGCCTCGGCCATGGCGGCCAGGCAGGCGTTCATCGATCGCTTCCAGAAAGGGGCGATGCCGGACGAGATGCCGGAAGTGGAATTGCAGGCCGCCGACGGCATCCCGATCGCCAACGCGCTGAAAGACGCCGGACTGGTGAGCAGCACCTCGGAAGCGATCCGGATGATTAAGCAGAATGCCGTGCGCCTGGATGGTGAAAGACTCGAGGATCGCGGGCTGGTACTGGCCAGGGGGGTTGAGGTCGTCTGCCAGGTTGGCAAGCGAAAATTCGCCCGTATCCGGGTTACGTAAAAAAACTGCCACAAAGTGATTGACGGGGCCGAAGAGGGGCCTATAATGCGCGCCTCCTGACGAGATTGATCGACAGGAAGCGGCCAGACAAGGCTGCGAACGCTGAAAAAAACAGTTGACGCAGCCAACCAAATGTCTAAAATACGCCGCCTCGAAACAGCAGAGCTGATTCGAACCGGACGAAAGCGAAAATAAACGCTTGACGCCAAACAGCGAGATGGCTCATAATTGACTGTCTCGGCGCTACGAAAAGCGCCACGCTCTTTAACAAGTTAAATCAGGTAATTTGTGTGGGTGCTCCGTTGATGG
>JAGRGW010000386.1 GCA_020445315.1 Gammaproteobacteria bacterium
CCGTCGAGGCCGTCGGTCAGGTTGACGGCGTTCGACGATCCGACGATGACGAAATACGTCAGCAGGATGAACGCCGGGCCGAGATCGAACACCAGGTCCTTGAAGAAGGGCACGTGCAGCTGGGTCTCGACCGGCAGCGTCGCCGTGGCGTAGAGCGCGACGGCGGCACCGAGTCCGAACACCGACTGCCACAGGTACTTCCATCGCGCCGCCAGGCCTCGCGAGTCCTTCAGCACCAGCTTGCGGTAGTCGTCCCACAGGCCGACGGCACCGAAGGCCAGCGTCGTCAGCAGCACGATCCAGACGTAGCGGTTGCCGAGGTCGGCCCACAACAGCGTGGACACGGCCACCGCGACCAGGATCAGCGCACCACCCATGGTCGGCGTACCCGACTTGGACAGGTGCGATTCCGGCCCGTCGTCGCGCACGGTCTGGCCGATCTTGTAGCGGCTCAGGCGACGGATCATCGGCGGCCCGACCAGGAACGAGATCACCAGCGCGGTCAGTACGGCCAGGATCGTGCGCAGCGTGATATAGCGGAACACGAGGAAGCCGCTGTCGAACTCGGCAAGACGCTCGGCCAGCCAGATCAGCACGGAGCGCCCTCCCCGACCAGGGCCGCCACCACGTCATCCATGCGCGCCGCGCGCGAACCCTTGACCAGGACGAAATCGTCACCGGCGAGGTCGGCCTGCAGCGCCTCGACCAGGGCATCGCGGCTGTCGAAATGGCTCGCCTCGCCGGCGAATACGCGTGACGCCTCGCGGCTCAGGTCGCCGCAGGTCACGAGCCGCTGGATACCTGCCGCGGCGGCCGCTTCACCCAGCTGGCGATGCAGACCGGCCGCGTCGGTGCCCAGTTCGGCAAGGTCACCCAGCACCAGCGTGCGCCTGCCCGGCGCCGCCGCCAGGACCTGCAGCGCGGCCAGCACCGAATCGGGATTGGCGTTGTAACTGTCGTCGATCAATGTCGCGCCCGATGCCGTGCACACGGGACACAGGCGGCCGGGCACCGGGCGCAGCGTCGCCAGGCCTTCGACGGCATCATCGAGCGTTGCGCCGGCCTCGAGCGCGGCAGCGATGGCGGCCAGCGCGTTCACGCGGTTGTGGGCGCCGGCGAGACCCAGCGCAACCTCGGCCGCACCGTGCTCGCAGGTAACGCCGAAACGCGCCTCGAAGCGGCCGTCATGCCATTCGACGCGGTAATCGTCCGGCGCGCTGGCAACGTCCGCCGGCTGCGCGACACCGAAGGTCCGCTGGCGCCGACCCGCCGCGAGTTCGCGCCACATCGGTGCAAAACGGTCATCGGCGTTGAACACGAAAATGCCACCGTCGCGCAGGCCATTGATGATCTCGGCCTTGGCCCGGGCGACGCCCTCGACGCTGCCGAAGCCTTCCAGGTGCGCGCGGCCTGCATTGTTCAGTATTGCGATATCGGGCTGCGTGAGCCGGGCCAGGTAATCGATCTCGCCGGCATGGTTGGCCCCCATTTCGATGACCGCGAAGCGTTCGTCGGCCAGGCGGCACAGGGTCAGGGGCACGCCGATATCGTTATTCAGGTTACCGGCCGTGGCCATGACGCTGCCGCGACAGGCCAGGATCGCGGCCAGCATTTCCTTCAGCGTCGTCTTGCCGTTGCTGCCGGTCAGGCCGATCACGCGGGCATCCGAACGCAAGCGCCAGGCCTGTGCCAGGCGCCCCAAAGCCTGCAGCGTGTCCCGCACCTCGATGCACGGCAGAGCCGTGTCACTTCCAGCCCCGGACTCGACCAGGGCGCCGATAGCACCGCCACCGGCAGCCGCGGCAAGAAAAGCGTGCCCATCGAAATTGGGCCCGCGCAGGGCGACGAACAGGCAGCCCGGCGACAGCCGCCGGCTGTCGCTGCAGACGCCCTCGAAAATGGCATCGCCACCGACGAGGCTGCCCCCGACGGCTTCGGCCGCTGCGGCAAGACCCATCCGGATCATGCCTGCCCACCCTGGAGCGCCCGTTCGACGTGCTCGGTGTCGCTGAACGGCAGACGCTGACCGGCGACTTCCTGGTAGTCCTCGTGTCCCTTGCCGGCAACCAGCACCAGGTCGTCCGGGCCTGCGGCCGCGATACTGACCTGGATCGCCTTGGCCCGGTCACGCTCGACATTCACCTTGTGACGGTCGGCGATACCCGCCAGCACGTCATCGAGGATACCGGCCGGGTCCTCGAAGCGCGGGTTGTCGTTGGTCAGCAGAACATGATCGGCCAGGCGGCCGGCGATCTCGCCCATCAGCGCCCGCTTGCCGCGGTCGCGGTCGCCACCGCAGCCGAACACGCAGATCAGGCGACCCTCGGTGTGCTCGCGCAGGCTCTGCAGCACCTTCTCCAGGGCATCCGGCGTGTGTGCATAATCGACGACGACGCGCGGCCGGCCGGGGGCGACGAAGGTCATCATGCGACCGTCCACCGGCGAGACCTGCTGCAGCGCCGACAACGCGGTCGGCAGCGGCATGTCCCAGGCCAGCAGCACGGCGAGCGCCAGGCCCAGGTTGTCGGCGTTGAAGCGTCCGAGCAGGTGCGTCTGCAGTTCGCCGTCACCCCAGCTCGACTGGAAATGGATGCGCATGCCGTCGGCGCGCGTCTCGACCCGCTGCAGGTACAGGTAGCGGTCACCCAGGCGCGTGATCCCCGCGTCACTGCCGACGGCAACGGTGAAAGTGCGCCGCCGCACCTCGGCGGCCAGGCGCGCGCCGACGGCATCGTCGACGTTCAGCACGGCCAGCGCCAGGCCGGCGCCGCGAAACAGCCGCGCCTTAGCGTCGGCATAGGCGCCCATGTCGGCATGGTAGTCCTGGTGATCGCGACTGAGATTGGTGAACACCGCAGTGTGGAACGGCACGCCCGCGACACGATCCTGGTCGAGCGCATGCGACGACACCTCCATCGTCACGGCGCGTGCGCCGCGCGCACTGAACCCGCCCAGCGCCGCATGCAGGCTGACCGCATCCATCGTCGTGTGCGTGGCCGGCTGCAACTGGCCCGGAAAACCATTGCCGACGGTACCCATGACCGCCGTCGGCACGCGCGTCGACAGGGCCTGGGCGAGGAAGTGCGCCACGCTGGTCTTGCCATTGGTCCCGGTGACGCCGACGATACGCATCGCCTGTGCCGCCTGGCCAAAGAAGCGCGCCGCGATCTCGCCCGCCTGGCGACGCAGACCGGGGACGGCGATGACAGGCACGTTGCCCGGCAGACGCTCGATACGCGATGCATCCCATTGTGCGGTCGGCTCGGCCAGAACGGCGCCGACACCTCGCCGCAAGGCCTCGTCGAAATGATCGAGCGCGTGCGAACGCTGCCCCTGCAGCGCCAGCCACAGGCCGCCCTGCTCGACGCTGCGGCTGTCCAGCGAAACGCTCCGCACCAGCTTTCTGCGCACGGCATCGGTGCCCAGCACGCCCGGCAACAGGTCACCGAGCAAGATCGCCTTGTCGTCCTGGCGCCGCGGCATCATTCAGCCTCTCCCGCCTGCGCCAGCCGCACCCCGGTTGCGATCGCCGCATCGGGTGCGACGTTCAACAGGCGCAGCGTTTCGGCCATGACGCTCGCGAACACCGGCCCCGCGACCTTGCCACCGTAAAATTCGTCGCCCCGCGGCTCGTTCAGCAGGACGACCATGGCGACCCGCGGATTCGCCGCAGGTGCCATGCCGGCAAACACCGACAGGTATCGGTCGTCGCTGTAACCGTTGCGGCCAAACTTTTTCACCGTTCCGGTCTTGCCGGACACGCGGTAACCCGGCACCGCCGCCTCCGGGGCCGTGCCGTCGTCACTGACGACGTCTTCCAGCATCTTCCGCACCAGGCCAGCGGTCCGCGCAGAGAATACCCGTCGGCCTTCCGGTGCACGGTCGCGCTTGACCAGGGTCGGCTGCAGGTAGACGCCGTCGTTGGCGAGAACGGCATAGGCCTGCGCCAGCTGCAGCGCCGAAACCGACAGGCCGTAGCCGAACGACAGCGTGGCCTGGTCGATCCGCGCCCAGCGTCGGTAGTCGTTCAGCTGCCCCGTCGCCTCGCCGGGGAAGCCGGTACCTGCCGCGCCGCCGAAACCGAGCCGATCCATGACGGCCCACAGCAACTTGCTGTCGAGATCCAGCGCGATCCTGCCGGCGCCGACGTTGCTCGACTTGCGCAACACGGTGGCGACGTCGATTGCACCCAGGTTGCGCGAATCCTTGACCTGGGCTGAGCCGACGCGGAAGTAACCGGGCGACGTATCGATGATCGAGTCCGCCTGGATCGTGCCGGCGTCGAGCGCGGCGGCCACGACCAGCGGCTTCATCGTCGAGCCCGGCTCGAACACGTCGGTCAGCGCCCGGTTGCGCAAGCGCCCGCCGCTGCCGGAGCGGTCGCCATTGGGATTGAACGACGGCTGGTTCACCATCGCCAGCACTTCACCGGTCGACACGTCGAGCATGACCAGCGAACCCGAGATCGCACGGTGTTGCTTGACCGCCGCCTTCAACTCCCGGTAGGCGATGAACTGCAGCCGTTGATCGAGACTCAAGGCCAGGTGATTGCCGGCGCGCGGCGTGCGGATGCTCTCGATGTCGTCGACCACCTGGCGGCGACCGTCGCGCAACACGCGCTTGGCGCCGGCCTGGCCACGCAGGGACTCGTCGTACGCGTACTCGAAGCCCTCGAGACCGCGGTGATTGTCGCCGGCGAAACCGACCACGTGGGCGAACACCTCGCCGGCCGGGTAGTAGCGCTTGTACTGGCGCTCGATATGCAGGCCGCGAAGGCCCTGCGAACGCGCGACGGCCAGGACATGGGCGGCCTCGGCGGGTGGCATCCGGGTCTTCAGATAGACGAACTGCTTCTGGCTGTAGCGGGCCAGTTTTTCCCGCAGCTTGCCGGCATCGACATCCAGCGCCTTCGCCAGCGCCACCAGTTGCGCGGTGTCAGCCTGCATTTCGCGCGGGTTGGCCGCCACCGAGTCCACCGGCGTGCTCAGCGCGAGCACATCGCCGCGCCGATCCGTGATCAACCCGCGATGGGCCGGCATCTCGACGCGCGCGATGTACCGGTCTGCACCCTCGGACTGCAGGAAATCCCGCTCCAGGATCTGCTGATCGAAGGCGCGCCAGACCAGCGCGGCCGCACCGAGAGCAAACAGGCCCAGCACCGCGTAGCGGCGGCCGTTGTAGCTCGGCAGCGCGCGCTCCTCGCGCTTGGCCTGCCGGGCCCGCCTGTCACGCCGGGCCGCCATTCAGCGCACCACCACGATGTTCTCGGCGGCCGGGGGCCGCATGTCGAGCCGCTTGCCGGCAATCCGCATGACCCGGCCGAGGGCGCCACGGGTCGCCAGTTCCAGCTGCAGCCGGCCCCATTCCATGTCGAGCCGGTCGCGCTCGATACGTACCTGCTGCAGTTCGACGAAGAGGCTGCGCGACATGAACTTCGCGTAGACGGCACCCACCCCGCTACCGATGACGGCGAGGACGAGGCAGCAGCAGCCGATCGACTGCCCGCGCGTCACGCCAGCACCTCGGCAACACGCAGCACGGCGCTGCGCGCGCGCGGGTTGGTCGCCAGCTCGGCATCGGACGCCCGGATCGCCTTGCCCAGCACACGCAGGCGCCCCTGCGTCTCGCGATGCGTTACCGGCACGCCCTTCGGCAGCTGCGGGCCCTTGGCCGCCTCGCGCATGAAGCGCTTGACGATACGATCCTCGAGCGAATGAAAACTGATGACGACTAGGCGGGCGCCCTGCGCCAGCACGTCGAGCGACCGCTCCAGGCAATCCTTCAGATCGTCCAGTTCGCGGTTGATGAAGATGCGGATCGCCTGGAACGTCCGCGTGGCCGGATGCTTGTTGCGATCCCGGGTCGGGCAGGCACGGGCCACGACATCGGCGAGCTCGGCCGTGCGGCTGATGGGGCGATTGCGCCGCTCGTTGACGATCTGGCGCGCGATCCGCCGCGCAAAACGCTCTTCGCCGTACTCGTAGATGACGTCCGCGATATCGCTCTCGTCGGCGGCAGCCAGCCACTCGGCGGCGCTCTGCCCGGCATGACGGTTCATGCGCATGTCGAGGGGGCCGTCGTACTGGAAACTGAATCCGCGCACAGGGTCATCCAGCTGCGGCGACGAGACGCCGAGATCGAGCAGCAGACCGTCGACACGCCCGCGCCAGCCCCGGCTCTCCACGACAGCGGCGATCTCGGCGAAACTGCCGTGCTCGATCGCGAAGCGGGGATCGTCACCGAAGCGATGCTGCGCCACGGCAACGGCCTCGCGGTCCTTGTCGAAGCACAGCAGCCGGCCGTTGGCGCCGAGTCGCTCGAGGATTCGCGCACTGTGTCCACCCCGGCCGAAGGTTCCATCTATATAGATACCGTCGGCACGGACATCGAGGGCACCCAGCGCCTCGTCGAGCAACACCGGGACATGGGCGTCTGCAGTGAACGTCACAGCGGCAGGCCCTTCAACTCTTCCGGTAGGCCGGAATCACCCGGCCTGACATCGGACAACCACTGCTCCTGGCCACCCTTCCACGACTCCTCGTCCCAGATCTCGATCTTGTTGACCTGCCCGACCAGCGATACCCGCTTGTTGAGACCGGCGAACTCGCGCAATTCCAGACTCAACAGGATGCGCCCCTGTGAGTCGAGCTCCAGCTCCGAGGCGAAACCAACCATCAGGCGCTGCATGGCGCGCACCGTCGGGTGCATGGAATCACGCCGGGACAGGTTGCGCGCCAACTCGAACCATTCGTTTTCGGGATACATCAGGAGGCAGCGCTCGCGCTCATCGGGGTTGATGGTCACCACCACACGCGACGCGCAGCTCTGCGCAAGCGTGTTGCGATACTTCGCCGGTATCGCAAGCCGCCCCTTGGCGTCGAGATTAAGTGTGCTGACCCCCAAAAACACGGCCTGGCCGCCTCCTCGCTAGTGTGGGTGAACTCCCCCCGAATCCCCACAATCACCCACCTGCAGATCAATTCTAGGTGGCGTACCCCACACGGTCAACCCGACGAAGGAAAAAAATGCTGCCCGTTCAGGCACTTATGTCTGATTTTGACGCAACGGAGAAAGGTTCAAAAAACAGCCTGATAAGAGAAGCAGTTAAAGTGAAACTTTAAGATTGGACCGCAAGAGGAGATCGGGGTTCCTGCTCACCGCCGGGGTGCGGCGCAGCCCGGTCACTCGAGCATCGGCACCGCGGGCGGCGTTGCCCAAGGCACCCCGGCGCCCGGCATCGCAGGGTGGCGGGAGGCGCAACGGGTGTCAGAAAAACTTACACCCCCGCCGCATCCGGATGGCGGCAGGGAATGAAATTACCCGCACGGCAGGAAGTTAAAGCCTGTGGCACATACTTTGCGAATGAAATTCGCTGGACAGGAATCCTGCTGAACGAAGAGAGCCAACCGGGGAATTCCCCGAGCGTTTCCCGACGTCGACCACAGATGCCTGCCCGCTTGATACATAAGCTCAACGGAGAATAACGTGAAATTTAATAAGAACTTTTGTGCCGTCGCAGCCACCGCGGCTGCTCTTTTGGGAGCCGGTGCTGCCGGCGCCGTACCCGTCGTATCCGATGGTGTCTGGACCGCGCTCGACCCGGCAGTCGGCGTCGCCAACGTCTCGGGCCTGAACACCAACCGCGTCTCCTGGGGTGTACCCGGTTTCGACCGCTCCAGCGCCTTCGTCTTCGACGGTGCAAGCGTAGACGCCCCGCTGGACGGTTCGCTCTTCGCACTGGGTGACTTCACCCACGAGAACTTCCCGATCTTCCCGCCGGCCATCCAGAGCGCCGACCTGGGCATCTCGATCGATTTCGTCAGTGAAAGCGTCAACCAGATGTTCAACTACACGTTCGAACTCGACGAAACCCCGAATATTACCGGAAGCTGCGTCTACCCCGGCAGCACTGTCTGCCCGGATCGCGTGACCATCCCGAACGCCTCGTCGACCGAGACCGTCGAACTGGGCGGCATCGAGTACGTGCTCGCAATCGTCGGTTTCAGCACCGATGGCGGCAACACGATTACCGACGGCTTCATCACGGAAGAAGATTCGGACAACGTCGCGACGCTGTACGCCCGTCTGGTCGAAAATCAGGTACCTGAGCCGGGTGTGCTATCGCTGATCGGTCTGGGCCTGATCGCCTTCGGCGTGAAGAACCGCAAGCGCGCCTGATTGGCCGCAGACTACGGTTCACACCGGTAAAGCCCCGCCCAGCCAGCCAGGGCGGGGCTTTTTTATCGCCGCAACAACCAGCGGGACATCCAACCCTCGGACAAACCGGGCCAGCAACACTGCCCCCTACGTTTACCGAGACTGCAGTCGTGTTGCCAATAAATACCCCTGACGCACGTCCCTACCGCACGGGTTCATACAGCTGCACAGCAAAACTGTCCGGGCACCCCTGGTTCCGATCGTTGTCGTGACGCTCGATATCCGATCTTCACCGACTGCTGGATAGCGCACACCTGCTCCGTGTTGATGGCGGAGAAAGAGGCACGTCTCAAGGACTATATCGAGATCGCACTCACGTCCGTCCGCCAGCACTACGAGGCCGAGACAGGCAACCTGCAGGCGCACCAGGAAGCTGCGCGGAATACGCTAAGGGGACTGAAGTTCGGCAAGACAGGCTACATCTTCGTCTACGACTACAGCGGCACCAATAAAGTGCTTGGCCCGAAGCCCGAACTCGAAGGCAAGAACCTGATCGAACTGTAAGGATGCCGACGACAAACCGCTCGTCAGGGCCCTGATCGACGTGGCGAAAGCCGGTGGCGGTACCTACGCCTACAAGTGGGACAACCCGGCCACGAAACAGATCGGCAACAAGTTGAGCTATGCCGCCG
This sequence comes from Gammaproteobacteria bacterium, assembly GCA_020445315.1. Taxonomy (GTDB): domain Bacteria; phylum Pseudomonadota; class Gammaproteobacteria; order Chromatiales; family Chromatiaceae; genus Thiosocius. The sequence goes on from JAGRGW010000386.1 coordinate 8,850, forward strand.
AACTGGACAAGTGGCAGTGGATGCTCGGCGCCGGGTTCATCGCTGTCGCCATCAACGAGATGGCCGCAACAGCGCAGGAAATCGCCCGTAGTGCCAACCACGCGGATACAACAGCCAGAACCGTCGACTCGATGGCTGTGGAATGCATCGGGGTCGCAGAACTCACCATCAAGAGTATCGACCGGTCGGTGACGGAAGTCGAAGGCGCCATGAGCGGCGCGCAACAGCTGGATGCCGATACTGGCAACGAGGGCCGCCCACGACATCGCGGAACTCGGCGTACGCCTGCACGAAAAAGTGGGCCACTTCAAGATCTGACCAGCAAAGACTCGAAGCGTCGAAAACGCCAGAATTATGGCTCACAACGCAGCAGGGCGACTCGAGTAATGGCTGCCGCTTGATCGCGAGCGGACATCGAGATCATCGGACACAATCGCCCGGATTCGGCCTCGAGCAGGCAGTTGCCATAGCGCAAAGCGTGTTCGGTGTGACCCGCTACTGGGGCCAATGAATCCGGTCGAACAGTTTCGACAGTTTGTTCCCACGTGCCGGATTGAGCTGCGCAACATGAGAAATTCGACCCTGTAGGTGACGTCGAAAATCAGGGTGTTCGGCGCGATTCTGCTCAACCGGCCCATGGCGAACGCAGTTGTTCAAGATGGCTTTCAGACGATCGTACTCCGCCCTCTCAACATTGGCATGTCGATTGACGACCACGCCGCAGTATCGTTGCCGTTGGGCGGACGTAGACCAGCGTGTCTTGCGGTGATTGATACGAAATCCTTCTTCCAACACGATGGCAGCGATCAGGGCTTCCTTGTGTGACTTGTGCTTTCGCAACTGCCTCCCGCCGGATAACGCCAGATCATCTGCGTATCGCGTGAAATTGGCGTCCCAGTGAGCTGCGAGTCCTGTCAATCTGCTGTCAAGCCGCCACGCACACAGGTTTGCGAGTGCGGGCGACGTCGGCGCTCCTTGCGGCAGATGCCAGGCTTCGAGTTTCTTGCGGGTCTGCCAAGGAATATTCGCGATAGGGTTGTCACTCAGCTTCAGGACCGAGCGATTAGTGCACAACCCCGCGAGCGCAGTGGCGACAGCCGCCGGGTAGCCCAAGATTCTGAAAACGCCCGCCACACGCGCTCGATTTATCGATGTAAAGAAATCTTGCAGATCCATTCGCAACAGCGTCGCTTGGCCTGTGTGCGGCGTCGCCCCAGTGAGGCACGACCGATGACGGCGAAAACCATGAGCGGCGTCGTGCGGTGGTACCCGATCGAGTATGTTTCGCAAGACTTCGCGTTGGAGTGCCTTTAGCTTCGGTTTGGGCTGCTCGATCAGACGTGGAATACCACTGCACCGGTCCTGCCAGTGATAGCGATAGTGATGAAAAACAGGATTCGGATCAGTCGTATAACGTCGATGGCCGCCGCAGAACCAGGCTAGCTCCCTGTCAGACAAGCCCAGCCACGTTGCCAAGTGACGCAGCGTGGGAATGGTTGGCAACGGAAACGTCACCAGACTATCTGGAAGAGGTTGCATCGTCGCTGCGCCGGGCTGCAGATGGTATGCCGCATCAGCATGATGGCGTACGAAGTCGACGTCAGCTTCAAGCACGTCGACAATGCGTTGGAACGACGGCGATCGCCCAGCCTCACAATGAAACAGCAGCCTTGCCACCAAACGCTGCGGATCTGGCGGCCCGCCAGCGAGGACGATCGTTAGTCGTTCAGTAAGCGCGGGGAGATTCCAGGCGGTATCGACAATACATAACGCAACAAGACGTGCGTTGCGTGTCAGCTGACTCACCACACTCGCTCCCCGAATCAATCTCCAGCTGATGGGCGGCCAACACTCCGACCCTGCTCTCTTTGCGCGGACAAAGCTGCGCAAGGCGCAGCGCCGTCCGTGCGCTGTGTTGCTTGTATGGAAAATAACCCCGGGGTATCCCCGGAGTGCCCGAACACGCCTCATGGCGGTGAGTACGGGCAATCTCGGAGATTGGCCGCCCAGCTCGATACTAGTACCCGTAAGCCTTGTATCCAAGCCGCCTTTCAGCCGGCCCGTACCCGTACGAGGCGAAGAGGCGCCACGCAGGGGTAACCAACCTGCCACTCGAGGTTCTGCAGGTCTCGCCAACGTGGCACCGGGCGGGCAGAGCTTCGCCGTCAACGAAGGACCTCTTGATCGGGGTTTCGCTCGCGCCCCGACTCGGTGTTGCCCGCTCTGCCAAGGGAGTGGCCGTTGGCTGCTGCCGGCGCCTTGTTCATTGCCAGAGCAATCGTCAACGCGTCAGGGGAAGAATAGGAGCCGGCCGATAAGCCGGGTTCTGTCTGGGACGATCATTCATCTGGGACGTCCGTCACCGGACGCCTCGTGCGACCTACCCGGA
>JAGRGW010000387.1 GCA_020445315.1 Gammaproteobacteria bacterium
CCGAGCCGATCTACATCACCGGCGAGCGCGACGATATCGGCGTCGAGGTGGCGATGTGGTGGAACGACAGCTACCACGAGACGGCGCTGCCCTTCACCAACAACATCCCGCAGCGCGATGGCGGTACTCACCTTGCGGGCATGCGCGCGGCCCTTACACGCACGCTGAACAGCTACATCGAGCAGGAAGCGATTGCCAAGAAGCAGAAGGTCAGCACCTCGGGTGACGACGCACGCGAAGGGTTGACCGCGGTGCTGTCGGTAAAGGTGCCGGACCCGAAATTCTCATCGCAGACCAAGGACAAGCTGGTCTCATCCGAGGTCAAGGGCGTGGTCGAAGCGTTGTTGTCGGAGAAACTGAACGACTTCCTCGCTGAAAACCCGGCCGAGGCCAAGTCGATAGCCGGCAAGATGATCGAGGCGGCCCGTGCCCGCGAAGCTGCACGCAAGGCGCGCGAGATGACCCGTCGCAAGGGCGTACTCGATATCGCCGGCCTGCCGGGCAAGCTTGCCGACTGCCAGGAGAAAGACCCGGCGTTGTCCGAACTCTACCTGGTCGAGGGTGACTCGGCCGGTGGTTCTGCCAAGCAGGGACGTGACCGCCGCACGCAGGCCATCCTGCCGTTGAAGGGCAAGATTCTCAACGTCGAGAAGGCCCGATTCGACAAGATGCTGTCGTCGGCCGAGGTCGGTACGCTGATTACCGCACTGGGCTGCGGAATCGGTCGCGAGGAGTTCGATCCGGAGAAACTGCGCTATCACCGCATCATCATCATGACCGATGCCGANNCGACGGCGCCCACATCCGCACGCTGTTGCTGACGTTCTTCTACCGCCAGATGCCGGAACTGATTGAACGCGGACACATCTACATCGCGCAGCCGCCGCTGTACAAGGTCAAAAAGGGCAAGCAGGAAAACTACCTGAAGGACGACAGCGAACTCAGTGCATACCTGCTGCGAACCGCGCTCGACAATGCGGCGCTGCTGGTCAATGCGGACGCACCGCCGCTGTCCGGGACGGCGCTCGAGGAACTCGCACACAAGATGTCGACGGTCGCAGCCATTCAGCAGCGACTGGCCAAGCGCTACAACCCGGCGGTGTTGAGGCACCTGCTGTACATGCCGCGCATGACGTCGGAGATGCTGGCCGATCGTGCCGCGCTGGTGAGTTGGATCGAAGACCTCAAGGGCCGATTGAACAAGGACACCGGGGTATCGGACCGCTACGACATCAGCATCGTCGATGTTATCGACGAGGACGAGGACACCAGCGAGGTCGGCGCGCTGGCGATCGAACACTGGACGCATGGCATCGCGACGACGAAGCAGGTACCGGTCGAGTTCTTCCACAGCGCGGACTACCAGAAGATCGCCGAGATGGGCGAGAATCTCGACGGGCTGCTCGGCGACGACGCCCAGATGCGTCGCGGCGAAAAGTCACAGCCGATCGACACGTTCGAGCAGGGCCTGTCGTGGCTGCTAGACGAGGCCAAGCGCGGCCAGCACATTCAGCGCTATAAGGGTCTCGGAGAGATGAACCCGGAGCAGTTGTGGGAGACGACGATGGACCCGGACAACCGGCGCCTGCTGCGTGTCAGCATCGAGGACGTTGTCGGTTCCGACCAGATCTTCACGACCCTGATGGGCGACCAGGTCGAACCGCGGCGCGAGTTCATCGAACGCAACGCGCTGACGGTCGAGAACCTGGATATTTGATCGACGTGGGTTGTGCGTGTTGCGCGCACAACCCGGAAACTGTCCACCGACTTATCCACAGCCTGTACGGTCGTCCCGCCGGCCGTTGCCGTTAGTCGCTATCAGCTCCCGTCAACGTGGCAGGTGATCAGGAAGTCGATGAAAAGTGAGTAATCACTTTCTGTCAAGCCCTTTCCAAGGGGAGCTTTTCCTGTTGTGACTCGATCCAGTCTTCGACTTCGCGCATGATCTCGACGGCCTTTTTGCCCTGGGTGCTGATGGGCGCCCCGACAATAACCTGGATCTCGCCCGGGTACTTCTTCACACCCCGCCGCCGCCAGAACACACCGGCGTTGTGCGCGATTGGGATAACGTCGACGCCGCTGCGCTCGGCCAGCACGCCACCACCGACGCCATACTTCTTGCGCGTACCGGGCGCGGTGCGCGTACCCTCCGGAAAGATGATGACCAGCCGACCCTCGCCGAGGTAGCGCTTGCCGTACTCGACGACCTTGACGACGGATCGCCGACCGGCCGATCGATCGATCGGAATCGACTTGACGAACTTCAGCCCCCAACCGAAAAAGGGGATTCGCATCAGTTCCTGCTTCAGTACCCACGACTGATCCGGCCTGAGGATGCCGCGCAGCGCGATCGTCTCCCAGGCGGACTGGTGCTTCGACATCACCACCGCGGGCCCCAGCCGCGGCAGGTTTTGCTCGCCCTCGATGCGGTAACGCAGCCCGCAGATCCAGTGCTGCAGCCACAGGTTCACGCGACCCCACTGGGTCGTGATCCGGTCGACCGAGCTACCCGGCAGGAAGCTGCCGAACACCGCGGCGGCCAACCCGTACACCAGGATCGTCAACGACATCAGCACGAAATAGACAAGCGAACGCAGCAGGATCATCGTTCAGCACAGCTCCAGTTGGCCGCTCAGCAGGCTCTCGACGACACAGTCGAGGGTTTCGAAGTAGGGCAGTTGACGTGCAATCGGCTGGGTGTTGCGGGTGCGCTCCCCCAGGCCCGTGGCAACCAGTACCGGACAGGCCCGGCTGGCCTGGGAGGCGAGTATCCCTTCGACCGAGTCGACGACGACCGGTACATTGCTGAGTGCCAGCCCGAAGCGGAAACTGATCGAACGCAGCAAACCGGGCGCCGGCTGTCGGCATGCACAGCCATCCTCCGGTCGATGCGGACAGAAAAAGATGCCTTCCACGTGGCCGCCCACCCGCGACAGCGAGGTACGCAGCTTGGCATGGATGCGGTTCAGGTCCAGGTGGTCCATCTGCCCCCGGCCGACCGCAGGCTGGTTGGTGACGATGGCGACGCGGATGCCGGCGTGGTTGAGGCGGGCAATGGCCTCGAGACTGCCGGGGATCGGGATCCAGGCCTCCGGCGAGACGATCGGTTCGTCGGCAGCGATGTTGATGACACCATCACGTTCGAGGACGACCAGTTCGGGAATCGAGCTCATCGGTGCGGGTCCATTTGGCTCAGATCGGCCACACCGAGTCTAATCCCGCGCGGCTCCGCGTGAAACACGAATGCCCGGTCGCACCGTGCAAACCGTCAGGCCTGCAGCAGGGACACATCGGCCACGCGAAGGAACTCGTCGGCCAGCGACCGCAGCAGCGCCAACCGGTTGCCGCGTACCGCCGCGTCGTCGGCCATGACCATGACGTCGTCGAAGAAGCGGTCGACCGGGTCGCGCAACTGGCTCAGGGTCTTGAGTATGGCGGTGTAATCGGCGTTGCCGGCCATCGGCGCGACCTGTGCGCTCACCTGTTGCACGCGTTCGGCCAGGGCGCGCTCGGCGTCGTCCTCGAACAGCGATTCGTCCACCGTGTCCGGCACCGGCGAATCGTTCTTGCGCAGGATGTTGCTGATGCGCTTGTTAGCGGCGGCCAGGGCCTCGGCCTGCGGCATCGAGCGAAACTCGCTGACTGCGCGAACCCGCTGTTCGAAGTCAGCAACCGACGCAGGCTTGATTGCGGCGACCGCCTCGAACACGTCGTGCGCTGTCCCCTCGTCGGCGTAGATACCCTTGAGGCGGTCGAGCATGAACCCGTAGACGCTGTCGGTCGTTGCCGGCTCCTTTAGCTTGTCGCGCAGCTGTTCTTCTGCCAGACCGAGCAATTTCCGTAGATCCAGCGTAAGTGAGTGCTCACGCATGATACGCAGGGCGCCCAGCGCGGCGCGGCGCAGCGCGAACGGGTCCTTGTCACCGGTCGGTTTCATGCCGATACCGAAGATGCCGACCAGCGTGTCGAGCTTCTCGGCCAGCGAGATCGCGATCCCGGTGCGCGTCTGTGGCAGGCGATCGCCGGAGAAGCGCGGCATGTAGAACTCGTCCATCGCGCTGGCGAGTTCGTCCGGTTCGCCGTCGCGCTGTGCCTGGTAGCGTCCCATGATGCCTTGCATCTCCGGGAACTCGAACACCATCTCGGTCATCAGGTCGCAGCGGCTCAGTTCACCGGCGCGTCGGGCCAGCACGCGGTCACCGCCGATCCCGTCGGCGATGTACTCGGCCAGCGCCGCGACACGCTCGGACTTCTCGAACATGCTGCCGAGATCTTTTTGGAACACGACGTGGTGCAGCCCGGCGATGTGGTCGCTGAGGCGCCTTTTTCCGTCCTGCTGCCAGAAGAACATGGCGTCAGCCAGGCGTGGACGGATCACGCGCTCGTTACCCTCGCGAATCAGTTCGGGCTGCGCACTGTCGATGTTGGCGATCGTGATGAAGCGGTTCAGCAGGCGTCCGCTCGCGTCGAACACCGGAAAATACTTCTGGTTGCCCTTCATCGTCGCGACCAGGGCTTCCTGCGGCACCTCGAGGAAGCGTTCCTCGAACGTCCCGCCGACCGGCACCGGCCACTCGTTCAGCGCCGTGACCTCGTCGAGCAGGTCGTCATCGAGATCGGCGACGCCGCCGAGCTCGGTCGCCAGCGCCTCGACCTGGTTCCTGATCTTTTCGCGCCTTGTCGGAAAGTGAGCGATTACTTTTCCCAGGTCGTTGAGCACGTCGGCATAGTCGGCCGGGTTGAACACGGTAATCGCCTGCGGGTGATGGAAGCGGTGACCGTAGGTCTGGTTGCCGGCCTCGGCGTCGAGCAGCGTGCAGGGCACGACCTGTTCGCCGTGAAGGAACAGCAGCCAGTGCACCGGTCGCACGAACTGCGCGTCGGAATCGCCCCAGCGCATGCGCTTGGGGATCGGCAGGCGATTCAGCGCGTTCTCGGCGATGCCCGGCAGCAGCTCGGCGGCCGGCTGACCGGCCTGGTGGACCTGGTAGACCAGCCAGGCGCCCTTATCCGTCTCGACGCGGTCGAGCTGGTCGACCGTCGTGCCACAGGAACGGGCAAATCCCTCGGCCGCTTTCGTTGGCGCGCCGTTGCCGTCGAACGCTGCCGCAACGGCCGGTCCGCGCCTTTCCATCTCGCGGTCGGGCTGCGATGTCGCGCAGTCGCGCACCAGCAGCGCCAGGCGTCTCGGCGCGCAGTAAGCGGTCACTTCGCCGTGAGAAAGGCCGGCGTCGTCGAGTCCACCGACGAACTCCCGCTCCAGTGCCTCGGACAGTCGCTTGAGTGCAACCGGGGGCAGTTCCTCGGTACCCAGTTCGAAAAGCAGGTCTTTACTGACCACGGATGCTTCAGCCATTGGCGACCTCCTTTTCGCTCGTCGACACGACCATCGGGAAGCCGAGGGCCTCGCGCGCGTCGTAGTAGGCTTGGGCCACGGCGCGGGCCAGCGTGCGCACGCGCAGAATGAAGCGCTGGCGCTCGGTCACCGAGATCGCGTGGCGGGCGTCGAGCAGGTTGAAGGCATGCGAGGCCTTCAGCACCTGCTCGTAGGCCGGCAGCGGCAGCCCGGCCTCGATCAGCCGGGTCGAGTCCTTCTCGCACTGGTCGAACAACTGGAACAGGAAATCGACGTCGGCGTGTTCGAAGTTGTAGGCCGACTGCT
>JAGRGW010000388.1 GCA_020445315.1 Gammaproteobacteria bacterium
TGCGGGCAACACGGTGGTCGTGATCGAGCACAACCTGGACATCATCCGCAACGCCGACTGGATCATCGACCTGGGGCCGGAAGGTGGAGACGGTGGCGGCGAGATCATCGCGACCGGCACGCCCGAGGCGCTGGCGGAAATGGCGCATTCGCACACCGGGCGCTTCCTGGCGCCGATACTGCAACGCGGCTGAACGCCGCGCCGCGGCCCGCGCGGCGGATAGGAACGATCAACCGTTGGCGACCGAGCCGTGCGGGACGCTGAACTTCTCGATGGCCGATTCGAGCTGGTAGTAACGCTCGGTCATTGCGTTGAGCTCGCCCTGCTTCGCTTCCAGGTCGGCGCGGGTGTCACGCAACTCGTTGCTGCAGGCGTGGTAGCGCTGTTGCAGTATCTGTACCTGTTTTACGTGGCGCTCGAGCTGGACGTGCAGCTGCTGGTACTCGGCCTGGAGCTTCTTCTGCGCGCGCTGGAGTTTCTTGTTGTCGAACTCGGCCTCACGCATGCGGCGGCTGCGCTCGGCGAGCGCATTGCGCTGGGCCCGGATCAACTGGTCTGCGGCCTGGGCGTCACTCTGCTCCAGGCTCTGGCGTTCGAGCGTCACGCCGAGCTCCAGGTTGTGCTGACGCAACATCTGCACTTCGACCAGCAGGTTGCGGTAGGCCTGCTCGAGGTCGGCACCCTTCAACGGGGCCTGCCCCGCACCCGACTTCTGCGCCAATATCGAACGGCGCTCCGGCAGCGCACCCTCGGCGGGTACGTTGTTATCCACGGTCGGGTTGTGCGTCGTGAAACGCTTCAGCAGTGATCTTTCGCGGTCTCGCTTCATGCTCTTGCCCCACGTTCATCCCATCAGGCCAACACGCACGCCGACGAACCAACCTGCCACGTCGACCGACACGGCATCGAACTGCTTTGGACTCGGCTCCATTCGCCATGCCTGCCCTTGTCGTCGTCAGACCGGTCGTGACGAACCGGCATCCAGGGCTTTGCTGGCTTTCCTGTGACACTCTGAGGCCTTGGAAAGCTCGATCTGGCAGAGGTTCCAGGGTCTCGACCAGGATGTTACCTGGACGCCTCCATGACCTTTCGAACCGGGCGGAGATTTAATGTAGCAGGATTCGATCACCCAAGGCTAGTGACAAGATCTTTGCCGCGGATGCCTCGCGCGCGGCGATCTCGACCAGGCCCTGGGAATTGCGATACCAGAACAACTCGCCGTGAGCTATCTGGCAAAAGGTCGACGCGTAGCCGAGCGAGCGCCCGGATATCGATATTTTCGTTTTCAAATCAACGCCTTTTGCCGGCACCCCGGTAACCGCGTTGCCGTAGGCATCGATGTAGACGACGCACTTGAGCACATCCGGCCAGTCTGCGCCGACCGCCATCTCGACTGGCGCCGACATGGATGCCGGCCAAGACCCCACCGCGAGTCTAGCTGCGACCGGAGCGAACAGGTCACGCCCATGGAACGAAGGTGACAACCGAGGGGGACGCCAGTCGATCCGGTAAACGGCGGTGATGTCGTCAAGCTGGCACAAGAGCCCGTTATCGGGCCCGACATAGGTATGAAGCGTGGTCTCGACGATCAAGGGATCGCGGTCGCCACCGACGCCGGGATCGACCACGGCCACGACAACACCGGGAACCGCCAGCTGCCGACAGACGCCGGGAAGCAGGTAGGCGGCCAGGTCCGGACGCATCGCCGGCAGGTCGTGCATGACATCGATGACCCGCGAGGCGTCGCTGACGGCGAGGATGGCGGCATGCAACTGGCCGACATACGGCCCGGTCCAGCCAAAATCGGTCAACAGGTAAATCGGGCGCGCCATGCCCAGAGTTTAGCGTGGCCGTGGCGACAGCTAATGTGCGGCGATCCGCGCGCCCCGCCGACAAATAGCCCGGATTCGAGTCGCCGGAAACGAGCAGGCCGGGCAATGCCCGGCCTGTTGTCTCGTCGGCGAACCGATCAAATGGCGGTAAAACGCCCTATTCGGCATCGTCCTCTTCGACAACCGGACGATCGACCAGTTCGACGAACGCCATCGGAGCCTTGTCGCCGTCGCGGTAGCCGCATTTCAGAATACGCAGGTAACCGCCGTCGCGCTCCTTGTAGCGCGGACCCAGCTCGCCGAACAACTTACCGACGGCTGCATCGTCTCGCAGGCGGGAGAAGGCGAGGCGACGCTTGGCAACGCTGTCTTCCTTGGCCATCGTGATCAACGGCTCGGCAACGCGACGGAGTTCCTTGGCCTTTGGCACGGTGGTCTTGATCAGTTCATGCTCGATCAGTGACGAGGTCATGTTGCGGAACATGGCCTTGCGATGCGAGCTGTTTCGATTGAGTTGCCGTCCGGCTTTGCGGTGCCGCATGGGTCGACTTCCTAGTAGTGGTTAATCAAACGCTTCTCAGCGTGCCATCAATTCTTCAAGGTTTTCCGGCGGCCAGTTTTCCAGGCGCATACCGAGCGACAGGCCACGCGTGGCCAGTACGTCCTTGATTTCGGTCAGCGACTTCTTACCCAGGTTCGGGGTCTTGAGCAGCTCGACCTCGGTGCGCTGAATCAGGTCACCGATGAGGAAAATATTCTCTGCCTTCAGGCAGTTGGCCGAACGCACGGTCAACTCCAGGTCGTCCACCGGACGCAGCAGGATCGGATCGACGGTCGGCTCGCTGCGCTCCTGCTCGGCCACGGTGGCGGCGGTTTCGTCGAGCTTGACGAAGGCCGACAGCTGGTCCTGCAGGATCGTCGCCGAGCGACGGATCGCGTCTTCCGGATCGATCGTGCCATCGGTTTCGATGTCGATGACGAGGCGGTCCAGGTTTGTACGCTGCTCGACACGCGCGGCCTCGACCGCGTAGGCGACCCGACGCACCGGGCTGAAGGTCGCATCGAGCTGCAGGTGACCAATCGGACGATCATCACCGGCAGCGCTCTCACGATTCGCGGCAGGCTCGTAGCCACGTCCACGACGCACCTTCATCGTCATGCTCAGCTCGCCCTTGTCGGTCAGGCGCGCAACGATCATGTCCGGGTTGGCGATTTCCATGCCGTGCGACAGTTGGATGTCGCCCGCCGTCACCACGCCCGCACCCTTGGCATTCAGGGTCACGATGGCCTCGTCACGATCTTCCATCGTGATGGCGACTTCCTTCAGGTTGAGCAGGATCTCCAGCACATCTTCCTGCACGCCCTCGATCGCGCTGTACTCGTGCAGCACGTTCTCGATTTCGGCCTCGGTAATGGCGCAACCCGGCATCGACGACAGCAGGATACGGCGCAGCGCGTTGCCGAGCGTGTGACCAAAACCGCGCTCGAGCGGCTCCAGCGACACCTTCGCGTGGCGCTCGTTGATCGTCTGGACGTTGACGATACGCGGCTTGAGGAATTCGGTGACGGATGCCGTCATGGATGACCCTCTCAGTTCCGTTACTTGGAATACAGTTCGACGATCAACTGCTCGTTGATCTCGGCCGGCAGCTCGACCCGGTCGGGGAAGCGCTTGTACGTACCGCTCATACCCTTGGTATCGACTTCGACCCACTCCGGCATGCCGTACTGCTCGGCCAGGCTCAGGGCGCTCTTGACACGCTCCTGCTTCTGCGCCTTTTCGGTCACGGCGACGACGTCTTCGGGACGCACGCTGTACGACGCGATGTTGACGATCTTGCCGTTCACGGTAATCGCCTTGTGGCTGACCAGCTGGCGCGCCTCGGAGCGCGTCGAACCGAAGCCCATGCGATACACGACGTTGTCGAGGCGCGACTCGAGCAGGCGCAGCAGGTTCTCGCCGGTCGGGCCCTTGACCCGGTCGGCTTCCTTGTAATAGTTCCGGAACTGGCGCTCCAGGATGCCGTACAGGCGACGAACCTTCTGCTTTTCGCGCAGCTGGACGCCGTAGTCGCTGAGGCGGCGGCGGCGGTCGCCCGACTGCCCGGGGACCTTTTCCATGTTGCACTTGGAATCGATCGAGCGAACCCGGCTCTTCAGGAACAGGTCTGTTCCCTCGCGGCGCATCAATTTACATTTGGGACCAATATAACGTGCCATGACTTGAACTCCAGGTTAGACGCGGCGCTTCTTCGGCGGGCGGCAGCCATTGTGCGGG
>JAGRGW010000389.1 GCA_020445315.1 Gammaproteobacteria bacterium
CTGGTCGAGTTCGCGTGGCGCGAGCGCGGCCTGATCGTCGCTCCGGGCCAGGGCGATTCGATGACCGGCGTCGAATCGCTGCGCGGCCTGCGTGTCGTGCCACGACAGGCATCGGCTGGCACCCAGGTGCTGCTGCAGTGCCTGTTGGCCGAGGCCGGTGTTGCCGATACGGAAATTGACTGGACCGGCGTCGCGCATACCGAGTCCGATGCTGCGATGTCGGTGCTCGAGGGGCAGGCCGACGCGACGCTGGGACTGCGCGCCATGGCCGATCGCCTGCGGCTCGATTTCGTTCCGCTGCTGCGTGAGCGTTTCGACCTGCTGGTCGACCGGGCGGCCTGGTTCGAGCCACCGCTGCAGCGCCTGCTGAATTTCTGCCGGTCGCCGGCCTTCGCCGCCCGTGCGGCCGGCTTCGCCGGTTACGACGTCAGCGGACTTGGAAAAGTGCATTACAATACGCGGTAAGTCTGACAAATACAGGAGCCGAAGTGATGAAACTCAGCGCCAGAAATATGCTGCAGGGCACCGTTAGTGACGTGCGAAAAGATGGCGTTGCAGCACAGGTGCAGATCGACATTGGCGGCGGCAACGTCATCACCTCCACGATCACGGCGGACTCGGCCAACCGTCTCGGACTGGAAAATGGCAAGGCGGTCACCGTGGTGGTCAAAGCCAGTGACGTGATCCTCGCTGTCGACGACTGATCTCCCTCTGATCAGTCAGGCTTCGCGGGCGACACATACGCGCTGTCCACTGGGCAGTTGCTCAACCCGGACGGCTACGTCGTAGACTGTGCTCAGTGCTTGTTCGCTGAGCGCGGCGTGCGGTGTGCCGCTCGCCAGCATATGACCGTCCTTCAACAGCAGAACGCGCGACGCGCAGCGGAAGGCGTGATCCGGGTTGTGGGTCGAAAGCACCACGCCGAGCCCCTTGGCCGCCAGCAGTTCAACCTGCTCAAGCACCAGCAACTGGTTGCCGAAGTCGAGGCTGGCGGTCGGCTCATCCATGACGACCAGCGGGGTGTCCTGGGCGAGGGCGCGGGCGATCAGAACCAGCTGGCGCTGGCCGCCGCTCAGCCGCTTGTAGTCGCGTCCGGCCAGCGCGCCGATGCCGAGTTCGTCGAGCGCCGCTTCGGCGAATGCCCGGTCTTGCGCGGTTGGCCCCGCGAACAGCCCGCGGTGCACGCTTCGCCCCATCATCACCATGTCGCGTACCGCGTATGGGAACACCGCATCGTGGGCCTGCGGCACGTAAGAAAGCCGGCGCGCCACTGTGGCGCGCGAAAGTCGTGACAGGTCCTGTCCGTCGAGCTCGATCCGTCCACCCTGCCGGGGCAGAAGGCCGAGCAGGGTCTTGAACAGCGTGGTCTTGCCGGATCCGTTGGGGCCGAGCAAGCACAGCACATCGCCGGTATCGACTGCCAGGTCGACGCCGCTACCGACAGGGTGGTTGTGGTAGCCGAACGCGAGATTGTGCGCGGCGAGTTGCATCACCAACCCCGGCGGCCAGAGGCCAGCAGCCACAGGAAAACTGGTGCGCCGACAAATGCGGTCAGGATGCCGAGCGGGGTCTCGGTCTCGGTCATGGTGCGCGCCAGAGTGTCGACCAGCAGCAGGTAACCGGCGCCCATCAGCATCGCGGTTGGCAGCAGGCGGTGGAAGTTCGGCCCGACCAGCAGCCGCGCGATGTGCGGCATTACCAGGCCAACCCAGCCGATCACCCCGGCAATCGCCACGACACTGGCGGTCATCAGCGTGGCTGCGGCGATGAACAGCAGGCGCAAGCGCCGCGGTTCGATGCCAAGCGCGGCCGCTTCCTCGTCACCAAGTGACATGAGGTTCATACGCCAGCGCAGCAGGACCAGTGGCACCAGGCCGATGATGACCGCCGGGGCGGCACTGAGTACGTCGTCGACACGCACGCTGGCGAGGCTGCCGAGCAACCAGAACGTGATGGCGGGTAACTGGTCGTAAGGATCGGCAAGGATTTTCAGGAGCGAAATGCAGGCTCCTGCCAGCGCACCAAGCACGACGCCTGACAGTACCAAGACCAAGGTTGGCTCGTGACCGCGGACGGTGGTTGCCACGAGATAGACCAACGCCACTGTGGCCAGCCCGGCGGCGAATGCCAGACCCTGGATCGCAAGCACCGGCAACGACAGGAAGATACCGGTTGCTGCACCGAGGCCTGCTCCGGTTGATACGCCGAGAATGTCCGGAGAAACCAACGGGTTGCGGAACAGGCCCTGGTACACGGTGCCGGCCCCGGCAAGCGCTGCGCCGACCAGCAGCGCAGCGGCGATCCGTGGCAGGCGCACGCTGAACAGGACGGTTTCGATGATCGGGTCGGGCGAAGACCCGGCGCGCCCGCTCAGCGCGTCAAGCAGCTGCGACAGGTCGATCGGGTAAGGTCCAACCATCGCCGCGCCAACCGCACCGAGTGCGACAAAGGAGCCGAGCAGTGTCAGCGCCGCGGGTGCGCTCAGTCGTGCTGGCGATCTGGCGGTCGTCCCCTTGTCCATTGAATCAACTGCTCCAGTTGCGGGTCGTCCAGGTCGACGCCGTAAAACAGCTTGTAAAAGCGGTGTGTCTCGACACGCAGATCGAAATTCATGCGGTCTGGATAAAACAGGCCGGCCAGCCACTTCAGGCCAATGACGCGGTTGAGCGATGGTGGGCGGTCGATCCAGCCAAACGGTGCGGTCGGGCTCAGGTACACGCGGCCGTTCTGCACGGCGCTGATACCGGCCCACAGGGGGTCGTGCCAGACGCTCGCGTAGAAGTACGGGTCCCAGGTGACGATAGTGTCTGGATCGGCCAGGATCACGTTCTCGATGGAACTGCGCACCAGGCCGCGGCGGGTTGAGCCGTCGCCGGGGTCAGCGACGTTGCGTCCGCCGGCTCGCTCGATGATCTCGCTGTTGATCGAACCCTTGAGGCCGGTTTCGAGGCCGTCTGGGCCACGTGCCAGGTAGACTCTTCTGCGCTTCTCGAGCGGCGTCTCAACCAGCGCCGCGTCCAGTTCACCGAACAGCGTTTCCACGTAACGTGCCAGCGCTTCGGCGCGTGGTTCGACGCCGAGTATCCCGCCGACCAGTCGCAAAGCCGCCGGGGTGTTTTCGAAACGCCCGTCAATTAACAGGTAGGGGATGCCGGTCTGTGCCTGCACGGCATCGGCCAGCGAGGCGTAGGTGTCGCGCACTGAACCGAAATCGAGAATCAGGTCGGGACGGGTACGCAGCACCCGCTCGAGGTTGGCGTTGTCGCCGCGTCCTGTTAGCCGGCCGGTTTCCGGCAGGTCGCGGTAGGGTTCGGCAAGGAAGGGGAGTTCGTAGGGATGCGGGGCCCGCGGCCAGCCGGTCAGGCGGTCAGGTGCGAGCACGTACAGCAGGATCGATGCCGGCGGGCCGGCCGCATAGACCCGCATGATGCTTTGCGGGATTTCCACTTCCCGCCCTGCCGAGTCGGTGACCGTGCGACCGGCGGCCCAGCCGGTCGCACAGCACGTTAGTGCCAGCAGCAGGAATACCCGCATGTCCGGCATGCGATCGTCCCGTCAGTGTTTGGCGTTCGGGAAGAACAATTGCTGGCCGTTCAGCTTGTAGCTGGCGATCGCACTCTGGCCCTCGTCGCCAAGCACCCAGTCGATGAATGCCTGACCCTCGGCTTTTTTCACGTGCGAATGCTTCGACGGGTTGACCAGGATGACGCCGTACTGGTTGAACAGGTTGTCGTCGCCCTCGACGACGATCTTGTAGTCGCCCTTGTTCTTGAAGCTGATCCAGGTGCCACGGTCCGTCAGCGCGTAAGCGCCCATCCCGACCGCCGCGTTCAGTGTCGCGCCCATACCCGAACCGGTTTCGCGGTACCAGTTGCCACTTACCGCCGTGGTATCGACGCTAGCCGCTTTCCACAATGACTTCTCTTTTTTGTGGGTACCGGAATTATCACCGCGCGAGGCAAACAGCGAGTTGCTCGCAGCGATTTTCTTCATCGCGGCCACGGCATCGCTGCTACCGGCAATCCCGGCCGGGTCGGATGGCGGACCGACGATGATGAAATCGTTATACATGACGTCGAAGCGTGCGACACCGTAGCCCTCGGCGACGAATTTCTCCTCGGCTGACTTGGCGTGTACCAGCAGCACGTCGCCGTCGCCATTCTGCGCGTTCTTGATCGCCTGCCCGGTACCGACAGCGACGACGTTGACCCGAATGCCGGTCTTGTCGGTGAAAATCGGAAGGATGTAGTCGTACAGGCCGGAATTGGCTGTCGACGTCGTCGACTGCAACAGGATCGACTTGTCGGCGGCGAATGCTGGCGCCGCGAGCAGGGTGCCGACGAGTGTCAGCGACGTCATCATGGCCGTTAACGGTTTGAACATGGGGTGTCTCCTCTCTCTTTCTTGGGTGTTTGGTCAACGCAAGACCAGTCGGCCTGCGAGATAATCAGCCGCGGCCTGCGAAGCGGGGGCATCGAAGAACGTGGCGGCGGGCGAATGCTCGGCCACCCGTCCGCCGTTCAGGAACACCACATCATCGGCCAGCCGGTGGGCTTGGCCGAGATCGTGGGTGACGAAAATGATCTTGGTGCCGCGCTCACTGGCCCGGCGCACGATTGTCTCGATTGCGGCGGTCGATGTCGGGTCGAGGCTCGCGGTCGGTTCGTCGAGGAACAGCACCTTGGGTTCGGTGACAAGCGCACGGGCGAGCGTCAGGCGCTGCTGCTCACCACCGGACAGCAGCCGGGCTGGTTGCGCGGCACGGCCGCCGAGGCCGACCTCGTCGAGAATCTGTTCGACCTGCTGATCGCTGCTGCGGCCGCGCAGCTTTAGGACGAAGCGGATGTTCGCCGCGACCGAGCGGCGGAGCAGCACAGGGCGCTGGAAGACCATGGCCTGCTGACGTCGGACGTCGTCGTCGAGCCCCCGGCCATGCCAGCGGACGGTACCGGCAGTGGCCTCGAGCAGGCCGTGCATCAGGCGTAGCAACAGGCTCTTGCCGGCACCATTCGGGCCCATCAGCACGGTAATTCCGTCACCCGGTATGCGCAGGTTGATGCTGTCGATCAGGAACCGCCCGCCCGCTTGGTAGGTCAGCCCGGAGACCTCACCGGCCGGTTTCGCGGCGACGGCGTCACGTGCCTGCGCGATGGCGATGGCTTCAGGCATATGCATACCTCGTTGCAGTCAGACGTAGCGCCATTACGGCGGCATTGACCGACAACGCGATGGTGATCAGCACGATGCCAAGCGCCAGTGCCAGGGCGAGGTCGCCTTTCGACGTCTCCAGCGCAATCGCTGTCGTCATGACCCGGGTCAGGTGATCGATGTTGCCGCCAACGATGATGACGGCACCGACCTCGGCGACGGCACGGCCGAAACCGGCCAAAGCCACCGTTAGCAAACTGTACCTTGCATCCCAAAGCAGGGCAGCCGCAGCGGCAGCGCGTGGCACGCTTAGCGAGCGAAACTGCTCAGCGTACTCCTGGTGGAGCTGCTCGATGACCTCGCGCGACAGTGCCGCGATGATCGGAGTGATCAATACCGTTTGGGCGATGATCATCGCCTCGGGCGTGTACAGTAGACGCAGCCAACCAAGTGGGCCGGCATTCGACAGCAGCAGGTAAATGAGCAGGCCGACAACTACCGGCGGCAAGCCCATCAGGGCGTTGAGCAGGATGACGACCGCGGCACGGCCGCGAAAACGCCCGACAGCGACCAGTGTGCCGAGCGGCAGACCGATGACACAGGCGGCCAAGACCGCAGTCAGGCTGACCTGCAGTGACAGCGCGATAATCTCCAGCAGATCGGCGTCGGCAGTCAACACTAAACCGAACGCCAGCGTGAATGCATGGCTGAAATCCTGCATTTTTTACGAACTAACCGAAAATTGTGCAAAGATGCGTAATATTCGTACAAGGCGCCGTCATCTACAACCTTTGGTCCATTGGAGATTTGCGCAGCGTGTCCAATGAAACGCCGAATCACGGCGTACCTCCCGCGCCGCGCGGTCCAGTGCGTATGTCGAGATTCCTGGGCGATCTCTCGGGCGCGTTCGCCGACCTTGGGACTTTCCTGCCGCTGATCGTCGGCATGTTCGCCGTCGCGCAACTCGATCCGGTCGGCGTGATGAGCGGGTTCGGCCTGTTCGCGCTGGCCGTCGCCGTGGTTTACCGTCGCCCGGTGCCGGTGCAGCCGATGAAGGCTGTTGCGGCGTTGGTCATCGCCGGCGGACTCGGTGCGGCCGACGTCGCCGCCAGCGGTATTCTGCTCGCTGTCGTGCTGTTGCTGATCATGGTGTCCGGCCTGATCGGTCGTCTCGCGCGCCTGGTCCCGGAAACGGTCATGTTCGGCATCCAACTGGGCGTCGGTCTGCACCTGGCGCTGGCCGGCAGCCGGCTCGTCGTCGACGACCCGGGGCCAGGCGTTGTGGCGCTCGCATTCCTGCTGACGCTGCAGCTGACGCGCTGGCGCCTGCTGGGCGTGCCGCTGGTGCTGGTGGCGGGCATCGGTTATGCCTTGTCGACCGGGAGTCCGGACCTGGCCGGGGTGTCGCCGGGGCTGTACCTGCCGCAATGGCACTGGCCGGAGATGTCGAACTTCGTTGTTGCCGCCACCGACGTGCTGGTGCCGCAACTGGCGCTGACGCTGACCAACGCCACGCTCATCACGGCCGCGATCGCGGCGGAGCGCTTCCCGAATGACCGGCAGCGCATCACGCCGCGCAACCTGGCGGCCAGCACCGGTGGTCTGAACCTGCTGCTGGCGCCGTTCGGGGCCTTCCCGATGTGCCATGGTGCCGGCGGCCTCGTCGTGCAGTACCGCTTCGGTGCGCGCACCGGGCTGGCGCCGGCCCTGTTCGGCACCAGCTGCCTCGCCCTCGGCGTGCTGTTCGGTCCCGCCGCCGCCGACCTGCTGACACTGATTCCGCTGGCTGTCGTCGGCGCGATGCTGGCGATTGCCGGGGTCGAACTGGCGATGTCGTCGCGGCTGTTCGGGTTGTCCGCGGACCGGCTGGTGGTCGTCGTGCTGATCGGCCTGACCAGCATCGCTGCCAACGTGGCGGCCGCTGTCGTCGTCGGCCTGTTGCTGGAAGCCGCCCGCGCACGGTACGCGCTGCGCGGGCGCTGACCCGGTATCAGAGACCGAAAGGCAGGCCGACCCGCTTGTGCTCGACGACGTCGGTGACGAAATAGCCGAGGCTGCCGCGTCGCGTTTCGAGGACCATCGCGTAATTGCCGGCCTGCCCGTCGGTGCCGGAAGCGGCGACGCAGACGTAGCCCGGCAGCGCGCGCTCGAAGTCCGGGCTCACCGCGTGCCACCGACACGACCGCCGGCTGCTGCTCTTCTCGACGTAGGCCACGGTTGGCATGCGGGCGGTGGCACCCTGGATGCGGGTGATCAGGCCGGCCGCACCATGCGCCGTGCCGGCATAGACCACGACCCACAGCAGGCCCAGCATCGCGCCGACGGCGAGCAGTTGCGCAAACCCGTTGTTGTTGGGCGCTGCCTCCCCGGGCATGGTGTTGACGTAACGGTAGGCCAGCAGGGCGACCACGGTCACCAGCGTGACCACCCAGGCCAGCAGCTTGCCGCCGAAGTCGATGGCCTCGTTCGGCACGAAATCGGCGTACCAGCCATAGGCGGCCAGGCCGAACAGCGGCAGCATGACCGCTGTCGCGGCCCATTGCGCGGTGTTGAAAGTACTGACGGTATTGGCGAAAGCCTTGACGTCCATCGAAAACCTCCCTGTTTCGTTGCGTGGACGCGAGGATTTTACCACGCCCCCGGTGTAGCCGATTCCAGCCGGCTCAATCCAGCGAAGCGGGTTCCCG
This sequence comes from Gammaproteobacteria bacterium, assembly GCA_020445315.1. Lineage (GTDB taxonomy): Bacteria > Pseudomonadota > Gammaproteobacteria > Chromatiales > Chromatiaceae > Thiosocius. Next base: position 7,836 of record JAGRGW010000389.1, read on the forward strand.
GTGCGTGCGATCGGGTCGCAGGACCGCGTACAGCAGCAGGGCGAACACGGCGCCGAGGGTATCGGCGAGCATGTCCTTCTGTGCATCCCAGATGTCGCCCTGGGAGCCGA
>JAGRGW010000390.1 GCA_020445315.1 Gammaproteobacteria bacterium
ATCCTGTCCGACGCGGCGGCGATGCTGACCGGTTCGATCGGCATGCTGCCGTCGGCGTCGTTGAACGAGAAGGGGCAGGGCATGTACGAGCCGATCCACGGGTCGGCGCCGGACATTGCCGGCAAGGGCGTTGCCAATCCGCTGGCCACGATCCTGTCGGTGGCGATGATGCTGCGTTACAGCCTCGACGAGCCGGCGATGGCCGAACGGATAGAGGCAGCCGTCGATCGCGTGCTCGACCAGGGGTTGCGCACGCCGGATATCATGTCCGACGGCAAGACCGAGGTGAACTGCGAGGCGATGGGCGACGCCGTACTGGCGGCGCTGTAAGCCCGGTTGTCCAGGTTCCGGCGAGGGCGCGCGCAAGGCGGCGCTTATTCCGGCGGTTGTTTTTTTGAGTGATGCGGTCGGCCGGCGAGGCGACCGCAGATGGCATTCAGGTAGCAAAGATGAAAAGAGTAGGGTTTGTCGGTTGGCGTGGCATGGTCGGTTCCGTGCTGATGGATCGGATGCGCGACGAAGGGGATTTCGATCGCATCGACGAGCCGGTGTTCTTCACGACGTCGCAGGTCGGTCAGCCGGGTCCGGATATCGGTAAGCCGGTACCGGCATTGAAGGATGCGAGCGATCTCGCGGCGCTGGCCGAAATGGACGCCATCGTCACCTGCCAGGGTGGCGACTACACCAAGCAGGTCTTCGCCGAGCTGCGTAAGTCGGGCTGGGACGGTTACTGGATCGATGCGGCGTCGGCGCTGCGCATGGCCGATCACGCGGTCATCGTGCTCGACCCGGTCAATATGCCGGTCATCGAGCAGGCGCTGGCCGACGGCAAGAAAGACTTCATCGGTGGCAACTGCACGGTCAGCCTGATGCTGATGGCCGTCGGCGGCCTGTTCAACGCCGGACTCGTGGAATGGGCGACGTCCATGACCTACCAGGCGGCCTCGGGCGCGGGCGCGCGCAACATGCGCGAGCTGTTGCAACAGATGGGTTACCTGCGTGACAGCGTCGCTGGCGCGCTGGCCGACCCGGCGTCGGCGATCCTGGACATCGACCGCGATGTGACTGCGGCGCTGCGCAGCGAGGCCTGCCCGGTCGACAATTTCGGCGTGCCGCTGGCCGGTAGCCTGATTCCCTGGATCGACGTCGCGCTCGACAACGGGCAGAGCAAAGAGGAATGGAAGGGCTTTGCCGAGACCAACAAGATCCTGGGTCTTGGCGACAGGCCGATTCCAATTGACGGCACCTGCGTGCGGATCGGTGCGATGCGCTGTCACAGCCAGGCGATGACGATCAAGCTGAATGCCGACGTACCGATCGACGAGATCGAGCAGATCATCGACGAGTCCAATGCCTGGTCGAAAGTGGTGCCGAACGACCGTGACATTACGGTCCGCGAGCTGACGCCGGCCCGGGTCACGGGGTCGCTGACGGTCCCGGTCGGCCGCCTGCGCAAGATGAACCTCGGCAAGCAGTACCTCAATGCCTTCACGGTCGGTGATCAGTTGCTGTGGGGAGCGGCGGAACCGCTGCGTCGGACGCTCGACATTCTGTTGCAGCGGTGAACTGGTTCACACCTTAGCCTCCGTTCGCTTGCTATTCACGAAGCGGCCTTCAGTCTGTTGACTGTTGGCCGCCACAGTCGTTGGTGGTTAACGATCACTCGGCTATAGTTGGAGCCGAACTAAACGACTATTACGGCAGACTGCGTCGAGCAGGACAGTTCGCTGCCGGGTCTGCACACGAAGGCATGTTAGGGAGGATTCATGGTCCGCAAGTTGGCGTTGGCGGTTTCGATCGCTTTGGGGGCTGTCAATGTACCCGCGCACGCACTGGGACTCGGCGAGCTCAACTCCAAGTCCGCGTTGAACCAGAATTTCAGCGGTGAGATCGCGCTGCTGTCGGTCGGACCCGACGAAATCGATTCGCTGCGCGTCAGGCTGGCCAACGTCGATGCCTTCGAGCGCGCCGGTATCGAGCGGCCGTTCTACCTGACACTGTTGAAGTTCGAACCCCGGATCGGCCCCGCCGGCAAGCCGGTGATCAGCGTCACCTCCGGTTTTCCGATCCGCGAGCCGTTCCTGAATTTCCTGGTCGAGGTCAACTGGCCCAACGGTCGCATGTTTCGCGAGTACACCGTGCTGCTGGACCCACCGACAACGACTGGTCGGCGCCCGCCGCAGGTGACGCCTCCGGCCCAGACGCAACCGGCGCGGCCGCAGGTGGCCACCCCGGCCCGCAGCCGGCCAGCGGTCGTCAGGCCGGCGCCGACTCCCCGGGCAGCCGTGGCGAGCAGCCCGACGGCGGACGAATACCTCGTCAAACCGAACGACACCGCATGGGGCATCGCCAAGCGCGTGCGACCGCGTGGCGTGACCATGGAACAGATGATGATGGCGCTGCTCGAGGCCAACCCGGCGGCGTTCATCGACGGCAATATCAACCGCCTGCGGCGCGGCCAGATCCTGCGCGTGCCGACGCTCGACGAGATCCAGCAGACGAATCGGCAGCAGGCGCGTACCGCGTACCGCGACCAGCAGGATGCCTGGCTGGAGCGGCGTGACGAGAAACTACAACAGGTCGCGGCACCCGCCGTTCAGGCGCCGGCGCCGACGGTCAGTGGGGACGACGCAGACGACCAGTTGCGCATCGCAACGGCGCGTCCGGAGGGCGAGGGCGAGGCCGGTTCCGGCGACAGCCGCGCCGAGACCGAGGCGGCCGACAACCTGAAGACCCGCCTGATGGTTGCGCGTGAGAACGCGGAAACCTCGCGCCAGGAGGCCGAGACTCTGCGCACGCGGGTCGACGACCTGCAGGATCGGCTCGAGAGCATGCAGAAGCTGTTGAGTCTCAAGGACGAGCAGCTGGCGCAATTGCAGGACCGCATCGTCAGCGAGGACACGGCGGTGGAACCGGCATCGGTACTGGATCAGGCCGCGACGGCGGCGCCTGACACCGAGGTTGTCGTCGTGGACGATACGGCCGGCCAGCCGGCCACGGAGGACGTCCCCGTTGTGCAGGAGGCGCCAACGACGGTTGCAGGCGATGTCGTACCCGACGACTACGTGATCGCCGATATCCCCAGGCAGATCGATCCGAACCGCATCGTCGAGCAGACCATGACGGATACCGTCGAGGTCGTACCCACCGAGGTCGATGGCGCCGCCGCCGGGCCTGCAGAGCCGGTTGCCCCCGGCGTGATCGAACCGGCCGTGATCGAATCGGCCGGGTCGGAGACAGCCGTGGCTGTCGTCGAGCCGCCACAGGAGAGCACGTGGAACTCGTCGCCATCGACCGCGCAACTGCTCGACACCCTCGAACGCCATATCGTGCCCCTCGGTATCGGCAGCGTGCTGCTGCTGGGCCTGATCGGCTTTGCGGCAACGCGGAGCAAGGTGAAGCAGGATGGTGTCGCGGGCCTTGCCCCTGCTACCGAACCTGCCATGGCCGGCAGCGCGGCGACCGCAGCCGCAGCGACCGCAACCGCTGTCGCGGCCGATGAACCCGAGCCGCCGCGGCCGGTCAGCGATACGGCGGCGTCGAAGAACGCGGAACTCCCGCCGGAGCTGCAGGCGGCGCTCGAAGACCTCGGCGAGGAAAGCAGCCTGGTCGACGATATCGCCCAGGGTGATGCAGACACGCTGCAGGACGAGACCGGCGAGGTCGACCCGGTTTCGGAAGCCGACGTGTACATCGCCTACGGCCGTTACCACCAGGCCGAGGAACTGCTGAGCCAGGCATTGCAGCGCGAACCCGGGCGCCTGGCGCTGAAACACAAGTTGCTCGAGGTCCACTACGCAACCCGCAATGCCGGCGCCTTCAGCGCCTTGGCGCGCGAGATGAGCGATGCCGGCCAGGATACGGTCGACGACATGGCCTGGGCACGCGCGAAGGACATGGGGCGCGAACTGGATCCCAACAACCCGCTGTTCATCCTGGGTGAAGGCGATGCCGAAATCGACCTGGCAGCGCTGGTCGAGGATGCGGTCGTGGACGACGACACGCTGTCACTGAGCGAGCTCGACTCGAGCTACACGGTCGACGACGCAACCGCGGACGACGATATCGAGGCCCCGTCCGAGGTCTCGATCCTGCTTGACAGAAACGCCGAGGAAGCGGCCGCGTCGCTGGACGACGAAATGCCCGACTCGATCACGATCGACGAGCTCGATGCGCTCGAATTCGAGCCACCGAAGCCCGATGCCGCCGGCACCGTCGACAGTTCGCAGGAGACGCTCGAAGAGGACTCGCTGATCAGTGACTCGTTCGACCTCGACAGCATCATGCGCGATGTCGACGAGACGGCGGCGCTCGGCCAGGGAGCCCTGGAGGCCGAATCCGAGTTCACGGCGGACGAGTTGCAGGCGCAGCTCGACGAATTGAGCGACCTCTCGATCCTGAATTCGCAGCTCAGCGATGCGCCCGACGGTGCTGCGCAGGAGCCGCCGGCGTCGCTCGGCCTGGTCCAGGAAGACGTCTCCAATGCCAGCATCGAGCTGGACAAGCCGATCGATCTCGACGAGGCGTTCAATGCCACCGCGGACACGGTCGACGATGACGTGCTCGACCTCAATTTCGACGTTGGCGAGCCCGCGTCGTCGATGGACGATATCTCGTCCGACAGCGTCGCGACCAAGCTCGACCTAGCACGCGCCTATGTCGAGATGGGCGACAGCGAGGGCGCCATCGGCATCCTGCAGGAAGTGGCCAACGAAGGTGACGAGTCCCAGCGCGACGAGGCCAGGCAACTCATTGCCGAACTCGGCTGAGCCCGGCGCCCGCGCGGCACCGGCCGGACGGCTCGCCGGGTGAGAATCGCGCTCGGCGTCGAGTACGATGGCGGCGGCTTTTCCGGGTGGCAGCTGCAGCGGCATGCCGTGCGCACCGTGCAGGGCGAGCTCGAAGCGGCCCTGTCCCGGGTTGCGGCACACCCGGTCAGGGTGGTCTGTGCCGGACGCACCGATACCGGGGTTCATGCCGCCGGCCAGGTGGTGCATTTCGATACCGTGGCCGAACGCAGCGAGCGCAACTGGGTGCTGGGCGGGAACGCCAACCTGCCGCCAGACGTGTCGATCAGTTGGGCGCGCCGGGTCGATGACGTCTTCCATGCCCGCTTCGGCGCCGTGTCACGACGCTACTGCTACCTGATCCTGAACCGTCCGACCCGCAGCAGCCTGCTGGCCGGCCGCGCGACCTGGATCCACAAGCCGCTCGATGCCGAACGTATGCACGAGGCCGGGCAGGTCCTGGTCGGCGAGCACGACTTCAGCAGCTACCGCGCGATAGGCTGCCAGGCCAAGAGCCCGGTCAAGACGGTACACAGCCTGACCGTTCACCGTTGCGGCGAGCGTGTCCTGCTGACGGTCCACGCCAACGCCTTTCTGCATCACATGATTCGCAACATTGCCGGTGTGCTCGTTGCCATTGGTTGCGGCGAGCAGCCGGTCGAATGGGCGCAATGGGTGTTGGCACAGCGCGATCGAACCCGGGGCGGTGTGACGGCGCCACCGCACGGTCTTTACTTCGAGCGGGTCTGGTACCCGGAACGGTTCGCCGTCCCGCCGCCTCCACCACTGCCATTTCTGCAAGATTGACGCAGACATACTGCCGCAAGCGCCGCTGCCAAGGCAGGGCGATTTGGGTGATAATGCGCGATTATGCGAACGCGGGTGAAAATTTGCGGCATCACGCGCGAAGCAGACGCGCAGTCGGCAGTGGAACACGGCGCCGATGCGCTCGGGTTCGTGTTCTACCCGCCGAGCCCGCGCCACGTCAGCATCGATACGGCCGCGCGCATCGTGCGCGGGTTGCCCCCCTTCGTGACTACCGTGGCGCTGTTCGTGGATGCCATGGCGGAGCAGATCGGCGAGGTCGTGGACCGGGTCGGTGTCGACCTGCTGCAATTCCACGGCAGCGAGCGTGCGGCGCAATGCGCGGGGCATCGACGGCCCTGGATCCGCGCCCTGCGCATGCGTGCGGACATCGACCTGGCTGCCGAGGCGGCTGAATTCAGTGATGCCCGTGGCCTGCTGCTCGACGCCTACCGGCCAGGGGTGCCGGGTGGTACCGGCGAGCGGTTCGACTGGGCGAGAATCCCGCCGTCGATGGGGCCGCGCATCATCCTTGCCGGGGGGCTGACCGCCGACAACGTGGGCCGTGCCGTGCGCGAGGTCAGGCCCTACGCCGTCGACGTCAGCGGCGGCGTGGAACGTGACAAGGGCATCAAGGATGCCGGTGAGATCAAACGGTTTATCGACGAGGTACGACGTGCAGAGCAATGAGATGCAACTGACCCAACTGCCGGACGAACACGGGCACTTCGGTCCCTACGGCGGCATATTCGTCGCCGAGACCCTGATGGAGCCGCTCGACGAACTGCGTGCCGCCTACGAGCGCTACATGCAGGACCCGGAGTTCCTCGCCGAGCTCGACGCCGACCTGCAGCATTACGTCGGCCGGCCGTCGCCGATCTACCACGCCGAGCGCCTCAGCCGCGAGCTCGGCGGTGCGCAGATCTTCTTCAAGCGCGAGGACCTGAATCATACCGGCGCGCACAAAGTCAACAACACGATCGGCCAGGCGCTGCTGGCCAAGCGCATGGGCAAG
>JAGRGW010000391.1 GCA_020445315.1 Gammaproteobacteria bacterium
CTGACCGCCCGAGAACTCGTGCGGATAGCGATCGGCGGCGGTCGGCTGCATGCCGACCTGGGTCAGCAACTGCTCGACGAGTTCGCGCCGCTGGCCGCGGTTACCACCAACGCCCTGCGCCACCAGCCCCTCGGCGACGATGTCCTCGACCAGCATGCGCGGGTTCATCGACGAGGCCGGGTCCTGGAACACGATCTGGAAATCGCGCCGCAAGCGGCGCAACTCCTTGCCTCGCATCCGCACGAGGTCATGGCCGTCGAACCTGACCTCACCGGCGGTCGGCCGCTGCAACTGCAGGATCGCCTTGCCCACCGTCGTCTTGCCACAGCCCGACTCGCCGACCAGCGCCACGGTACGACCGGTCGGGATCGCGAGATCGACACCATCGACGGCCTTGACGTGACCGACGACACGCCGCAGCACGCCCTTGTGGATGGGGAAATGGACCTTCAGGTCGTGGACGTCGAGTAGCGCGCGTGCATCGTGATCCGCAAGCTCGTTGTCGACGCCGTCGGTGTCGGCCAGCTTGCCGAGTCGGTCCGGCTCGAGCAGGCAACGGTAGCCCGCACCCGGTTCACCGCGCCACGGCGGCAGCTCGGTACGACAACGGTCGAATGCCAGCTCGCAGCGATCGGCAAACCGGCAGTGCGTGAACGCCTGGTTTAGCGGCGGCACGATACCCGGAATGACGTCGAGGCCCCGGCCACGCTTGCCGGCGTCGGGCACCGAGCGGAACAGCTTGCGGCTGTAGGGATGCGCCGGCCGCTTGAAAAAGGCATCGACGTCGTCGATCTCCATCAGCTGGCCGGCGTACATGACGCCGACCCGGTCGGCCATCTCGGCGACGACGCCGAGGTCGTGCGTGATCAGCAGGATCGCCATGCCGCGTTCCTTTTGCAGGCGCCGCAGCAGATCCAGGACCTGCGCCTGAATGGTCACATCGAGCGCGGTCGTCGGCTCGTCCGCGATCAACAGCGCCGGGTGGCAGACCAGCGCCATCGCGATCATCGCCC
>JAGRGW010000392.1 GCA_020445315.1 Gammaproteobacteria bacterium
CCTCGGCCTCGTGGCTGGCGATGATGCGGTCGAGCTTGCCGGTGAAGATCTGCCAGGCGAGCTGCACGAACCGGAAAGTCAGCAGCGCCACACCCAGCGGCAGGGCCAGGTAGGGAATCCAGCGCGGCATCTTCTCGTAGCGTTCACCCTCGTTCATCGAGTCAGCCAGGAACTGCAGGAACTCGGGCATCGGGATATCGTCGGTCTCGAGCCAGGACCGCTCGGTCGCGAACGGGTACCAGTAGTCCCATGAACCGATCAGCAGCAACACGGCGAAGGCCAGAGACAGGCTGATCGAGATCATGGCCAGCAACTGGCGTGCCTTTGGCGATACCGCGTTGATGATGACATCGACGCCAATGTGCACGTGTTTCTTGACGCCGTAGGACATGCCCATCAGCACGAGCCAGGCGAACAGGAACACGGTTGCTTCGAGCGCCCAAAGGATATTGTCGTCGAACGCGTAGCGCGCGACGACGTTGACGAAGGTGATCAACGTCATCAGGCCGAGGCAGATGGCTATGCTCGTCTCCTCGATGTTGTCGATGAAACCGGCCAGGCCGGTCTGTTTGGTGCCTGAGTGCATCATCCTCTCCCCTTCGGCGTCCCTACCGTGTTCGTTGTTGATATCGTCGAGCGTCCGCTACCCGGGTCGCCGGGTGCGGACCGGCCACCGGTTGGCACAACCGGTGGCCGACCACGACCGATGCGGGCGTCAGCCCTTGTTGGCGCTGAGCGCGGCCTCCATGAGGTCGGCTCCGATGTCCTTTTCGAACTTCTTCCAGACCGGCTTCATCGCCTCGACCCAAGCCTGACGCTGCGCGGGCGTCAGTGTCCGCACGACACCGCCGGCAGCGATGACATTCTTCTTGTTCTGTTCGTTGACCTTGGTCGATTCCGAGTTACGTTCCTCGGTGACTTCTTTGAGGATCTGTGCGAGCTGTGAACGCACGTCGCCCGGCAGATCATCCCACCACTTCGAGGACGTGACCACCAGGTAGTCCAGGATACCGTGGTTGCTTTCGGTCACGCCGTCCTGCACTTCGA
>JAGRGW010000393.1 GCA_020445315.1 Gammaproteobacteria bacterium
GCGGCGGCCTCGACGGCGATGCCCACTTCGGAGCCGGTCGCAATGACGATGGCATCGGGGGTGCCTTCGCAATCACGCAGCACGTACCCGCCACGGGCGATATTGCCGATCTGTGCGGCTTCGCGTGCCTGGAAAGGCAGTCCCTGGCGCGAGAACACCAGGCAGGTCGGGCCGTCGCTCTTTTCGACGGCGGCACGCCATGCGACAGCGCTCTCAACCGTGTCACACGGACGCCAGACGTCCATGCGCGGAATCATCCGCAGGGTCGGGATCTGCTCGACAGCCTGGTGCGTCGGACCGTCTTCACCCAGGCCGATCGAGTCATGCGTGTAGACGAAAATCGACTGCACCTTCATCAGTGCGGCCATGCGCAGCGCGTTGCGCGCATACTCCGAGAACATCAGGAAGGTCGCGCCGAACGGAATCAGGCCGCCATGCAGCGCAATCCCGTTCATGATCGCGGACATGCCGAACTCGCGCACGCCGTAGTTGATGTAGTTCGACGCCGGCGTTTCCGCCCGCATCGGCTTGTAACCCGACCACTCCGTCAGGTTGGAACAACCGAGGTCGGCCGAACCACCGAACAGCTCCGGCAATGCGGCAGAGTAGGCTTCGATCGAGGCCAGCGAGGCCTGGCGGGTCGCCGGCGACTTGGCTTCTTCGTTGCACTGGTTGACGAACGCGTCCGCCTTGGCAGCCCAATCGGCCGGCAGTTCACCGGCCATGCGGCGCTTGAACTCGGCAGCGAGTGCCGGGTGCGCGGCCTCGTAAGCCGCAAACTTTTCGTTCCAAGACGCTTCGGCGGCCGCGCCTTTTTCTTTGGCGTCCCACCCGGCGTAGACCTCGGAAGGCACTTCGAACGGACCGTGATCCCAGCCCAACGCGGCCTTGGTCAGGTTGATCTCTTCCTCGCCCAGCGGCGCACCGTGACATGCGTGCGAGCCGGCCTTGTTCGGCGAACCGAAACCGATCGTGGTCTTGCAGCAGATCATGGTCGGCTTGTCGGTCATGGCCTTGGCGAACTCGAGCGCCTTGGCAATGGCCGCGGG
>JAGRGW010000394.1 GCA_020445315.1 Gammaproteobacteria bacterium
CCGGTCTGGTAGTGATAGGCGCGCAACTCGGCGAGGTCGACGTGGACCGGCAGGTCCGGCTGGCAGTCCTGCAGGCGGGTGGCGACCGCTTCGACGTAGTCAATTGCCTCGGCGACCGCGGCAGGCGCCCCGGCCAACGACTTGCGCGCGCGCTGCAACACGCCGAGATCGCCGTTGAGGTTCGGCAACTCGGTGAACATGCGCGCCAGTTCCGGGGCGAGCCGGAACCCGGCGACCAGCGTGGCGATTTCGGCGCTGGCCTTGCGCTGCAGTGCATCGAACAGGGCCGCCTCCTGGCGGTCGCTGAGGTCTGCTGCCTCCGCCAGCGCACGGAAGATCCCGACATGGCCGAGATCGAGATAGATGTCGTGCAGGCCGGCGACACGCAGCGTCTCCATCATCAGGCAGACGATCTCGACATCGCTGTCGACACCGGCATGACCGTAGAGCTCGGCACCGATCTGCAGCGGGCTGCGCGAATCCGAGAAGCCGTCGCCGCGCGTGCGCAGCACGGTGCCGATGTAACACAGCCGGGTCGGCGCCTCGTGGCGCAGGCGATGCGCATCGATGCGGGCGGCCTGCGGGGTAATGTCGGCACGCACGCCGAGCAGCCGGCCGCTGACCTGGTCGGTCAATTTGAACGTTTGCAGTTCGAGATCACGACCGGTACCGGTCAGCAGCGACTCGAGAAACTCGATGAAAGGGGTCATGACCAGCTGGTAACCCCAACCGGTGTAACAGTCGAGCAGCCGTCGCCGCAGGTCCTCGAGCGCGCGCGCGCGCGCAGGCAACAGTTCGTCTATGCCTTCGGGAAGCAGCCAGGAGTTGTCTTGCATAATCAACGTCTTTCAGCCTCGGCAGCCGTATACCCGGAAAGGCCACGACAAGGACCGCGTGTAAACCGGCAGTAGCCGCTCATCGCACGAAGTACAGCAACAACAGGCCGCCCAACATGCTGAACAGTCCACTGAGGCGCAGTGACCTGTCGTCGGTCTCACCGACAACGCGCATCATCTCGCGAAAACCGCGCGGACTGGCAAACGGCAGGATCCCCTCGATCACCAGCACCAGCGCCACCGCTGCGGCCAAGTCCTGCCACATCGCTTCGTCCACAAAAAAACCGGGGAATACCCGGTCCGGTTGATTTTACCCGGCGGCCGCATCCCTGGCAGGGGCGCGTCATACCGAATCTACTGAATTTTCCCAGATTGCCCGGGGGTTGTCTATTTCCCAGAACACCGGGCGACGCGATTTGGCGCCAATCGGGCGACCGTCGGCACCTCACCGGGGAAAGCGGTCGAGCGCTTTCCCCGGCTACATGGTATCAACGGTCCGATTGGCGGCCGGCGCCGAAGAAGCGGAAGAATTCCGAATCGGGATCCAGCACCATCATGCTGCCCCCGTCGCGGAATACGTCCCGATAGGCGGTCAGGCTGCGCCAGAACTCGTAGAAATCCGCGTCCTGCTCGAATGCCTTGGCATAGACCTCGGCGGCACGCGCATCACCCTCACCGCGCAACAACTCCGACTTCCGGTAGGCGTCGGCGACGATCTCGACACGCTGGCGGTCGGCGTCGGCCTGGATCTTCTCGGCCTCTTCCGCACCCTGGGCGCGCAGTTCGGCGGCGACGCGGTGGCGTTCGGTGCGCATCCTCTCGTAGATGTTCTCACTGATGTTGTCGGTGAAGTCGATCTGCTTGACGCGGACGTCGACGATCTCGACACCCAGGTCGGCCGCGTTCTCGTTGGCCTCCCGCGCCAGCGTTTCCATGATCTCGGCACGTTCGCCCGAGACCACCTCCTGCACGGTGCGCTTGCCGAACTCGTCACGCAGCGCGGCGTTGATTCGCGCCGACAGCAGGCGCGACGCGGTGTCCTGGTTGCCACGGGTCGAACGGAAGAACTGGGCGACATCCGAGATTCGCCACTTCGCGTAGGAGTTCACGACCACGAATTTTTTCTCGACGGTCAGGAACTGCTCCGGTGGCGTGTCCAACGTCTGGATACGCTTGTCGAACTTGACCACGTCCTGGATGACCGGGATCTTGAAATGCAGTCCCGGTTCGAAATCGGCATCGACGATTTCACCAAGTCGCAGCAGCAGGGCAAGCTGCTGTTCCTGGACGACGAACAGGGACGAGCCACCAATCAATGCCACGGCGATCAGTACCACCCCGGCCAACATGCCTTTTGCCGAATTCATCAACGTTCCCTCCGTGAGCGGTCGAAGCGCCGGTTATTGAACGACGAACCGGATGCCGGGTCGGTCGGTGCCGGCAGCGCGATACGCGGCGACGACGGCGCGCTGTCAGTATCCACCGTCGGCGGCCGTATCATCCGATCGAGCGGCAGGTAGGTCAGGTTGCTGCCCTCCTTGACGTCCAGCAGGACTTTGCCGGTATTGCCCAACACATCCTGCATCGTCTCGATGAACATACGCTCGCGCGTCACACGCGGGGCCTTCTCGTACTCGGCCAGCAGCGCCAGAAAGCGCTGCGACTCACCCTCGGCCTCGGCGATGACACGTGCTTTGTAACCGCGCGCATCCTCGACCAAGCGGGCCGCTTCACCGCGGGCGCGCGGCACGACGTCGTTGGCGTAGGACTGTGCCTGGTTCTGCAGGCGTTCGCGGTCTTCGCGGGCACGAATGGCGTCGGCGAAGGCCTCTGATATCGCCTCCGGGACATCGGCGCGCTGAATGTTGACATTGGTCACGATCAGGCCGGTGCGGTACAACTCGAGCAACTGCTGGGTACCCTGCTGCACGGCGGCTGCAATGGCACTGCGGTTCTCGGTAATGATGTCGTCGAGGCGGCTTTTGCCAATGACCTCGCGCAGGCTGGATTCCATCGCGCCATGGATCGTGCCACCCGGATCCGCGTCCTGGAACAGGAAGTCGGCCGCATCCTGGATGCGGAACTGCACTTCCAGCGTAACGTCGGCGATGTTCTCGTCCTTGGTCAGCATCTGCGCGCGGTGCTGGATCTTGTTGACCTGGTCGACGTTGACGACATCGACGGTGTCGATGAACGGCAACTTCAGGTGCGGACCCGGCGCGGTGACGCTGTGGTAGGCACCGAAGCGCTTGATGACGCCGCGTTCGGCCGGCTGGATGATATAGAACGACTCGATGCCGAGCACGACCAGCGCGACCAGGCCGACGATGACCCCGATGCCCTTCTTGCTGTTGTTCGACATGCCGCCGCCACCGGAGCCGCCGCCTTCGCCATCGCCTCCCCCGCCGCCGCGGCGCTTGCCGCCGAACAGGCCGCCCATCTTTTCCTGCAGTTTGCGGACGACCTCATCGAGGTCCGGCGGTCCCTGGTCGCCACCCTTGTTACTCCAAGGATCGCGATTCCCGCCACCCGGTTCGTTCCAGGCCATGCGTTACTCCCGTGCGCTGGTAGATTTGGAAATCTGGTTAACTCTCGTCTGGCCGCGATTTTAACAACTCACGTCAAAATTGGGACAACGTGGCCATCATGGGGTTTCTGTCGCACCGTTGGCCCAGCACCTGGCCAGGTCCGGTTCGCGTTTTTTCATGCGCTCGTACTCTCGACGGGCCAATTCCACGTCCAGTTCCCAACCCCCGTCTTTGGCGTGGTTTTCGCGGCGTATCGCGCCCTGTTCGAACAGCAGCGCGCGCAGGCGGCCATCTTCCGGCCGCAGGTGCAGGTGGCCGCGCACGCGGTCTGCGGCAAAACGGCGGCGCAATGCCTCGAGCAACAGGTCGATGCCGTCGCCGCTGGCGGCGGACAGCCAGACCCGCCGCACCGTGTCTTCGTCGTCGGTATCGAGGTGCGGGGCAACGTCGGGCATCAGGTCGGTCTTGTTGTAAACCTCGATCACCGGCACCTCGTCGGCCTCGATCTGCGCGAGGACGTCCTCGACCTCGGCAACCTGTTGATCTCGTTGGGGACTGTGCGCGTCGATGACGTGCAGCAGCAGGTCGGCCTCGACGGTCTCCTGCAGCGTCGATTTGAATGCCGCCACCAGCTCGTGCGGCAGGCGCGACACGAAACCGACCGTATCGGCCAGGATCAGCACCGTGCCGTCTTCGAGCTGCAGGCGCCGCAGCGTCGGATCGAGGGTCGCGAACAGCTGGTCCTGGGCGAACACGCCGGCGGCCGTCAGCGCGTTGAACAATGTCGATTTCCCGGCGTTGGTATAGCCGACCAGCGACACCGTCGGCACCTCGTTGCGCCGCCGCGCCCGCCGGCCCTGCTCACGCTGGCTGTCGACCCGGGCAAGGCGGCGGCGGATCTGGGCGATACGCTGGTTGAGCAGGCGGCGGTCGGTCTCGAGCTGGGTCTCACCCGGCCCGCGCAGGCCGATACCGCCCTTCTGCCGCTCGAGGTGGCTCCAGCCCCGCACGAGCCGCGTCGACAGGTGACGCAGTTGCGCGAGTTCGACCTGCAGCTTGCCTTCGTGCGAACGCGCACGCTGGGCGAAGATATCGAGGATCAACCCGGTCCGGTCGAGCACGCGGCACTGCAGCAGCTGTTCGAGGTTGCGTTCCTGGCTCGGTGACAGGGCGTTGTCGAAAATGACCAGCTCGGCGCCCAGCGCCTCGACCGCCGCGTGGATCTCGTCGGCCTTGCCGGTCCCGACGTAGAGCCTGGAATCGGGTGTTTGACGTTGCGTGGTCAGGGTCTGCAACGGTTCTGCGCCGGCCGAGACGGCCAGTTCGGTGAACTCGTGCAGGTCCTCGGCCAGCGGCGGCCCATGCAGGCTGACATGCACCAGGATCGCGCGCTCGCCACTCTGGGGACGGTCAAACATAGGGAGACAAGGATTTCAGCGGCGACAAACGCAAAGCCCCACGGTGACACCGCGGGGCTCTGGACCAACTGTCTTTGCGAACGGGGTACTCAGGCGTTACCAGCGTCTTCGTCACTGTCGCTGTCACCATGGGCATGCTGGATACGCACGTTGCGCGCCGGCACCACGGTCGAGATTGCGTGCTTGTACACCATCTGGCTGACACTGTTCTTGAGCAGGACGACGAACTGGTCGAACGACTCGATGGTGCCTTGCAACTTGATTCCGTTCACCAGGAAGATGGACACGGGCACCCGCTCCTTGCGCAGTGCGTTGAGGAATGGATCCTGAAGGCTTTGTCCCTTGGACATTCGGGGAACTCCCTATTTTACTTGTACGGTTGATTGGCAGCGCCGGACCTCCCGGCGCAACGGCGGCACGGCAGTTAAGACCAAAACAGCCTGCATCACCGCACCAAGTCGCTACTTGGTTTCCGTAGCGAAATATAGCACAGCGGCAGTGTCAGGATTGAGAATTCTGTAGATTTTGCGAGGCGTTACGCCTTATTTTTCCAATGATTTGAAGTGATTCGCAGATTACCTGCATCAGATCAACGGGGAGATGACCCGCTCGGCCTGTTGCGCGACATCAGCCGACTCGTCCAGCCACACGGTGTCCGTCTCGCTGCGCAACCAGGTCATCTGGCGCTTGGCCAGCTGGCGTGTCGCCGCCTGACCGCGCGCCACCATCTCGTCGTGGTCACACTCACCGCGCAGCCAGGCCCAGACCTGGCGGTAGCCGACCGAGCGCATTGACGGCATCTCGGGGTCCAGGTCACCCCTCGCGACCAGCGCCTCGACCTCGGCGACAAAACCGCTGTCCAGCATCTGCAGGAAGCGGCGGTTGATCCGATCGTGCAGCAGCCCGCGCGACACCGGCGATCGCACCAGCTTGACCGCCCGGTAGGGCATGGCCTCGCCGCTGGCCGCCTGCAACTCGCTCAGCGGGCGGCCGCTGACCTCCCAGACCTCGAGCGCGCGCAGCGTGCGCTGCGGATCGTTGCGGTGAATCCGCCGCGCCGCGACCGGGTCGACTTCGGCCAGGCGCGCATGCAGGCCATGCAGGCCGACGTCGTCGAGTTCACGCTCGAGTCGCTCGCGCACGGCGGCGTCGGCCCGGGGTAACTCGGACAGGCCGTACTGCAGGGCACGGAAATACAGCATGGTGCCGCCGACCAGCAACGGGATCCGCCCGCCGGCGCTGATAGCCCGCATCTCGCGCAGGGCATCGTCGCGGAATCGCGCCGCAGAGTAGACCTCGGCCGGATCACAAATGTCGATCAGCCGATGCGGCGCCGCCGCCAGCTCCGCGGCGTCGGGCTTCGCCGTGCCGATATCCATGCCACGGTAGACCATCGCCGAATCGACGCTGATCAGCTCCACCGGCAGTCTGCGGTGCAGCTCGATCGCGAGATCGGTCTTGCCCGAGGCGGTCGGCCCCATGAGGAGGATAGCGGGTGGGATGAGGGTATCGGACGTCATTTTGGTTGCGCGAGGCGGCGCAAACACCTGCTGATCGAACGGGCCGCGGGCCAGGGGCCCGATTTCCGAAGGCCCTGAAGACACATCACCGACACCGCTTCCGTTACCGTGGCGTACATCGCCGCCACTACCGTCCCCGCAGGAAAAGCCTGTCCAGCGCCGCCATGTCCATCTGCACCCACGTCGGGCGACCGTGGTTGCACTGGCCACTGCGCTCGGTGCGCTCGATGTCGCGCAGCAGGGCATTCATCTCGGCCAGGCCGAGCCGCCGGTTGGCGCGCACCGAACCGTGACAGGCCATCGTGCCGAGCACGTCGTTGACGTGCTCGAGGATACGTGTGCTGCTGCCATGGACGACGAGGTCGGCCAGCACGTCGCGCAGCAGGCGTTCGGCGTCGGCGTCTCGCAGGAGCGCGGGCAACGCGCGCACGACCAGTTGCTCGGTGCCGAGGCGACCGACCTCCATGCCCAGTTCGCTGAACACCTCGGCATGGCTGTCGAGCAGGTCGGCCTCGCGCCGACTGACGGCCACGCTGACTGGCACCAGCAGCGGCTGTGCCTTGATGCCCTCGCCTTCGCGGGCACGCTTGAATGCCTCGTAGGTGATGCGCTCGTGCGCGGCATGCATGTCGACGACGACCAGTCCCTGACGGTTCTGCGCCAGCACGAAGACCCCGTGCAGCTGGGCGATGGCGAAACCCAGCGGTGCCTCCTCGTCGCTGACGTCATCGACGGCGGCCGGCAGTGTCTGAGCGGCCGGCGCGTCGGCGTGAGCAGGTGCCACCGGCTGCTGCCACTCGCGGGCGAGGCGGTAGGCGCTGCGCTGCTCGGCCACGCCCAGGCGCATGGCGCCTTGCGTGGGCGGGCGGGTTACGGCGGTCTGCACCGCTTCGCCGGCTGCCGGCAATGGACCACCAACGGGGTCACCGGATCCAGCCGCTCCGTCGGCCACGGCAGCATCGACGACTCTCTCTGCCAGCACCTGGTGCAGCGTACGGAACAGGAAGTCGTGGACCAGGCGCGACTCGCGAAACCGGACTTCGTGCTTGGTCGGGTGCACGTTGACGTCGACCAGTGCCGGATCGAGATCGAGGAACAGCACGTAGGCCGGGTGACGACCGTGGTAGAGGACGTCCTGGTAGGCCTGGCGCACGGCGTGGGCGACCAGCTTGTCGCGCACCATGCG
>JAGRGW010000395.1:0-1961 GCA_020445315.1 Gammaproteobacteria bacterium
AACACGATTTCGAATCGTGCGCTTTCAACCGCTCAGCCACCTCTCCAAAGTTGTGCATCTATCGATCGGCCCAGGCCTATCGAGCACATGCTGTCGCGGATGCGGCGCGGATTATAACATCAAGTACTGACGATCAGGGTATCCGAATCGCGGTTGCAGACCAGCCGGGTATCGAACTGTTCTTCGCAATCGGCCGGGAAGTCCTGCGCGACGATCCAGACCTGGCTGATGTCGTCACCGATATCGGCCAGTGCATGCAATGCCCGTCGCGTCCGCTCCTCGTCGAAGAAGGCAAACGGCTCGTCGAGGAAGGCAAACTGCTTGCCCTTGGCGGTGCGGCTCAACAGTTTCTTCGTCAGCGCCAGGCGTACGGCCAGCATGATCTGGCGCTGGGTGCCGCTGGACACCTCTTCGAGGTCCATGAAGTTGCGCTTGTCGTTGGAAAACACGCGGACCTTCAGGTCCTGGTCGATCTTCATGTGCTCGTAGCGACCATCGGTGAAGCGCGGCAGCATCCTGCCGACGAGGTCCTTGACGTCGCGGTTGAACTTGTTGGAGAAGTGGACAATGGCACCGGCGATCAACTCGCGCCCGAGACGGCGATCCAGGATGCGTTCCTCTACGTCTTCGCGCTTGTCGGTCAGCCCGTTGAGGACATCGACGAGGTCCATCGCCTCCTGTACGCGCAACTGCTCCTTTGCGATCTCGTCGTCCAGTACCGCCAGGCGCTCGTCGAAACGGTCCACGTGGGCCTGCAGCCATGCGGCCTCGCGACCACCGATGTCCTCGGCGAAGCGTGACGCCGGCTTGCCCCGGTCCAGCAACCTGCGCAGCGACCAGGAATCGTCCGACGACGGCCGTTCGACCGCCACGTCGGGAATCTCGTTCACGACGTCTTCCTCGGATTCTTCCCGCTCGTCGGCCTCGTCCGTCTGCAGGTCATCGGCGGTGATCTCGCGCGCCTGACCGAGCACGGTGCTCAGGCTGCTGGCCTCGGCGCGCATGCCCTGGATCCGGTCATTGACGCGGGCGACGAGCAACAGCAGCAGCAGGACGACCGCGTCCAGGCCGATGGCGATGAACCCGACCCAGCTGACTTTCTCTTCCGACCAGCCGGGCACGTTGTTCGCCAGCCATTGCGCGACCGCCATGCCGTTCGGCGATTCCGGCGCGTAGAACAGCAAGGCCCAGGTCCCGGCCGCCAGCAGGCCCAACGCGAGCAACAACAGCAGGAAAACCGTGTACCGTCCCCGCGATGCCTTCGCCAGGGCGATCTCGCCGTCATTGCGCTGAGAGATCCGGATGCCGTCGCGGATGCTGTCGACCAGGCCGGCCAGGCGGTCGCGGCGTTGCGCCACCCGGTAGTGCCGGTCCTCGAGCGCGGGCAGGTAACCCTCCCGGATTCCGAGGGCCTTGATCTCGGTATCGACCGACTCCCACTGGGCACTGAGCTCACCCAGCAGTTCCTCGCGCTCGGTGATCTCCCCGGCAAACGTTGCCGACACGCTCTCCAGCGGCGCGATACCGGCCATGATTCGCACCGCGTGGCTGTGCGGATGCGGCGTCGTGATCTCGCGCTGAGCCAGGTAAAGCGATTCGACGAACTCGGGATAGGCAAAACCGAGGATGCCGAACAGCGCATCGGCGACCTTGTCCACGCCGCGCGCAACCGGCTTGTCCAGGGCCTCGGCCCGGCACAGCTTGGCGCCGTGGTTGCCGTCGAGATCGAGGAAGCGCGACAACGAGTACGCGGCATCCTTCACCGAGAACTCCAGCGTCACCGAGCACTCGTTCTCGCCCCAGCGTATGACCTTCTCCAGTTCTTCCGGCGGCACCGAGAACGTCCGGCCGAACAGCGCGAAACAGACGGTTTCCCCGATGCTGCTCTTGCCCGATTCGTTCGGCCCGCTGATCGCGATCAGGCCGCGCTCGGCAAGGTCGATCGACAACTCGGCGTAGCG
>JAGRGW010000395.1:2011-2220 GCA_020445315.1 Gammaproteobacteria bacterium
TCGAGGCGGATCAGGCGTTCGATGACCAGTTCCATGGCACGGCGGTAGGCGCGCTCATCGAATTCCTGGCCGGCGTTCAGACGACGCTCGAACTCGGCCTCGCAATAGGCGGCGAAGTCTTCGGACGTGGTCAACAGGCCCGGTTCGGACACGTGCTCGTCGGCCTGGTTGTCGGCCATGTGGATCTCCTCGACAGAAACAGGGTCATT
>JAGRGW010000396.1 GCA_020445315.1 Gammaproteobacteria bacterium
GTCTCAGTGCCGACGTCATCGAACGATTGCCGGCAACGGTGCGCGCCATCTGCAGTTTCTCGGTCGGCTACGATCATATCGATCTCGACGCGGCCCGCGCGCGCGGCATTATCGTCACGAACACGCCCGACGTGCTGAGCAACGCGACGGCCGAGGTCGCAATCCTGCTGATGCTCGGCGCAGCGCGACGTGCCCACGAGGGGGCGCGGATGCTGCGTACCGATACCTGGGCCGACTGGAGCGCCACCGGCCAACTCGGCATCGAGGTCACCGGCAAGCGTCTCGGTATCATCGGCATGGGCCGGGTCGGGCTGGTGACGGCGAAGCGTGCGCGCGGTTTCGACATGCAGATCCACTATTTCAACCGGCGTCGCCTGGCGCCCGAACTCGAGGCCGGGGCCACCTTTCATGCGCAACTGCACGAACTGTTGCCGCACTGCGATTTCCTGTCGATCCACTGTCCAGCCACCCCGGAAACCCGGCATCTGCTCAATGCCGAGCGACTTGCGTTATTGCCCGATGGTGCCGTCGTGGTCAACACCGCGCGCGGTGCGGTGGTCGATGACGATGCACTGATCGCTGCCCTGAAGTCCGGCAGGCTGTTTGCCGCCGGGCTCGACGTGTTCAACAACGAGCCGGCCATCGATCCGCGCTACCGGGAACTGGATAACACGTTCCTGCTGCCGCACATTGGCAGCGCCACCCGGGAGACCCGCGACGCGATGGGCTTTCGCGCCCTGGACAACCTTGATGCCATCATGCGTGGCGCCGAGCCGGACGACCGGCTGGCCTGACGGTCACCGGGGGGCACGCTCAGGCATCACTCTTGGGTTTGCGCTTGCGGAAGCTGTCCCAGAAATCGTAGATCGCCAGTAGAGAAACGAACGCGATCACCAGGACCAGGTCGATCTCCGGGACGAACCAGACGACGACGCCGAGGAAGACGATCATCGTCGCGAGGGCCAGGATCGCCATCAGTTTGTCGGTCATACCTTGCTCCAATTGCGATGCGTGGCGGTAGCGTGTCGTGCTGTTGTCATGTCTTACTCCAACCTGGCCAGCGTGTTCGCAAGCCAGCGCGCGGTGCGCAGCAGCCGGCCATCGTCGCCGCGCGGGCCGACCAGTTGTACGCCGATCGGCAGGCCATTGGCGCCGACCAGCAGCGGCAGCGTGATAGCGGGCACGCCGAGTAGCGACCACAGCACGTTGAAGGCGGCGCTGCCGGTGCTGTCCAGGCCCTCGGGGGCCTCGCCCGGAGCCGCCGGCGTGATGATGGCGTCGTAGCGTGAAAACACCTCGGTCAGCCCGGCGTACAGGGTCTCGCGCCAGTCGAGCGCGTCCAGGTAGTCGCAAGCGGCCACCGCCCGCCCCTGTTCGACCAGTTCACGGGTCTGGGGCTGCAGCCGGTCGGCGCCCCGGTCGTAATAATGACGAAGATTGTGGGCCATCTCGGCGTGCATGATCCGCCGGTGAGCCACCGTACCCTCGGCAAACAGGGCAGGCAGTTCGAACGTGTCGCAACGCTCGCCGAGCGCCTCGACCAGCTCGCCGAAGCCG
>JAGRGW010000397.1 GCA_020445315.1 Gammaproteobacteria bacterium
CCATGTTGAACAGCTTGCACACGACGGTCGCCACGCCGACGAAGTGCCCCGGCCTGGAGGCGCCGCACAGCAGGCTGGAAATGCCGGGCACCTCGACCCGCGTCTGCTGGTCGGCCGGCTTCGGGTAGACGACCTGGACGGGCGGCGCGAACAACAGGTCGGCACCTTCACCCTCGAGCATGTCGCTGTCGCGCTCGAGCGTGCGCGGATAGCTGTCGAAATCCTCGCCCGCACCGAATTGCATCGGGTTGACGAAGATGCTAACGACGACCCGGTCAGCGACCTCGCGCGCCGCACGCACCAGGGAAAGGTGGCCGTCGTGCAGGTTGCCCATGGTCGGCACGAAGGCCACGTTGCCGCCACGGCGCCAGGCATCGACATGCGCGCGCAGGTCCTGGATGGTGTTGATCGTGATCACTTGAAGGTGTGCTCCTCGGCGGGGAACTGCTTGTCCTTGACCGCCCTGACGTAGGCCGCGAGCGCACCCTGCACCGAGTGTTCCTCGGCCAGGAAGTCACGCACGAAACTCGGCGTACCGTTCATCGTGATGCCGAGCATGTCGTACAGCACCAGCACCTGGCCATCGACATCGACCCCAGCGCCGATACCGATCACGGGGATGTCGAGCGCACGGGTGATCTCGGCCGCCAACAACGCGGGCACGCATTCGAGCACCAGCATCTGCGCGCCGGCATCCTGCAGGCCGACAGCGTCCTTGAGTATCCGCTCGCCCGCGTGCTCCCCGCGACCCTGGACCCGGTAGGCACCCAGTTGGTGAATCGACTGCGGCATCAGGCCGAGGTGGCCGCAGACCGGCACGGCCCTCGCGGTCAGGTGGTGCACGGTCTCGAGCTGCGGCGCCCCGCCCTCGATCTTGACCATGTGCGCTCCACCCTCCTTCATCAGCCGCCCGGCGGTATCCAGCGCCTGCTCGGCACTGCCGTGGCTCATGAACGGCATGTCGGCGATGACCATCGCCTGGCGGCTCACGCGGACGACGTTGGCCGTGTGATAGACCATGTCGCTTACAGTTACCGGCAACGTGCTCTCGTGCCCCTGCACGACCATGCCGAGCGAGTCGCCGACGAGGATGGCATCCACGCCGGCCGCCTCCACCTGCTGGGTGAAGCTGGCATCGTAGCTGGTGATAACGGCAATCTTCTCGCCGTTGGCCTTCATGCGGTTCAGCGTTGAGATCGTGTTCTTGCCCACTGGCCCCTCCTCTCCTGTCGCTGGTAGTTTCCAGTCCGGGCGCCAGTGTATCGCCGGCACCGGCGTGCTGTCAGTGATGGTTGCCTGCGTGGGCGATCCGCTCGACCTGGCTGCGCGTCTCCCGGTTCAGCAGGCGCGCAATCGGCCCGACACCCGGAACCTGCAACGCGGGCGCGATATCGCCCAGCGGCACCAGCACGAAAGCGCGTTCGGCGATACCGGGATGGGGAACCCGAAGACGCGGGCTGTCGATGACATGGTCGCCGTAGAGCAGGATATCCAGGTCGAGCGTGCGCGGCCCCCAGCGTTCGCCACGCACACGGCCCTGGGCGGCCTCGATCGCCTGCAGCGCATCCAGCAGCGTTTCCGGGACCAGCGTCGTCGACAAGGCGGCGACCGCGTTCACGTAGTCCGGCTGGGCGGCCGGGCCCATCGGCGCCGAGCGGTACAGCGGCGAGACGGACAGGAGTTGACTGGATGGCAGCCGCCGCAGCGCGTCGATCGCGGCCTCGACCTGGCCCACCGGCTGTTGCAGATTGCTGCCGATGCCGAGGTAAACCGTCGAGCGGTCGGCGCTCATTCGCCCGCCGCGGACTCCGGCTTGCGACGGCGGCGCCGGCCGCCACGTCGCCCGCGTCGCTTGCCACTGCCCGGCTTGCTTTCCGGCGGGGCCTCGACGTCACCGTCCTGGCAGTTCGTCCACCACTGCGCCAGGTCCGGGTCGGCTTCGCCCGATTCGGCACGCAACAGCAGGAAATCGTAGGCGGCACGAAACCGCGGGTGGGCCATCAGGCGCTGCGGCCGTTTGCCACGGGTGTGCTGGAAGCGCGACTGCAGTGCCCAGATCTCCTGCATCGGGGTGCTGAACCGGCGCGGAAGGGCCACCCGCTCGACCTGCCGCGACAACAGTTCCGCCGATGCGCGCTGCACCGCCGGGAATGGCGCCTCACCATCGGCCTGCAACTGGGTGGCACGTTGACGCACCGGTTCCCACAACAACACGGCGAACAGGAAGGCCGGCGTGACCGGCTTGTCCTCGGCCAGGCGCCGGTCGGTATTCTCGAGCCCCTTGAGCACCAGCGTCAGCGGGA
>JAGRGW010000398.1 GCA_020445315.1 Gammaproteobacteria bacterium
TCGCGCAACAGGCCGGTTCGCCACCGGTGCTGATGCTGACCGCGTTCGGCGACATCGACGACGCTGTCGCGGCAATGAAGCTCGGCGCCATCGACTACCTGCAGAAGCCGTGCGACATCGAACAGATCGTCGCGGTCGCCAGGCAACTCCGGTGCGATCCCATTGCGGATGCCATCGACCGCAAAGCCCCACCTGCCAGCAACCTCGAACTGGTCGGCGACAGCCCGGCAATGCAGCAACTGAAAGCCGCCTTGTCCCGCATCGCCGCCCTGAGCGCCCGCTCGGCGCAGCCACCGCCGACCATCCTGCTGGTTGGCGAGACGGGTGTCGGTAAGGGTCTTGTCGCCCGCAACCTGCACGCCCGGAGTGGTCGCCGGAATGCGCCATTCATTCAGGTCGATTGTGCGGCCCTGCCACGCGAACTGATCGAGTCAGAGCTATTCGGTCACCGCAAGGGCGCGTTTACCGGGGCCCATCGCGACAAACCGGGGCTGATCGAGCAGGCCGCTGGCGGCACCCTGTTCCTGGACGAGATCGGGGAACTCCCACTCGACCTGCAGTCCAAGCTGCTGGCCGTACTGGACCGCCGCCGGGTGCGCCGGGTCGGCGACACCAGCGAGTACGAGACCGACGCCTGGTTCATCACCGCGACCCACCGCGACCTGTCGAAACTGAGTGCCGACCAGCAGTTTCGACAGGACCTGTACTTCCGCCTAAGCCCACTGACCATCGAGATCCCGGCACTACGCGACAGACCGTCCGATATCGCCGCACTCACCCGCCACTACCTGCAACACCTGCTGGCGCAGTACCAACTCGATGTCCACCTGTCCGAACAGGCGGAGGCCGCACTGCTTGCCCACACCTGGCCCGGCAACGTCAGGGAACTGATCGGTGTCATCGAGCGCGCCCTGTTCACCAACCAGAGCGGCATCATCGAGGCGCCGGACCTGGGCCTGAACCCGGCGACGTCCGCGGCATCGTCGGGCGCCATCGAAGACACCACAGCGCTGCGCGATGCCGAACGCAAAATGATCCGACGTACCCTGGAACAGACCGGTGGCAACGTGTCTGCCGCAGCACGCCAGCTGGGCATGACACGCATGATGCTGCGCTACCGCATAGACAAGTTCGGGCTCGGCGGCAAGGCGGGTTCGGACGATGCAGACTGACCCGCTCCACCCGGAAACCCGGCCATTCCGGACAACGTGGCTCGATGCAGGTCACGGTCACAGGCTGCATGTCGCCGAGTTCGGCAACCCCGACGGCGCACCCGTGTTGTTCCTCCATGGCGGACCCGGTTCCGGTTGCAATCCGCAACAGGCGCGACTGTTCGACCCTGTCCGCTGCCGCCTCGTGCAGCTCGACCAGCGCGGCTGTGGACAGTCGACACCTGCCGGCGCACTCGTACACAACGATCTTGATGCCCTGATCGACGATTTTGAACTGGCGAGGCAAAGCCTGAATCTGGACCGATGGACCGTCTACGGCGGTTCGTGGGGCGGGACGCTGGCGCTGGCGTACGCCCGACGTCACCGCGCCAGCGTCAGCCGGCTGGTCCTGCGGGCGCCATTCCTCGCCCGCAGACGGGATCTGGATCACTTCTTTGCCCCGTCCGGCATCGCACGATCGCTACCTGGCGAGTTCGATTCGCTGTGCAGTGCGTTGGGCTTCAAAGAGGGCCATGACATCGTGCAACGGTTGCATACCCGGCTGTGCACCGACCAACCGGAACCGATCATGTACCGCGCCGCATTGGCCGTCGACCGCTGGGAGGCCGCGGTGATGGGGGTCGTGCCACCCGTGGGCGAGACAGACCCGGTGCAGCGGGCCCGCCGGATCGCACGCAAGCGCGTCTATGCCCATTATTGCCATGCAGGCTTTTTCCTCGGTAACGAGGGCATCCTCGACGGGCTGGGAGACATCGGCGATCTCGAAGGTGCCATCGTGCACGGCGCATGCGACAACGTGTGCCTACCGTCGGGCTCCGATCTGCTGGTTAGGCGATACCTGCCACGATTTCAGTTGCAGCGCGTGGCCGACGCCGGACACGGCCTGGACTCGACCGCTATGCAGCGCGCAATGCGCCTTGCCATCGATCACATGCTGACCGCGGCGGCAGACTGAATCACGCCAATACGGGTCGACTCATTCCGGCAAGGCAAACACCAACAATTCATCGCCGGTCGGATAGCCGAACAGGCGATTGCCGCCGGCAGCAACGGCGACGAACTGGCGCCCGCCGACCCGATAGCTGATGGGCGGGGCATTGACCCCGTAAGGTGAATCGAAAAACCAAAGCAGGTCCCCGCCATCGGTATCGTAGGCACCGAAACGACCCGTCCCTTCACCGGTGAAAATCAATCCACCTGCGGTCGCCAGCACCCCACCGACCATCGGCCGCTGCATGCGTCGCTGCCATCGCAGCTCGCCACTGTCGAGCGCCACGGCACTGAGGGTCCCCCAGTCCGGTTCGTCAGTCGCCTTGAAAAAGCTGAAGCTGCCCCAGGGACGACCCGCGGTTGGCTCGAGTTCGCGACGGAAGTAATCAGACGCCTGGTGAATACCGGCCACGAACAGCGTCTGGGTCGCCGGATCCAGCGCCGTCGGCGACCAGGAAACCGCGCCGATCGCACCTGGCACGATACGTATGCCGTCCTCGGTCGGCGGTTGGAACAGGTTATGGTGCTCAACCAGTGGCGCCGAGCGCCGGATCAGACGCCCGTTGCGACGGTCGTGGACATAGACCCAGCCGGTCTTGCTGGCCTGCGCGACGGCAGGCACGCGACGTCCCTTGTCGACCACATCGAACAATACCGGGGGACTGGCGACATCGTAGCCCCAACGATCGTGCGGCACCTGCTGGAAATGCCAACGCAACTCGCCGGTATGTACGTCGAGTGCAACCAGGCTGACCGTGTACAGGTTGTCACCCGGGCGGGTCGTATCGTCCATCTGCGGCGACGGATTGCCGGTACCCAGAAACAACAATCCGCGCCCGGCATCGATGGCCGGCGTGGTCCAGATCGAGCCACCACCGTAGCGCCAGCTCCCGGCGAAACGCCCCAGGTCCGCACGTTCCCGGCGAATGTTTCGATTCAGCGCGTCTCCCGCGGCCGTGGTCTCGCGCAATACCCCTTCCCAACCCTCCTCCGGCACGCTATACCAGCGCCACAGTTCGCGACCGTTCGCAGCATCGAACGCGGCAATGAAACCGCGCAGGCCGTGACCACCCGAGATACCGCCGACCGACAGGCGGCGCTCGCCGCCTTCGTCGACCTCCATGTGCAGTCCGTAGCCGGTTCCGGTGATGC
Source organism: Gammaproteobacteria bacterium (assembly GCA_020445315.1). Lineage (GTDB taxonomy): Bacteria > Pseudomonadota > Gammaproteobacteria > Chromatiales > Chromatiaceae > Thiosocius. The sequence continues at coordinate 3,315 of JAGRGW010000398.1, forward strand.
CAGCGAACACCTTGCCGTCGAATACCTGCGGCGCCATGTTCGCGCTGTAGCCCGACTGGCCGGTCTGGACGGCACCATCGAGCTCGGAAATACCGAACACCGCGGACAGCTGCTCGCCATCTCCGACTTCAGGAACCTCCAGGGGCACATCCCAGACGCGTTGACCGGTCGCCCTGTCCAGCGCTACCAGGCGAGCGTCGATCGTAACGCTGTAGACATGCCGCTGATCGACAGCCGGTCCCCGGTTGGCCGGCCCGCAACAGGTCTTGCGCCGTTTCAAGTCATGTCGATAACGCCAAAGCGGGTCACCACTCGCCGCATCCAGGGCGATGATGTCGTTGTACGGCGTGGTCAGGTACATCACACCGTCAACGACGATCGGGCTGGACTGAAATGTCGCTTTTCTGCCGGTCTCGAACCGCCAGGCGAGTTGCAGCTCGTCGACGTTGTCGCGGTCGATCTGGTCGAGTGCACTGAACCGATGGTTGTCCAGGTTGTTGCCGTACCTTGGCCAGTCGTCAACCGGCGCGGCAGCCACCGCACCGCTCAGACACCAAACGAATGGCATCCAACACCCGGGTACCACCCACCTCAACACGGCGGCCTCAAGACTTGGCGCCCCGACGCGCCGCCAGCCCTTTCTGCGGGTCGTAGCCCCAGACGGCCAGGGCAAAGAAGACGATGAGACTGCCGACAACAACCGCTAGCGCGGTGCCGTTGAACTTGCCATACAGCGCGAAACGGACCAGTTCGACGCCATGCGTAAACGGGTTGAACTGCGACAACTGGTACAGCAGGTTGGCGCCGGCTTCCTCGAAACGCCACAGGGGATACAGCGCCGACGAGATGAAAAACATCGGGAAGATCACGAAGTTCATCGTGCCGGCGAAGTTCTCCAGCTGCTTGACGCTGACCGACAGCAACAGGCCCAGCGCGCCCAGCATCATGCCGCAGAGGATCACGGCAGGCAGCGCGTAGAGCGTGCCGAGCCACGGCAACTCGATACCGAACAGTGCGCACAGCAGGATAAAGGCGTAGACCTGCAGCACCGATAACAGCGTGCCAGCCGCGAGCTTGGCCAACAGCAGGTACCAGCGCGGAAGTGGCGCCGTCAGCAGCAACCGCATCAGGCCCATCTCGCGGTCGTAGACCATGGCCAGCGACGACTGCATCGAATTGAACAGCAACACCATGCCCATCAGCCCCGGCACGATGTAGACCTGGTACTCGACGTAACTTTCGTAGGGCTCGATGACGGCAACACCAAACACGTTCTGAAAACCGGCGGCGAACACCAGCAGCCAGAGCGCCGGTCGAACCAGCGCCGACAGCAACCGGCCCCGCTGCTGGACGAACTTGCCGACCTCGCGACCCGAGACCGCGACCAGCGCCTGCATGGCATGCCCGGCTCTCAACCGCCGCTCCCCTTGTCGCAGTTGACCTCGCGCTCATCGAGACCGAGCGTATCGAGGTTGTTGTCGCGGTGGAGGAAGCCGGTCAGCGGCGCGCGCGCGACAACGGCATTACCCGTAGTCAGGAACACCGGCTGGCGCAACTGGTGACTCCAGGGCCGGACGTTCAGCGGATACCCCTTGAAACCGTCGAGTACCAGCTGATCGCC
>JAGRGW010000399.1 GCA_020445315.1 Gammaproteobacteria bacterium
GGCCGCGATCCGTTTGCCGGCCTGGGCAGCATGTTCGGCCAGACGCGCCCGATCCAGGTGCGGGCCGCCGACAGCAGCGTGGAGGTCAGGGCGCAGCCGCCGGGCACCGCCCAGCCATGGCTGCCGGCCGAGTCGCTGACGCTGACCGAACAATGGTCACCCGATCCGTCGTCGTATCGTGTCGGCGAGCCGGTCACGCGCACCGTCACAATCCGCGCCCGCGGCCTCGGCGACGAACAGCTGCCGGAGCTCGACATCACTGCCGGGATCGACGCCAATGCCTACCCGGACCAGCCGCAGGCACAAACGCAGGCAGACGGCGACGCCCTGGTTGCGCAGAAAGTGATCAAGAGCGCCATCGTGCCGACGAAAGCCGGTGAACTCGAGATTCCGGCGCTCGACATCGCGTGGTGGGATGTCAATGCCGACCAGGCCCGCATCGCGCAACTGCCGGCGCGAACCATCCAGATTGCGGCCGGCGCAGCGGCACCGGTGGGCGCCGCCTGGCGCGATGTCGTCCAAACACAACCGGATCGCGCCATGAAACCCGTGCCCGCAGACATCGCCGCGGACAGGTCCAGCACCGGGACCGATCCTCGTGGCATCGACGCAGGGTCTTCGACGAACTGGTGGCCCTGGCTGACGTTGGGTTTCGCGATCGCCTGGATCTTCGCGTTGCGGCTGTGGTGGCGCGAACGAAGCCGCCGACGCCAGCCAGACACAACGGAGGCCACGGCAGGCAAGGGTGCGGACGTGCAGCAACCGTCCAAAAGCCATCTGCGGCGCCAGCGCGACGCCATCGAGACCGCCTGTCGTGACAATGACCCGAGGCGTGCTCGTCAGGCGCTGATTGCCTGGGCCGAAACGCGATGGCCCGAGCAGCGGCCCATGCGGCTGGACCTGCTGGCTTCGCTACTTGGGGAGCAGACACAGGAAATGCTCGATGCGCTCGACAACCAGTTGTACGGACAGGCCGATGCTTCGTGGAGTGGAACCGAAACGTGGATGCAACTCGAACCGCAGATAAAACGTGCAGAGACGCAAGCCAAGGGGGAAAAGCCGGCAGACGTCGATTTGCCACCGTTGTATCCGTCGGTACCATAATGCGTGCGGTCCGGTCTACTAGATTGCGCATAATACATATTATGTTAAATCTTGGATTCGCAGACGGGAGAACTGTCTTCCATGTTCATCCAGCCCTGACCCCTGCCACACCAGCCGCCGTCTGACTCACTTGGCCAGGATCTCGAAACCGTACTCCTTCGTCACCGCCACACCGCGATGCTCGACCCCGCCGCTGTCGATTGCCACCGGCGTGCAGACGATCGACACAGTCTCCTGCGCCAGTGACGGAAACGCGCAATGGAACACCAGCGACCGGACCGTGTCCGGCGCCAGGTCCTGCGACGCCAGCATGCTGAAGAAGTGCTCGTCGACACCGTCCAGCGATGCCAGCAGCACGGCGTGGTGCTGCAGGTCCGGCGGCTCGATCCGTTTCCGCAGTATGTCCAGTTCGATGTGCCGAACCCCGCTGTCCAGCGCCGCCCGGTAAAGCCAGGTGCTCTTGTAGTCATCGGCCACCCAGCCCAGCGTGCCGAGGTACGCATCAGCGACGTTGTGCGCGAACGCCTTTACCTGCTTGAGACTGGGCATGTCGTATTTCCCCTTCGTGCCGCCAGCTCAACCAGTTGCGTCAGAACAGCCGTTCACAGCACCCGGACACCATAAGGACGGGACTCCCGCTTTCGTGGAAATCACGAGTTTTGGCGCTTTTCAGCCATCCACGGCCGCCTCCGTCTGCTCGCCCAGGTCGGCGGCGATCTCCTTGAATTGCTCCAATGCTGCCTGCAGGTCTTCGACGATCTCGGCGGCAATCACGCCCGGTTCGGGCAGGTTGTCCGATTCTTCCAGCGACTCGTCTTTCAACCAGAAGATGTCGAGGCTGGCCTTGTCGCGATTGACCAGTTCCTCGTGGTCGTAGGCCCGCCAACGACCGCCGTCCGTCAATCCTGCCTCCGAGCCGGAATCCATATCGGTCCAGGTCGGCGCGCGCAAATGGCGATTCTCCGGGACGTAGCACTTCACGAAGTCGTCCAGGTCCTCGCGTTTCAGCGGGTTGGTCTTGAGCGTAAAGTGCATATTGGTGCGCAGGTCGTAGATCCACAGCTTGCGGGTCCACGGGGTCTCACTGGCCGGCTTCTTGTCGAAGAACAGCACGTTGGCCTTCACCCCCTGGGCGTAGAACAGGCCGGTGGGCAGCCGTAGCAGGGTGTGGACGTCGCATTCGTGCAGCAGTTTGCGGCGGATGGTCTCCCCTGCTCCGCCCTCGAACAACACGTTGTCCGGCAGCACGACGGCGGCGCGGCCGTTCACTTTCAACAGCGTCTTGATGTGCTGGACGAAGTTGAGCTG
>JAGRGW010000400.1 GCA_020445315.1 Gammaproteobacteria bacterium
CCCACCCGGCCCTGCTTCACTGAACGGGATCGGGCCAGGCCGGTGGTTGCACCGGCCGTCGTCGCAGGTGGTCAACCCAAGAACGGCGTCTGCGCCATAGCAGGTAGACGATGGCCGCCGGGCCAACAATACCCCACGGACCGCTGTCCAATGGCAACCAGGCAGTCAGGGTCAACAGGCCGAACACCACCGCCAGCACCTCGCCGAGCCTCACCAGCACCCGGGAAGTGCCGTCGCCGCGCCGGTCGTCGGCACGCCTCGCCCTGCGTTGCTGCAACAGGCGTTGCCATTCGCCGCTGCGAACGGCTTCGAGCGCGCGGAAATCGTTACGCTCGGCCAGCAGCTGTCGGCCGGCCCTCAGCCGGAACCAAAGGTCCGGCAGCGACAGGCCGGGATGCTCCGCCCGCATCGTCCACAGGATACCGGGCTCGTGGAGCCGCTTGCGGTAACGCAGGAACAGGTCCGCACCGATGGTTTCGAGTTGATCGTGCCAGCTTGCCTCAGGGGTCTGCATGGGTGTCCTCGCCGATGTCGTGTGTCATGTGGGCACGATAGGGCCTATAGTGGCTCACAGAGTGAGCCACAAATCACGCGATGAGCCAGACCGAACGCATCTACCGTATCGTCCAATTGCTCGAAAACAGCCGGCAGCCAGTACCCATCGCGCGGTTTCTCGATGAACTCGAGATTTCGAGGGCCACGTTCAAACGCGACATCGAGTACCTGCGCGATCGCCTCGGCGCACCGGTGCTGTGGCAGCGTGGCACGGGCGCGCAACAGCGCGGCTACCGCCTGGCCGGCAATTCGACGACCGGCGACACTGCCTTTTCGATGCCGGGACTGTGGTTCAACCAGAGCGAGTTGCACGCCTTGCTGGTCATGCATCAACTCGCTGGCGACATGCAGTCCGATTTCGTGTCACAACAGGCCGAGGCGCTGGCGACACGCATCAGGCACATGCTCGGCAGCGCAAACGACGACCCGCAGGCCATCATCGACCGGATCCGGATCCTGCATTCGTCCACGCGCCGCCGGCACGGCGTCGGCTTTGCCGATATCGCGCAGGCGACGATCAACCGCAGACGCCTGCGCCTGCTCTACTTCACGCGCAGCCGCAACGAGGCCGGCGAGCGACTGGTTTCGCCGCAGCGCATGCTGCACTACCGCGAAAACTGGTACCTGCTGGCCTGGTGCCATCGCGCCGATGACCTGCGGATTTTCGCGCTCGACGCGATCCGGCAGGTCGAAACGACCCGTGAGGCCGCCAGGCGGGTGGCTGCGCGCCGACTCGACAACGCCATTGGCTCGGGATTCGGTATCTTCGGTGGCAAGTCGAACCAGCTGGCCAGGCTTCGCTTCAATGCCGATGCCGCGCGCTGGGTCAGGGACGAGACCTGGCATCCACAGCAGCGGCTCGTTACTGACGGTGACGGCCTGATCCTCGAGGTACCCTATTCGCAGCCGCGCGAACTGCTCATGGAGATACTGCGTCATGGCAGCGACGTCGAGGTGCTCGCACCACCGTCACTGCGCGACGCGGTTCGCGGCGCCTTGGCCACCGCCCTTGCGCAGTACAAACCGCCAAATGCAGCGTCTTGATCGGCCAGGCACGCCGGGACACGGCAGCGATACCCCGAATGGCCGCCGACAGGCATCATCGCTCCTTGCCGGGGTGAGCGAGGGGGTACACTCGCCGACATTCCATACCGAGCATCCATCGGAAAGATCCGCATACATGAAGATTCGCGATGCCTTGCTGTTTCCCGTCCACCTGGCTGCGCTGGCAACCGG
>JAGRGW010000401.1 GCA_020445315.1 Gammaproteobacteria bacterium
CCTCCGCGCCCATGGCGTCGAGCACCGCCGCCTGGTAACCCGACCCGGTTCCCAGCTCGAATACCCGGTCGCCCGGTTCGATCTGCAGCAACTCGGTCATGATGGCGACGATGAACGGCTGCGAGATGGTCTGGCCGTGCCCGATCGGCAACGGCCGGTTGGCGTAGGCATCTTCCCGCTGACCGGCCGGTACGAACAGGTGCCTCGGCACCTTGTGCAGCGCCGCCACGACCGGCGGAGACAACGCCCTGAACCCCAGGTCGTCACCGAGCAAGTCGACCATCGCCGCCACTTCGTCCCACAACGCCCGCTGGCGTACCTCGTACGAATCGGCAGGCGCCACCGCAGCCAGGCACAGCATGACCAGGCCACACAGTAACGTCGCAATCACAACGCCTGTCGACTTTTGCATGACAGCTCCTTGCGCCGATGCGCATTGTCTGGTGTCTTTGCCATTCCCGCCCCGATAACGGAATTATGGACGCCAGACCGCAAGCATTGTTGCTGTCCGCCTACCGCGCCGCCAGCCACGCCGCCTGGGCAGACTGGCTGCTGGCCAGCCAGCCCGGTTTCGCGTGGCAGCGCCTCGAATTGCCCGGGCGCCACTTCCGCTGGCGTATTCGTGGCAACCCGCTGTCCTGGCTCGATGCCCTGCCGCAGGAGCCGCCGGCGCTGATCGTGGCGACGTCGATGGTCGACCTGGCGACGCTGAAGGGCCTGCACCCGCGACTGGCCGGCGTGCCCACCCTCTACTACTTCCACGAGAACCAGTTCGCCTACCCGCGCCAGGCCGGCCAGTTCGACTCGGTCGACCCGCAGATGGTGCAACTCTATGGGGCGCTGGCAGCCGACAAGGTCGCCTTCAACTCGGCATTCAACCGCGAGGCGTTTCTGGAAGGCGTGCAGGCACTGCTCGACCGCCTGCCTGACCAGCTGCCGGCCGCTGTCTGTGAACGCATCCGGAACAAGTCGACGGTCTGCCCGGTACCGATCGAGCCCATCACGCCGGCGGCGAAGCCGGTACCGCCGCTGATCGCCTGGAACCACCGCTGGGAATACGACAAGGCGCCGGAAACCTTCACCGCGGCGATGCTCGACCTCGACGCCCGCGGGGTCCGGTTCGAACTGGCACTGCTCGGCTGGCGCGCCGATCCGCCGCACCCGGCGCTGCAGCAGTTGCGTGACCGGCTGTCGCACCGCATCGTGCTCGATGGCCGCGTCGAACGCGAAACCTACCGCGACACCCTGGCGCGCGCCTCGGTCGTCGTCAGCACCTCGGTGCACGAGTTCGAGGGGCTGGGTGTGTTGGAAGCGGCCAGCGGCGGGGCCAGACCGCTGGTACCTGACGGGCTTTGCTACCGGGAACAGTACCCGGCGACGCACCGTTACGCGCCGGGTGACCCGGCGGCGCTGGCAGACCGCTTGCAATGCTGGCTGGCGGGTGAAATGCCACCCCCGGTCGATGTCGCGGCCTGGTCGGGAACGCGGCTGCAGCCGCGCTGGCAGGCACTGCTGGCCGGCATCATCGGAAACCCCGACTGAGCCGGCCTGCGCGGCGGCTCAGAAATCGTCGAACCCGGCCTTGCGGAACCACTCGCGCGCCTTTTCCTCGTCGCGCTCGACGCCGTTGCCCTCGCGATACATCATGCCGATCGTCGTCATCGCCCCCTGCAGGCCCTGATCGGCGGCCCGGGAAAACCACTCGAGCGCCTTGGCGGCATTCTGCTCGACACATTCGCCCTGCATGAACATGAAGCCGAGTCCGTGCTGGGCCAGGCCCATGCCTGCCTCGGCCGCCTCTTTCATGTAGCGATAGGCGAGCAGCTGGTTCTCGACCATGCCGAGACCGTTCTGGGCCATGATCGCCATGCGGTACTGCGCCTCGGCATTGCCCTGTTCGGCCAGTGGCGCCAGCATCCGCGTCGCGGTCGTGAACTGCTTGGATTCGAACGCGGCGATGCCACTGCTCAGCTCCATGTCGGGTCCGTCGATTGTGCTTGTCATGAAGTCACTCCTGTTCGTTTCGTGCCGACGGCCGGTAGTGCAGCGGCCGGATGGCGACGCGACAGTGCACCTGCACGCAGCGCCGGCCCTGGTTGTCGAAAAAGCCGTAATCGAACGACGGCGTTGCCCGGCCACGTGCCGCGAGTTCGCCGCCGATGGCGCGTTCGAGCGCCGGCTCGAAATCGAAACGCAGTTCCATGTCGCTGCGTCCCTCGTGCCGAAAATCCAGCTGCAGGTCTCGCGTCCACACCTGGTGACCGGGAAACACGCGGTTGCACGCCAGCGCGGCGATCGGGTCGGCCAGGCACGCCATCGCCCCGCCGAACATGCCGCCACCCGGGTTGCGATTCGCCGCCAGCGGCAACAGCAGGCGCATGCACCGTCCGTCTTCGCCCAATTCGAGCACACGCACCCGCATGGCCCTGAATGGCGGGTACCATTCCAGGCGCCGGGCCGGAGACAGCCGCCGGCGCAGCGCCTCAGGCAGTTTCATCATTGTTTTGTACCATTGAGCAGGTTCCCGGTAACGCCCTTTTTCGACGGGAAATACCGCTACAAATCGCACGCCGCATCGTGCAGCGAAGCAGGCTAAACTCGGGCATTGTCAACCACTGGCCTGAGCCACCGCCGAACAAATTCACATGCAGACCGCCCTCGCCGCCCATATTCGCGACACCGCTGACGGCCAAGAAGCCGATCGGATCCTGCGCGCCTGCGTGCATT
>JAGRGW010000402.1 GCA_020445315.1 Gammaproteobacteria bacterium
CCCTTGCGGCCGTAGGTCTTCTCCACCCTCTCCTTGATCCGCACGACCGCCTGGTCGATGGGGATGACATCGGCGAGCGCGAAGAAGCAGACCTGCATGATGGTGTTGATGCGCCGCCCCATGCCGGCATCGCGGGCGATACCGTAGGCGTCGACGACGTGCAGCGACAGGCCCTTGTCGATAACCTGCTGCTGCACCTTGCGCGGCAGCCCGGCCCAGGCGCGGTCGGGCGGCAGCGGGGTGTTCAGCAGGAACCGGGCGCAGGGCGCGGCGCGGTCGAGCATGTCGAAGCGGGTCAGGAAATTGGGCTGGTGGCAGGCGACGAACTGTGCCTCTCCGCGACCGACCAGGTAGGTCGAGCGGATCGGGTCGGCGCCGAAGCGCAGGTGTGACACGGTGACGGCACCGGCCTTCTTCGAGTCGTACTGGAAGTAGCCCTGGACCTGCAGCGGCGTGTCCTCGCCGATGATCTTGATCGAGTTCTTGTTCGCCGACACGGTGCCATCGGAACCCAGGCCGTAGAACACGCAGCGGGTCACACCGGTCGCCGCGTCGGGCGTGAAGCCGGCATCCCAGTCGAGGCTGGTGTGGCTGACATCGTCGTGGATGCCGATCGTGAAGTGGTTCTTCGGCGTCGCCCGGTCGAGTTCGGCGAGCACGGCGGCGGCCATGCCGGGGGTGAATTCCTTCGACGCCAGGCCGAAGCGGCCGCCGATGATCTTGTCCAGCCCGGGAAAGCGGCCGCGGTGTTCGTACAGCGCGGTCAGGACATCCTTGTACAATGGCTCGCCGTCGGCACCGGGTTCCTTGGTGCGGTCGAGAACGGCCACCGCACGGACGCTGGTCGGCAGGGCGTCGACGAGGTGCTGTGGCGAGAACGGCCGGAACAGGCGCACCTTGACCAGCCCGACTTTTTCACCCCGCACAAGCAACGTCTCCACCGCCTCCTGCGCCGCACCGACGCCGGAGCCCATCAGCATGATGACCCGCTCGGCGTCATCGGCGCCGACGTAGTCGAACAGGCGATAACGGCGGCCGGTCAGCTGGCCGAACCGGGCCATCGTCTGCTCGACGATGGCGGGCAGGTCCGCGTAGTAGGGGTTGACCGATTCGCGGCCCTGGAAGAAGACGTCCGGGTTCTGCGACGTACCGCGCAGGACCGGGCTGTCGGGCGACAGCGCACGCTGGCGATGAGCGATGACGAGGTCCTCGTCGATCATCGCGCGCGCCTCGTCGCGTCCGAGCGGCGTGATCTTGGCGACCTCGTGCGAGGTGCGGAAGCCGTCGAAGAAGTGGACGAACGGGATGCGCCCGGCCAGGCTCGCGGCCTGCGTGATCAGGGCGAAGTCGTGCACCTCCTGTACGTCGGCCGCGCACAGCATCGCGTAGCCGGTGCCGCGACAGGTCATGACGTCGGAATGATCGCCGAAGATCGACAGCGCCTGTGCGGCGACCGAGCGAGCGGCCACGTGCAGCACCGTCGGGGTCAGCTCGCCGGCGATCTTGAACATGTTCGGGATCATCAGCAGCAGGCCCTGCGAGGCCGTGAAGCTGGTCGCCAGCGCGCCGGCCTGCAGCGCGCCGTGGATGGCGCCGGCGGCGCCGGCTTCGCTCTGCATCTCGATGACCTGCGGCACCGTGTCCCACAGGTTGGTCTGTTGCAGCGAAGACCAGTCGTCGGCCAGTTCGCCCATCGGCGAGGCCGGTGTGATCGGGTAAATCGCGATGACCTCGTTGGTGAGGTGGGCGATACGGGCCGCAGCCTCGTTGCCGTCGATGGTCACCTGCTGCGCAGTCATGCCTGCCCCCGTTGCGGTGGGTCGTTCAGGGTTTTGTTGCTTGACCGGACTAGAGTGAATACGGCGTCAGCCGGCGGCAAGGTTCAGCGCCCGGTTGCTTGACGTGCGTCAAGCTTGGGTACCGGTGTCCGGTCGGGTTGATCCGTCGGTGCCTGGCCTCGGCGGCAGGTGCGCTGCGGCAGTCAGACGTATGCGTTCTGGAGACCTTCGGGTGGTAACCCGGGCGCAACCGCTTGGTCGGACTCGAAAAGGCTTACCGGTCGTTGACAGTAAGTGTGGCTAGACTAAACTTAGCTAATCTATTCGGCGGTATCCTTGAAACTCACGTCATGACAAAGCAAGTCAATATGCACGAGGCGAAGTCCAGGCTCTCAGAGCTGGGCGAACTGGTCTGGAAAGGCGAGCGCGTCGTCATCGCCAAGGCCGGCAAGCCATACCTGGACCTGCTGCCTCATAAAGAGACGCGGAAGGAAAGGGTGCCTGGCAGATTGGCGGGACAGGTCAGGATTGCCCCGGATTTTGACGCCACGCCTGCCGCCGTCATCGATGATTTCGAGGCCGGCGAATGAGACGGCTTCTGCTCGATACACATGTGTTCCTTTGGTGGCTCGCCGATGATCGACAGCTTGGCGCCAAGGCCCGTGGCCTGATAGCGAACGCGCAGAACCAGGTATTCGTGAGCGCCGCCACGGCGTGGGAAATCTCGATCAAGAAATCAATCGGCAAACTCGATGCACCGGACGATCTCGATGCAATCGTCGAAGAAGAGGGTTTCGACAAACTGCCGATCAGTTTTTTCCACGGTGAACGGGCCGGTGACCTTCCGCAGCATCACCACGATCCATTCGACAGGATGCTGATTGCGCAGTCGCAGGCCGAGGGCCTGGAAATTATCACCGCCGACGAGACGATTCCCCGGTACGCGGTCAAGACCATCAACGCGCTGACGTAAATCGCCACGGTTCGACGCTGGTCCTCGAACCAACGAGCGTAAGGCCAAGTCGTTGGGATTGCCCGCCGGCCGGCTGCTCCGCCCGCACGTGGGCTTAGAGAATATAGCGCGTCAGGTCCTCGTCTTCGGCCAGTTCCGACAGGTTGCGGTCGACGTAGGCGGCATCGACGACGATGGCCCTGCCGGCGTAGGTCGGCGCCATGAACGACACCTCTTCGAGCAACCGCTCCATGACCGTGTGCAGCCGCCGCGCGCCGATGTTCTCCGC
>JAGRGW010000403.1 GCA_020445315.1 Gammaproteobacteria bacterium
TCGAGGTAGCTGTCGACACTCATGCGATCGGCGCCCGTACATAGGTGAACAGTCGGGTGAGCAGGCCCTGCCCCAGCACCAGTTCGATGACGAGCAGCCAGCCGGCGAGTCGCCAGCGTTGTGCCAGCAGATACTGGCCGTGGCTTGCGCGGAGGTGACCAGCTTTTTGTGCAAGCTTGACGACCTTTGGCCAGGCCATCGCGACCAGGCCGATGAGCGCCAGTCGCATACCGGTTGCCCAGGGTCTGATGGTGTCGATCTTGTCGGCGACAGTCGCCACCGAGGACAACTGGACGGCCTGCCACAGCAGGACACCCAGTCCGACCGTCAGCAGGAGCGCCAACAACGACAGGCTGATGATGCCCGTTCTGAAATTTGTCCCAGGTCTACTGGACACGGCCACGATTCAGCGGGCGGGGATCGACTGGCGACACCTGCGGGACCTGGAGGGATGACTGCCGCCGTGCCGCGGCCCGCTGCAGCAGGACGGCGACGGTATCCGACACCACTTCGCGCCGGACCCGGGTCTCAAACAACAGGTTGTCGATCTCGCGATCGAGTTCGGTGACGGCTGCTTCGGCATGCTCGCGCGCGACGGTGGTAGCGTAGACCTCCGGGACCTGGCGGCCGGTCAGCAGCAGCCGGCGGGCATAAAGGGCCTTTTCGATGGTGCGTGCTGCACTGATCTCTGCGACCAGGCGATGCATGATCAACGGTTGCTCAGTGTTCGGCATGTCGCGGATGGCCTCGACGACCTGGCGCGTGATGACGACACCGGGTGCACTTATTCGGTCGAGTTCCTCGCGCGTTGGTGGTGCCGTACCGTCGACCAGTCGCTTCAACTGGGCTGCAACGGTATCAGACTCCTCGTACAGCTTCGGCAGCAGCCCGGCGCCGGGGATACTGTCCTTGCGGCAGGTGTCGCAGGTCGTCGCGATGTTCTCGCCAACGACATCGACGGCCCAGTCGCGGGCCGCCTGTGGCGAGGCCCAGATCGCCCCGAGCCGGGTCGTGTCGGTCACCGGGACCGGGTCGGTCGCCGTCAGCGGCCGGTTCAGGTGCAGGTTGTAGCCGGCGGCGACGATGTCACCGGTGAAGCGCAGCGGGGCCTGGTGCTGTCCGCCGGCCTGACCACCGATCCAGGGTACACCGTTGCTGCCGTTGGCCTGCTCGACCTGTTGCTTGGCGCGCACGACGTCGCTGCCCGGCAGCCCCATGGCAACCTTCCAGTCGTGGC
>JAGRGW010000404.1 GCA_020445315.1 Gammaproteobacteria bacterium
CTGACCGACCAGCACGTGAAGGAAATCGACGAGATTCTCGAGAAGAAGGAAAAAGACCTGATGTCGGTCTGACATCACGGGTTGGCTGCATGACCGACGACGCCGACACGGAAAACGCAGGCGCACGGGCGGCCCCGGTACCGCGGCATGTCGCCATCATCATGGACGGCAACGGGCGCTGGGCCGAGAAACGCGGCCAGGCGCGGCATGCCGGTCATCGCGCCGGGGTCAACAGCGTGCGCAGCACGATCGAGGTCTGCATCGAGCACGGCGTCGAGGTGCTGACGATTTTCGCGTTCAGCAGCGAGAACTGGCGCCGGCCCAAGACCGAGATCAACCTGCTGATGGAACTCTTCCTGACCGCGCTCCAGCGCGAGGTCAGGCGCCTGCAGTCGAATGACATCCGCCTGCGCGTGATCGGCGATATCGCCGCCTTTCCCGAAAAACTGCAGAAGCGGATACGGGCGTCGGAAGAGGCGACCGCCGGTAATCGCCGCATGCTGCTGCAGGTGGCGGCCAATTACGGCGGGCGCTGGGACATCACGCAGGCTGCCCGCAGTCTCGCGGCCGCAGCGGCGCGCGGGGAACTCGACCCTGCCGATATCGACGAGGCGATGCTGGCCAACGCGACCCTGCTGGCCGGTCAGCCCGACCCGGACCTGTTCATTCGGACCGGCGGCGACCAGCGCATCAGCAACTTCCTGTTGTGGCACTGCGCCTACACCGAACTCTACTTCACGCCGGTGCTGTGGCCGGATTTCGATGCGGCCGAGATGAAGCGGGCATTGCTGTCGTTTGGTGGGAGGCAACGACGCTTCGGCCGTACCGGTGCCCAGGTGGAGCTCGAAGACTGATGTTGTGGCAGCGCCTGCTGACTGCAATGGTCCTGGTGCCGCTGGTGGTTGCCGGCATCCTGCTGCTCGACACCCGCAGCCTGGCGATTGCCGTTGGCGCGATGATCCTGGTCGGTGCCTGGGAACTGGCCCGGCTCGTTGACCTTCCCGCCGGGCCGGCGCGGCCCGTTTTTGTCGGTGGCATCGCCGCGGTGATGGTACTTGCGTGGCAACTGCGGCAGCCATCGCTGATCGAGCCGCTGCAATGGCTGATGACGGCCTGGTGGATCGGCACCACGCTGTTGCTGCTGTCGCGGCGCAGCGAACTCGCCCGCGTGGAGGGACCGCGGATTGCCGTGCTGATGCTCGGCAGCGTTGTCCTGCTGTCTGCCTGGATGTCGATCGTCGTGCTGCACGGCACCGGATCGCACGGTCCTCGCCTGGTACTTTTCCTGTTCGTGCTGGTGTGGGTGGCGGATTCGGGGGCCTACTTCGCCGGGCGTGCATTCGGCCGGCGCAAGCTGTCGCCGTTTGTCAGCCCAGGCAAGACCTGGGCCGGCGCCGTTGGCGCGGCGGTCGGGGTTGCACTGAGTGCCGCGGCACTGGCATTCAGCGGGTGGGTCGGCAGCCCGCCAATGCTGCCGCTGGTGCTGCTGTGCGTGCTGGTTACCGCCGTCTCGATCGGCGGTGACCTGTGGGAGAGCCGGCTCAAGCGCGAGGCCGGCGTCAAGGACAGCGGTAATCTCCTGCCGGGCCATGGTGGCATGCTCGACCGTATCGACAGCCTGCTGGCCGCCGCCCCGGTATTCGGTCTCGGTGTCGGCCTGATCGGGTTCGGCGCGTGAGAGGGGTCGCGATCCTCGGTTCGACCGGCTCGATCGGGCTCAGCACGCTCGACGTGGTCGCGCGGCACCCGGAGCGCTACCGCGTGGTGGCGTTGAGCGCCAATACCGACGTCGATGGCATGTTCGCGCAGTGCACCCGTTTCGGGCCGGAACTGGTTGCAATGGCCGATGCCGGCAGTGCCCGCGAATTGGCGCGGCGGTTGGCGGATGCGGGCAGCCGGATCGAGGTCATGAGTGGCGCCGACGGGCTCGAGGCCGTCGCCACCCACCCTCAAGCCAGCGACCTGATGGCGGCGATCGTCGGCGCCGCCGGCGTATTGCCCACGCTGGCCGCGGTGCGGCTGGGTCGACGGATCTTGCTGGCCAACAAGGAATCCCTGGTCATGGCCGGTGGCCTGTTCATGGCCGCGGTCGAGCAGCATGGCGCTGAGTTGTTGCCGATCGACAGCGAGCACAATGCCGTTTTCCAGTGCCTGCCGGCAGATTTCCGGCGTGGCCTCGAAACAGTCGGCGTGCGCCACATCCTGCTGACGGCCTCTGGCGGCCCTTTCCGCGAGCGCTCGCTCGAAGAGCTGCACGCGGTGACGCCGGAACAGGCCTGCGCGCACCCGAACTGGGACATGGGGCGCAAGATCTCGGTCGATTCGGCGACCATGATGAACAAGGGGCTCGAGGTTATCGAGGCGCGCTGGTTGTTCGATGCCGGCGCAGACCGGATCCGCGTGGTCGTGCACCCGCAGAGCGTCATACATTCGATGGTCCAGTACGCGGATGGCTCGGTGCTGGCCCAGCTCGGCAACCCGGACATGCGGACGCCGATCGCCCACGCACTGGCCTGGCCCGATCGCCACGAAGCCGGCGTCGCCGACCTCGACCTGTTCGAGGTGGCCAGGCTGGATTTCCAGGCCCCGGACCTGGCGCGCTTCCCCTGTCTGCGCCTCGCCTTCGATGCGCTGCGGGGCGAGGAGACCGCCCCGGCCGTGCTGAACGCCGCCAACGAGGTCGCGGTGGCGCGTTTTCTCGACCGGCGCCTGCGCTTCACCCAGATCGCCGAGGTCGTCGAACGGACGCTGCAGTCCTACGACCATGGCCTTGCGGAAAGTCTGGACGGACTGCTCGAAACCGACCGCGCGGCGCGTGCGCTGGCGGAACAACACGCCGCCCGGCTGGTCTGAGGCACCATGGAAGACCTGCTGCTCAAAGTGCTGGCGTTCATTGTCGCGATCGGACTGCTGGTCGCGGTGCACGAATTCGGGCATTTCTGGGTCGCCCGCCGGCTCGGCATCAAGGTGCTGCGGTTCTCGATCGGCTTCGGCCGGCCGCTGTGGCGGCGGCAGGCGACACCGGACGATCCGGAGTACGTGATCGCCGCGATCCCGTTGGGCGGTTACGTGAAGATGCTCGACGAGCACGAGGGGCCTGTTGCCGAGCACGAGCGACATCGCGCATTCAACCGGCAGACGCTGTGGGTCCGTTCGGCTGTCGTCGTCGCCGGGCCACTGTTCAACTTTCTGTTCGCCATCGTCGCCTTCTGGCTGGTTCTGACCCTGGGTGAGACCGGCCTGCGCCCGTTGATCGGCGAGGTGGTGCCGGACACGCCGGCGCAGCGTGCCGGTATCCAGGCCGGCGACGAGATCGTCGCCATCAACGGTCAACGCACCCCGACCTGGTCGCTGGCGCTGCAGGAACTGGCAACTGCCTCCATCGGCGCGCCGTCGCTCGAGATCCTGGTTCGCGACCGCGACGGGATCGAGCGTACGCGCCGGATGCCGTCGTCGGAAATCGGCGACCTTGCCGAGACCCGGGACCTGCTCGGCCATGTCGGCCTCGCGCCCGAACGTCCGCAGATTCCGCCGGTGATCGGCAGCGTCCTGTCCGGCGAGGCGGCGGACGCAGCCGGGCTGAAGGCCGGAGACCGTATCGTGTCGGCCGACGGCGCCGCCATCGGTGACTGGTCGCGCTGGGTCAAGTACGTCCAGGCACGGCCAGGCGTCGCGATCGACCTGGTGATCGAGCGCGACGGTCGCGAGCAGCGGGTTTCGATTACTCCGGCGCCTCATGCCAGCGAGGACCAGGTGATCGGTCGCATCGGCGCCTCGAACGAGGTCGACCCGGCCCTGATGGCGCATTACCGGGTCAATCACCGCCTGGGCCTGTTCGAGGCCGTGCCGGCAGCTTTTGCGCGCACCTGGGAGTACTCGGTGCTGACGCTGAAGGTGATCTGGCGGGTGTTGACCGGGCAGGCGTCGATCCACAACCTGAGCGGTCCGATCACGATCGCTGATGCCGCCGGCAAGACAGCGAGCATCGGCCTGGTCTATTTCATCAAGTTCCTGGCCATCGTCAGCATCAGCCTCGGCGTGCTCAACCTGTTGCCGATCCCAGTACTCGACGGCGGCCACCTGCTGTTTTTCGCGATCGAGGCGGTCAAGGGCTCGCCGCTGTCCGAGCAGGCCATGCTGCAGGGACAGAAAATCGGCCTGTTCATGCTGTTGAGCCTGATGTCAGTCGCCTTCTACGTCGATATCCTGCGGTTGTTCGATTGACCCCGGAACAGGCTTTGTGGCGTCATGGGTGTCGCCGGTCATCGCGGCCCGCGCCGCCAGTCGAAGCAGCGCCATCGCGAATCGTCGGGCGGGTGCCATGAAGTCGGTGAGATCGGCCGGTTAATACCTTATAATCCCGAAGCTTGGAGCGACTGATCTCGTGTGGTCGCAGACCACGGTTTTCTGACGAACGGTGTAACGGAAATTGCATATCAGGGCTCTACTGTGTGGCGTCGCTTTGTTGCTCGGTCTCTCCGCGCAGTCGCTGTCCGCCGGTTTCCGTGTCTCTGATATCCGCGTCGAGGGCTTGCAGCGCATCACCGCCGGCACCGTTTTCAACTACCTGCCGGTACGTCCCGGCGACACCATCGATTTCGACCAGACCGCGGAGTTGATCCGCACCCTGTACAAGACCGGATTCTTCAAGGATGTGCGTCTGGAGCAGCAGGGGGAGATGCTCGTCGTCGTTGTCACGGAGCGGCCGGCGATCGCCGAGATTGGTTTTTCCGGTAACAAGTCGATCGACACCGACGCCCTCAAGGAGGGTCTGAAGGATATCGGCCTGGCCGAGGGGCGGACGTTCGACCGCTCGGTACTGGAGCGCATCGAGCAGGAACTCGAGCGCCAGTACTTCAACCAGGGCAAATACGCGGTGCAGCTGACATCGACGGTTACGCCGCTGGAACGGAACCGGGTATCGATCGACATTGACGTCATCGAGGGCGAAACGGCCCTGATCAGGCGCCTGAACATCGTCGGCAACCGGTCGTTCGACGAGGAAGAACTGCTCGACGCGTTCGTGCTGTCGACTGGCGGCTGGCTGTCGCGGTTCACGAAGGACAACCAGTATTCGCGACCCAAGCTGTCCGGAGACCTGGAGACGCTGCGCTCGTTTTACCTCGATCGCGGTTACGTGAACTTCAAGATCGAGTCGACCCAGGTCACGATCACGCCCGACAAGCACGACATCTACATCACGATCAACATCAGCGAAGGCGATGTCTACACCATCAGTGATATCCGCCTGGCCGGCGATATCGTCGGCGACCCCGCCGTCTACTTTCCGTCGATCCACCTGCGCCGTGGCCAGTTCTTCGATCGCAAGACCATCGTCGAGAGTAGCGACCGGATATCGGCCCAGTTGTCCGACCAGGGCTATGCGTTCGCCAACGTCAACAGCATTCCCGAGATCGACGAGGACAGCAAGACGGTGGCGATCACCTTCTTCGTCGACCCGGGCAAACGGGCCTACGTCCGCCGGATCAACATCCGGGGCAATTCCCGCACGCGTGACGAAGTCGTGCGCCGCGAGTTCCGGCAGATGGAGGCGGCGTGGTTCTCGGGAGAAAAACTGAAGCTTTCGCGCGAGCGAGCCCAACGGACCGGCTACTTTGAATCGGTATCCGTCGAGACGCCGGCTGTACCGGGTTCCGCCGACGAGGTGGATATCAATGTCGCGGTGTCCGAGAAGCCTTCCGGCTCGCTGGTCGCGGGCATCGGCTTCTCGCAGGCCGACGGTATCGTGCTGAACGCCTCGATCAACCAGGAGAACTTTGCCGGCACCGGCAAGAAAGTGGCTTTGGCGCTCAAGACCAGCAGCGCCAACAAGCACTACCAGGTCTCGTATACGAATCCTTACTACACCGTCGACGGCATCAGCCGGG
>JAGRGW010000405.1:0-6918 GCA_020445315.1 Gammaproteobacteria bacterium
GCGTTCTCGTAGGACATCGAGTCGAGCCCGATCTCGCGCTGGTTGACAACCGATTTCTTGTGTTCGTGCAGGAACTCGATCGGGTCCTCGATCGACGGGATGTGCCCGGTCAGGTTCTGGTTGCGGTAGTCGATCATCGACGCCAGCGTCGTCGACTTGCCGGAACCGGTCGAGCCGACGACCAGGATCAGGCCGCGCTTCTCCAGGATGAGCTTCTTCAGCATCTGCGGCAGGTTCAGTTCCTCGATGCTCGGGATCTCGGACTTGATGAAGCGGATGACCATCGCGGCGTCACCGCGCTGGCGGAACACGTTGACGCGGAAGCGGCCGAGCTGGTTGAACGAGATCGCCAGGTTGCATTCCATCGTGCCCTCGAACTCGCGGATCTGGTCGTCGCTCATGATCGAGTAGGCGAGCTCGTTGACCTCGCCCGGCGCCAGGGAGGTGTCGCCGATGGGGACTGTCTGGCCGGAGATCTTGATGTGCGGCTTCGCACCGGTGCTGAAGTACAGGTCGGAACCGTTGCGCTGTACCATGAGGCGCAGATAGGGGGCGAGCTCCATGTTGTCTCCCTGCTTTTGATGGCTCGAACAGTAACGGCGGCAGCCGGGCGTGGAAGTTGAGCGTGCCGGGCGTGTTGTCCGTGCCCCGTTCACCCCGCGGCCGGCCGATGCGCATTCGGAAGGAGAATCCCATGGCTGAAAAACGGCTGACCGCTCTCTACCGCTACCCGGTCAAGTCGTTGCGCGGGCAGGGCTTCGCGCAGCTGGCCGTCGGTCCGCGCGGGTTCGTCGGCGACCGCCAGTGGATGGTCGTCGATGCCGAGGGGCGCTTTCTCAGCCAGCGCCAGCAGGCTCGCATGAGCCTCGTCGACGTCGAGATCGATGGCGACGGTGAGCTGTGGCTGCACGCGGAGGGCATGGCGCCGCTCAGCCCGCGGGTGAACGGCGCGGAGCGGCGCCGTGTCACCGTCTGGTCCGACGATGTCGTCGGCGAGCGCGTCGATCCGGCCACCGATGCCTGGCTCAGCGCATTCCTGGACACGTCCTGCCAACTGGTCCGCTTTCCCGACGACATCGTGCGGCCGGTCGACCCGGCGTTCGCGGCGGCGCAGGACCAGGTCGGGTTTGCCGACGGATTCCCGTTCCTGCTGATTTCGGAGGCCTCACTGACCGATCTCAACGCGCGTCTCCAACAGCCGGTGGACATGATCCGGTTCCGGCCGAACCTGGTGGTCAGCGGCTGCGAGCCGTTCGAAGAGGACAGCTGGCGTCGAATCCGGATCGGGCCGATCGAGTTCCGCGTCGCCAAGCCGTGTTCGCGTTGCATCATCCCGACGATCGATCCGGCAACCGGCGAGCGCGGTCGAGAGCCGCTGGCCACGCTGATGACCTACCGCCGGCGTGACAACAAGGTCTACTTCGGTCAGAACCTGGTCCACGATCATCAGGCCGTGCTCGAGCAGGGTATGGCCGTCGAGGTACTGGCGTGACGCCGGCGGCGCATCGTGTCTAGCGCGGACATCGCCATCGAGCGAACCCGGCACTGGCTGGAGCGCCTCGTCATTGGCGAGAACCTGTGCCCGTTCGCGGCGGCGCCCTACCGTGCCGGGCGCGTGTTGTTCCGTGTCTGCGAGGCGCAGGCGCTCGACGGCGTGTACGTCGATTTCCTGCAGCTGTTACAGGAACTGGTCGACGATGCTGCCGGGTCCTGGGAGACGGGCATACTGATCCTGACCGACGCGCTGTCGGTGTTCGACGATTATCTCGACGGGCTCGAGGTCATGGAGAGGGCAGTCAGCGAGGCCGGGCTCGAGGGCGAATTCCAGGTCGCCAGCTTTCATCCGCAGTACTGCTTCGACGGGGTCGCGGCCGATGACCCGTCCAATTACAGCAACCGGTCGCCTTTGCCGCTGTTTCACCTGATCCGCGAGCGCGAACTCGCCGCCGTGCTTGCCGGGGTGGATCACCCCGAGCGTATTCCGCAGCGCAATATCGCGCACCTGCGCCGGCTCGGCATCGACGGCATCCGCCGCCTGCTGGCCGATCCGGACCGGGTGCCTTAACGCATCGCGATACAGGGATTCAGGTCGAGTTCGCCGTCGTCCATGATGATGGCGCATCGCTGCCCGTCCGGGCTCTGCACCACCGGCACCGAAGGCTCGAAGATGGGATGGCGCACGAAGGCCAGCTCCCAACCGAACCGGCGGATCATGCGCAGCGTGATCGACTGGTCGGGATTCAGGCGATTGCGCAGTTCGGGTGGCACACGTTCCAGTTTGCCGCGTCGTTCACGGCTTTTTTTATCATTCTCTTCCGACAACATCGGATAACCTCTCAGATTCGAAGCGGGGAAGATCTCGGCTGCGCGGAATTTTAATCGCAGGAAGCGCGGTTGTGCGAACCCCGTTACCGATTTGGCGAATAACATTCTTATTCGTGGCGATACCCGCCCCGGTTGGCCGGCTATTCCACGGCGCGGTCGTGCCGCGAGGGGGTAAGAAACCTTGGACAACGAGCTGCTTTTCGTCGTTGTCAGCCTGTTGTCGGCGTTTGTCCACGGCGCCTTCGGCTTCGGTTTTCCGCTGCTGTCGACGCCGTTGCTGGTGTTCGGCTTCGACCTGCGCACTGCCGTGCTGCTGACGCTGGTGCCGACGGTGTCGATCAACCTGGTCAGCATCCTGTCCGAGCATCACTGGCGCGAGGCGCTGCGCGACTACTGGCCGATTCCGGCCTTTACCGTGGTCGGCAGTTTCCTCGGCACGCAACTGCTGTTGACCGTCGACCCGGAGCCGTTCCGTTTCCTGCTGGCCGCGGTGCTGATCGGGTACCTCGTCAGCGACCACCTGCACGGTGGACGTGAGCCACTGCGGATATCGAAGGTGGGCATGGCACTGTTCGGCACGTTGCTGGGCCTGCTTGCCGGCGTCGTCAACATCTTTGCGCCGCTGGTCATCGCCTATGCGCTGTACACGCAGATGCCCGTGATGTTGATGGTCGCGACCTTCAACCTGAGCTTCATCACCAGCAAGTCCGGCCAGATCGTGGGTTTCATCAGCCAGGGGCGTTTCGACCTCGACGTCGTCGGCCTGGCGCTGTTGTGGTTACCGCTGATCCTTGCCGCGTTGTGGCTTGGCATCCGCGTGCGCAAGCGGGTCGACATGGCGACCTATCGCGGATTGTTGAAGGCCTCGCTCTGGGTCATCTCGATCGGGATCCTGATCGACGCCCTGCGGCGGCTCACGGTGGACTAGCGCCGAACCTGCCGCTCATTCGTCGGGTGAACGGCGCAGCTTTTTCAGGCGGCCGCGCTGCGACTTGCTGTCCATGCGCCGCTGCTGCGAGGCACGGGTCGGCCGGGTCGGCCGCCGTGGCTTGACCGTTCGACCGGCCTCGGCGACCAGTTCGCGCAGGCGCTCGATCGCGTCGGCGCGGTTTTTCTCCTGTGAACGGAAACGTTGCGCCTTGATCGTCAGGATGCCGCGGTTGGACAGGCGCTGATCGCTCGAGGTCAGCAGCTTCTGCTTGATTCGCTCCGGCAGCGACGAGTTCGGGATATCGAAGCGCAGTTGCAGCGCGGTGGATACCTTGTTGACGTTCTGGCCGCCCGCACCCTGGGCGCGGATTGCCTGCCACTCGATCTCATCGTCGCCGATATCGATGTCGTCCGTGAGTTTCATGGTCGGGTGCGCACGTCGATCGGGCCGCGTGGAAGATTCAGAGTGCCGGCCGCAGCCGGATCAGCTCGCCGTTGCCGGCATCGGTCAGCAGGTACAGCAGCCCGTCCGGTCCCTGGCGTACGTCGCGAATACGACCGAGTTCACCGGTGAACAGACGCTCTTCGTGCGTGACCTGTTCGCCTTCCAGTTCGAGCCGCACCAGCTGGCGGAATTTCAGCCCGCCGACGAACAGGTTGCCTTGCCAGGCGGGAAACGCCGCGCCGGTGTAGAACGCCATGCCCGATGGCGCAATCGAGGGCACCCAGTAGTGCAGCGGCTGCTCCATGCCCGCCTTGGCGGTGCCTTCCCCGATCGACGTGCCGATACCGTATTCGACACCGTAGGTGATCACCGGCCAGCCATAGTTCAGGCCCGGGCGCGGGATATTGACCTCGTCGCCACCCTGCGGACCGTGTTCGTGGGTCCAGAGCTCACCGGTAACGGGGTGCAGCGCCGCCCCCTGCAGGTTGCGGTGGCCGTAGCTGTAGATCCCGGGCAGCACGCCGGCCTGCCCGCTGAATGGGTTGTCGGTCGGTATGCTGCCGTCGTCATGCAGGCGGATGACCGAGCCGGCGTGGTCGTCCAGTGCCTGGGCCCTGGGCCGGTCACCGCGGTCGCCGAGCGTGATGAACAGGTAGCCGGCGTTGTCGAACACCAGCCGTGAGCCGAAGTGGCGGCCGCTGCTGGTCTTGTTCGACATGCGGAACAGCACCTCGGTGTCGTCGAGTTGCATGCCGTTGAGCCGGCCGCGCGCGACCGCAGTGCCGACGCCGCCGCTGCCGGCCTCGGCGAAACTGAAGTAGACCCAGCGGTTGGTGGCGAAATCCGGATGCAGTACCACGTCGAGCAGGCCGCCCTGGCCAGCCTGCGCAATCGGCGGCAGCCCACCGACCGCCTGCGGGAGCAATTCGCCGGCCGCGCTGATCAGGCGCAGCCGCCCCGGACGTTCCGTGACGAGGTAGCCGCCATCGGGCAGGAAGGCCACCGCCCACGGGTTTTCGAGGCCGTTGGCAATCGTCTCGGCCTCGACCCGGTAAAGGTCGCTGTCCAGGGTCTGCGGCGGTGGCAAAGACGGCTTTTCGTCGTCGAGCAGCCCGAACAGGCCCGTGGTCACGATCTGCAGCAGCGAGCGGTCGTCTTCCGCCGCATCCGACAGCGGCACGGCGACCACGATCAGCGCAGCCAGTCCGGCCAGCAACATGCTTGTCCTGCCTGTCATCGGTGCCTCCGTCGGTTTCCGCTTCAACCGCGCACGATTTTCGCACGACGGACGTAGATCAATTCACAGGATCTGCCGCCGGTATCCTGTCGCGACAGCGAGCTGACCCAGCGCCAGCCGTCGTCGGCGTCCGCGCTGACGAGAAATCCGCTCAATTCGACGACCTGGCCCTTCCGCATCGCGCCGATCACGTCACCGACCGCTTCGTCGGCAGGAATCAGGTGCATGTTGGCGCTGTGGGTCTCGATCTCGCGACGCGGAATCGGGAACGAAGCTGTGCGCCAGCGATACCATCGACCGGACTGGCTGATCTCGATGTCGTCGAGCACGGCCTCGTCGGACATCCGGCCCCAGCCGAGCGCAAAATCGACCGGCGACAGGTCTGCCTCGCGACCGAAGCGGTAGTCCTCGCGCGCCAGGAGCTTGGCTTTGATGGAGAACTCGGCCAGTGGCGTGATCCGGTAGCCGTGCAGCTCGAAATGGCGTTGATCGTCGATCATTGACTGGTACGGCTCTGCGGGCGCCCGCGCGCCCGGCCCCAGCTCGACCTCGCCGGGCGCCAGCAGGTAGCGAATGCCCATGATCAGGGCGATCAACAGCAGTATCTTGAGCGGCATACCGAGGTTTGCGGTCAACCGCCGGCATTCTGCAGCGCCTCCGCGGCCTCCATCCAGGCCAGCTCGGCGTTTTCGAGCGTGTTGTCGACGGTGGATTTCTCCCGCAGCAGGCCCTGCAGTTCGTCCTTGCGCTCGGCCACGTAGAGCGCCGTGTCGGCCAGTTGGCGTTCCAGTTCGGCCTGCTGCGCCTGCAGGCGGTCGATTTCCGCTTCGCAGCGGCTGACAGCCTGCTTCAGCGGTTGCAACTGCTTGCGTCGTTCGGCTTCCTGGCGCTTGCGCTCGCGGCGCTGTTCCGCGGTATCGCCCTCGGTCGTTGGCTGCGCCGCTGCCCTCGTCGCCCGGGCGTGGCTGTTCAGCCACGCCGGGTAGTCGTCGAGCTCCTGGTCGAATTCGTCCACCCTGCCTCCATGCACCAGTAGCAGCCGGTCGCAGGTCACGCGCAGCAGGTGGCGATCGTGCGAGACGATCACCATTGCGCCTTCGAACGACTGCAGCGCGGTGGCCAGTGCCTGGCGCATCTCCAGGTCGAGGTGGTTGGTCGGCTCGTCGAGCAACAGCAGGTTGGGGCGCTGGTAGACCAGCAGAGCCAGCACCAGGCGCGACTTTTCGCCGCCCGAGAACGGTGCGACCGGTTCGAGCGCCTTGTCCGAATTGAAGCCGTAACCGCCGAGGTAGTCGCGCAGGGCCTGTTCGCTCGCCACTGGATCGAGCTGTTGCAGGTGCTGCAACGGACTGTGTGCCGGCTGCAGCTGTTCCAGCTGGTGCTGTGCGAAGTAGCCGATCGCCAGGTGCTTGGCCTCGCTACGCTCACCGCGCAGCGGCACGAGTGAGCCGGCCAGCAGCTTGATCAGCGTCGACTTGCCGGCGCCGTTCGGGCCGAGCAGGCCGACGCGGTCACCGGGATTCAGCACCAGGCGCACGCGGTCGATGATCGCTTGGTTGTCGTAGCCGGCTGCGCACGCGTCCAGTGACAACAGCGGGTGCGGATTCTTCGCCGGCGCCCGGAACGCGAAGTGGAACGGCGAGTCCACGTGAGCGGGTGCGATCTGCTCCATGCGCTCGAGCGCCTTGAGCCGGCTCTGCGCCTGGCGCGCCTTGGTCGCCTTGGCCCGAAAGCGCTCGACGAAGCTGTGCATATGCGCGATCTCGCGCTGCTGTTTCTCGTATGCCGCCTGCTGGTTGGCCAGCTGTTCGGCGCGGACCCTCTCGAATGCGCTGTAGTTGCCGCCGTAGAGCGTCGCCTGTTCATGCTCGATATGGAGGATGTGGTCGCAGACACTGTCGAGGAAGTCGCGGTCGTGCGAAATCAGCAGCAGCGTGCCGCGGTATTGCTTCAGCCAGGTCTCGAGCCAGATAACGGCATC
>JAGRGW010000405.1:7097-8619 GCA_020445315.1 Gammaproteobacteria bacterium
CCGATGTGATCGAGCTCTGCGTGCAGGTGGGCGATCCGTTCGCCATCGGCCGCCTGCTCGGCATCGGCGAGTTCGCGCTGCAACCGCCGCAGCCCGCCGTCGCCGTCGAGTACGAAGTCGATCGCTGTCTGCGTCGTTGCCGGCATCTCCTGCGCGACGTGGGCGATCTCCCAGCCGGCCGGGCGCCGGACGTCGCCGGTGTCGCTGCCGAGCGTACCGAGGACCATCGCGAACAGGCTCGACTTGCCGGTGCCGTTGGCCCCGGTCAGGCCGCATTTCTGCCCGGGATGGACCTGGAACGTCGCGCGCTCGAACAGCAGGCGTGGGCCACGGCGAAGGGAAACGTTGTCGAACTGCAGCATGGTTTCGAGGGGCGCGAGGTAACGGGGTGGCGGATTATATCGTTCCCGGCGATGCCTGCTTCGGCTCAGGCGCGGTCGAGACGGCGCAGGCCCACGGCCTCGGTGACATGTTGTTCCGTGATGCCGTCGGAAGCGTCGAGGTCCGCCACCGTGCGCGCGACACGCAGGACCCGGTGAAAGGCGCGTGCCGACAGGCCGAGTCGGTCGATCGCCGTCGCCAGCAGTCTCTCGCCACCCGGCGAGAGCTTGCAGTGCCGGGACATACCGCCGTGGTCGAGGCGTGCGTTGGCAACGCCCTGGCGCGCGACCTGGCGATGCCAGGCGCGCGCGACGCGGTCACGCACGGTTGCGCTGTCCTCGCAGCCGCCGCGCTGTCCGCCAACGAGTTCGTTGCGCGGCAGTGCCGGCACCTCGATCTGGATGTCGATGCGGTCGCGCAGTGGACCTGATACCCGCTGCTGGTAGCGCGCGGTGCGGTCGGGGCTGCACTGCGCGCAGGCGCGGGCAGGGTCGTTGGCGAAACCGCATTGGCACGGATTCATCGCCGCCACCAGCTGGAAATCGGCCGGGAACTCGGCCCGGCGTCCGGCGCGCGCGATATGGATTCGACCGCTCTCCAGCGGCTCTCGCAGTACTTCGAGTGCGCGGCGGTCGAACTCCGGCAGTTCGTCGAGGAAAAGCACGCCGTTGTGGGCCAGCGAGATCTCGCCCGGTTGCGGTGACGCGCCGCCGCCGACCAGGGCCACCCCAGACGAGGTGTGGTGCGGGCTGCGGTAGGGCCGCTGCCGCCACTGGTCGAGGTCGAGTGGCAGTCCTGCCACCGAACGGATGGCGGCACTCTGCAGCGCCTCGTCGTCGCTCAACGGCGGCAGTATCCCGGGCAGGCGTGCGGCCAGCATCGACTTGCCGCTGCCGGGTGGGCCCATCATCAGCAGGTTGTGTCGACCGGCCGCCGCGACCTCGATTGCGCGGCGCGCCAGCGGCTGGCCGTAGACGTCGGCGAGGTCCGCCTGGACGTCAATCGTGGTTGCGGGCAGCGGCGGCGTGGCGGGCCCGAGGGGTTCGGCGCCGGCGAGGTGTGCGCTGGCGGTCAGCAGGTGGTCGACCGGGTAGAGCCGCAGGCCCTCCACCAGTGCCGCTTCGCCAAGGTTGGCGTCGGG
>JAGRGW010000055.1 GCA_020445315.1 Gammaproteobacteria bacterium
TCATGTAGATCTGCATCATCAGCACGGCGGCGGCGATCAGCAGCACGCCGGGAATCGAGTTCAGCGTCGTGTAGAGGTACTGGATGACGTCGTCGACCCAGCCGCGGAAATAGCCCGCCATGATGCCGAGCAGGATCGCCGCCGGCAGCATGACCAGCGTCGTCAGCGTGCCAATGACCAGGCCGGTGCGGATGCTCTTCAGCGACTGGTAGAACACGTCCTCGCCGACCTTGTCGGTACCGAGGACGTGGTAGTAGCCGGACAGTTCCCAGAAACCGCCGAACACGGCCATGACGCCGATCAGCGTGTAGGCCCCCACATGCCAGGGATTGTCGAAGCGCCCCTGCATCAGCTGGCGCATTCGCTCGAGGCGGAAGCCGCAGAATGCCCACAACAGCAGCAGCGCCACGACGGCCCATTTCATCATCCCGATGTAGTAGCGCAGCGCAACGTCGCCCCACTTTCCATCAGTGTCGTCGCCCAGATGCGCACCGCCGTAGACGAGACGCGGGTAGTCGCGCACCGTCGAGCCGTCGGGCTGCTCGATGTTCTCCTTGCTGAACAGGTGGGTCGCGAACGGCGCCGAATAGGTCTTCTCGCGTTCGATACGCAGCGGACCCACGATGGCGTCGAATGCACTCAGGACCTCGGTCGAGTAGACCGGGTCACCGTTGTCGTCGATCCCGGTCCGGGGATTGAAATGCAGCGTGTCGAGCAGGCCGACGATGACGTAGAACAACAGCACCACCATCGCACCCTGGCCGACACGGCTGCCGGCGACCCGGCGCCAGGGTGCGGCCAGGTGGTCATGCCGCCGCGTGTGCCACACCGTGACCGCGATCAGGCACAGCAACAGGTAGATCAAGGCATCCGTCCACAGGACGACCGGCTGGAACGCCATCATTCCAACCTCACCCGCGGATCGGCGATCGTGTACGAGATGTCGGTCAGCAGCAGGCCGATGATGTAGAGCACGGCGCCGAGGAACACCATCGCGCGCACGATCGCGAAGTCCTGGTTGTTGATCGCATCGATCGTGTAGCTGCCGAGCCCGGGGATACCAAAAAATGCTTCGATCAGTAGACTTCCAAGAAACAACTTGGGGAGAACCACCACAACGCCCGTCAAAATCGGAATCAATGCATTACGCAACACGTGCTTAAACAGCACCCAATGCTCGGCAAGACCCTTAGCACGCGCCGAGCGTACGTAGTCACGATTGATCTCTTCCAGGAACAATGTCCGGTACCAGCGAGTTCCCGCGCCAACTCCGTCAATCACTCCAATAACGAGGGGCAGAATCAAGAACTTCCATGCGTGAATGCCTGTGTCGTAGCCCGATATCGGCACCAAATTGAGTAACTTGCCGAAGAGAAACTGACCACCAATGATGTAAAAAAGCCCTGATATCGACATCATTGCCACGCATATAACGACTCCCCAAAAATCGAGATAGGTGGCACGAAAGAAGGCGAGTAGCATTGCGAAGGTAATCGTCACGCAAAGACCCAAAAGCAACGTCGGCACCGCGATCGCCAGGCTCGGCCACATGCGTTGCGAGATGTCGTAGCTGATATCGCGACCGCTGTCGGACTGGCCGAAGTCGAACAGGAACAGCCGGACCGACTTGTCGAACAGGATCGTGTCGGTGAAGCGCTCACTGCCCTCCTGTTGCGTGTTGACCAGCAGTGGCTTGTCGTAGCCGTGTTCCTGTTTCCACGCCAGGATGGCCTCGTCGGTCACGCGTTTCTGACCGAGGTGCATGCGTGCCATGTCGTCCGGCGAGTTGACGACGAAGAACAGCACGAACGTCAGCGCGTTGACCCCGATCAGGATCGGCAGTGCGTACAGCAGGCGGCGAATGATATAGGCGGTCACAGTGCCCG
>JAGRGW010000406.1:0-5937 GCA_020445315.1 Gammaproteobacteria bacterium
GGCGCGCAGCCTGGTCGGCTGGCCGTGGTTTCAACAGGCCGCGCCGGCGGCAGGGCATGCCGCGCTGGCGGCATGGGAGCGCCAGGGGCGCATCACCCGGCTGGTGACACAGAACGTCGACCGCCTGCACCAGGCAGCGGGGTCGGTGAACGTGACCGATCTGCACGGCCGCCTCGACCGCGTCATCTGCCTCGACTGCACGGCGATGTTCGACCGCGACAGCATCCAGGCCGAACTGCGCGGCAGCAACCCCGGCTTCGCTCCCCCGCAGGCAGCCATGGCACCCGATGGCGATGCGTACCTGGACGACAGCGACTATGCCGGCTTCGTCGTCCCCGACTGCCCGCACTGCGGCGGCATCCTCAAACCGGACGTGGTCTTCTTCGGCGAGACGATCCCGGCGGAACGGGTTGTCAGCAGCCTGGAGGCACTGGACCAGGCCGACGCGCTGCTGGTCGTCGGATCGTCACTGATGGTCTATTCGGGCTATCGCTTCTGCCTGCGCGCGGCGGCCAACGGCCAGCCCATTGCCGCCGTCAACCCGGGCCGCACCCGCGCCGACCCACTGCTGTCGGTCAAGATCAGTGCACCGTTCGAGGCCCTGCTACCGGGCGACGTCAGCCCCGCGACACCGGCCGACCGTCACCGATCCAGCGGGTGATGCCGTCGCGCACGTTGTAGACGCGGCTGTAACCCATTTTCTCGACCAGGTGCCGCGCCAACACGTCGGTGCGGTTGCCGGTGCGGCAGATCAGGACCAGCGGTTCATCCGGCCCGACCTCGCGTGTCAGCGTATCGAGAAACCCCGGTTGCAGACGCCCGGCTGCATCGACGAAGGTCAGCTGGCGGCTGCCTTCGACGACGCCGGTCTGGCGCCACTCGTCCGGGCGGCGCACGTCATACAGCGGCACACCCTGGGACAGCAGCGATTCAAGGCCCTGGTTGTTGACATTGGTATAGGGGGGTTCGGCGCAGCCCGCCAGCAGCACGGCCAGCACGACGACCAGGAGGAAACGACTCGACATCTATCGGCTCCATCGGGATCAGCACAGTCGGCCGTGCAGTCTGCCGGATAAGGCGGCGCGGGGAAACGCCGTGATCCGTCCGGGTTTTCAGATGGAACGGGTTCCGCTAGCCGTAACCGGCCTGCAGGAACGGGTTGTGTCGGCGCTCCTCGCCGACCGTCGTCGTTGGCCCGTGACCCGGCAGCAGCGTCACGTCGTCTCCCAATGGCCATATGCGCGTACGAATCGACTCCAGCAGTTGCGCGTGATTGCCGCGTGGGAAATCAGTCCGTCCGATCGACCCCTGGAAAATGACGTCGCCGACGATGGCGACGGCAGCCTGCCGGTGGACCAGGACAATGTGTCCCGGCGTATGACCCGGGCAATGCAGTACCTCCAGCGTCTGTTCGCCGAACGTGACCTCGTCGCCCTGCTCGAGCCAACGGTCGGGCACGAACGCTTCGGCCGGCGGAAACCCGAACTGCTGGCACCACTGCGGCAGGGTATCGAGCAGGAACCGGTCGTCACGGTGCGGGCCTTCGATCGGCAGTTGCAGCTCGCGCGCCATGCGCCCGACCGCACCAACGTGATCAAAATGACCGTGCGTGACCAGGATCTTCTCGAGCTCGACACCGGCCTCGCTGACGATCTCGAGGATGCGCTCGGGTTCACCGCCGGGATCGACGACCGCCGCCCTGCCGGTGGATTTGCAGCACAGCAACGAACAGTTCTGCTGGTACGCCGTTACCGGAATGATCTGTATGTCCATAAAGCGCAGACTAACCCGGCCGCTAAACACTTGGCAAAGCCCCGGCCGACATCGAACGTTGCGCACGTTCGCACACCGCACCACCCGCAAGACCGACACCACGCCGGGTCTGCAAGGGAACGACATGAGCGCCATGCTGGACAGAATCGGACAATGGATAGGTCGCCAGGCACGCCGCCACCCGGCAGACCCGGTCGAACTGATGCAATTGGCGGCCTGCCGCGCCCTGCCACCGGCACGACTCGACGAGCTTGCCGCCATGGCGACCCTCCACGACATCGAACCGGGACTGGTCGACCCGCCGACCAAAGCCCCACGGGACACCTACCTGCGCAGCGGCAGCCTGCAGGTCCAGACCCGCAGCGGCTACGTCCTGACGATCGATGCCGATTCGCCGCAGGCCGCCTACCCGATCCCGCTGCCGCCCGACAGCGTCACTGTCTACGCCGCCGAGCCGAGCCGCCTGCTGTCACTGCCGGCCAGTGCAGATATCACCGGCGACCAGGCAGCGCAGCCCCACGAACCACCGATGAACGAGCAACAACGGCAGGACCTGGCCCGGCTGCGCAAGCGTTTCGCCGGCGGCAGCAGCGACCTGCCGAGCCTGCCCGACCTGGCCTTGCGCATCGGCCGCGCAATCGACGACAGCGCCAACAGCAATCGCGATATCGCACGCGTGATCCAGCTCGATCCCGCGTTGACGGCACGCATGCTGAGCATCGTCAATAGCGCTGCTTTCGGCGGCTACAGGAAAATCTCGACAATCACCCAGGCGACCACCCGACTCGGCCGCGCACGCGTGCGCAGCCTGGTCTACAGTTGCCTGGTCCGCAGCATTTTCAAGATCAATTCGCGTGCGCTCGAGAGTCGCATGGAAAAGATCTGGGACCGATCGGTCAGCGTCGCCGCGCTGTCGTTCGTCCTCGCCCGAGAGACCCCGGGCGTCGACGCCGAGCAGGCTATGCTCGCCGGCCTGACCCACGCCATTGGCGCCGTGGCGGTACTCGGCGGCGTAAGACACTTCCCGTCGATCGCGGGCAACACCGACCTGCTGGACTTTGCCATTGCGACACTGGGCGTGGAAGCCGGCATTGCCTCGGTTCGCCAGTGGGACCAGAACGAGGACCTGGAAACCGTGATCCGCGGCGCCGGCAACTGGCAGCGCATCGGCTGGGCCGTTCCGGACACGCTGGACATCGTCAACCTGGCGATATTGCACGCGGCCGTCGGCAAGCCGGAAGCGCGGAACATGCCGCCTATCGACCGGGTTCCGGCGTTCGACAAGCTGGCACATGGCAAGCTTAGCCCGCACCGCTCGCTGCAACTGCTCGAGGAGGCGGACAAGGATGTACGTGAGGTACGCCGACTGCTGAGTCACGGGTGACGTGCCCCTCAAGTCGGTGTCGCTCCAGCCGATGCATCGGGCAATGCAGGGGCCGACCTCGCCACCGGCGGGAACCGACTCCGGCATGAACCGCAGTAGACGGACTTATCGCCCTTTTCGATCACCGCAGGTGATTGAAAACGAATGGAACGGAAAACCGTGTTTTCGCGTTCTCTTACGCTGACCTGGCCATTGCGGCCTTGTTCAACGTCTCCATGAAAGAGGCTAAGCAAGTTGTTCGGATTCTCCAAGGCCCGTGAGCGCACGGCACCGACAGTCAACGTGGACCTCCTGGCGGGGCTGCGACCGCTGACTGGTGCGCCAACATCAACGCTGGCCAGGCTCGTCGCCAGCGCCTCGACCAGTCAGGCTGCATCGGGACTGGTGGCGCTGGAAGACACCCCGGGAAGAATGGATTTCCTGCTCCGTGGAAACCTGCAGATCCAGACGCGGACCGGCAGCATGCTGCTGCTCAAGGCCGGTTCCAGGCAGGCGTGTTTCCCACTGCCGAGGGCCAACCAGGTCACCAGCATGTTCGCCATCGAAACCTGCACCCTGCTGCACCTGCCCGAAAATGAACTGCCTGCCGCACCCTCCCTGGAAGCGGAAGCCGCAACAACGACGAGTGACGGCGAGGCCGAGGCACTGGCCAGGTTGCGCGACCAACTGGCCGGCGGCAACCAGGAGCTGCCGAGCCTGCCCGACCTGGCCCTGAAGATCAGCCAGGCCATCGACAGCAAGGACACCAGCAACGACGACATCGCCCGGCTCATCCAGATCGACCCGGCACTGACAGCCCGCCTGCTCAGCGTTGTCAACAGCAGTGCCTTCGGCGGTGTCAGCAAAATCACCAGCGTACAACAGGCGGTATCGCGCCTCGGCCGCAACAAGGTACGCAGCCTGGTCTATTCCTGCCTGTTGAAGAGCATATTCAAAATCCAGTCACCCGTGCTGAAAAAAACGATGGAGTCGTTGTGGCAGCACTCGGCACACGTCGCCGCGTTGAGCTTCGTGCTCGGCCGGCAGACACCCGGCATCGATCCCGAGCAAGCCATGCTCGCCGGACTGGTGCACGATATCGGCGCGATCGCCGCGATCGACGGCATCAGCCGCTACTCGAAGCTGGCTGAAAACGAGACTTCGCTGAAACGTGCGATCGATCAACTGCGGGTCGAACTCGGCATCAAGACCCTGCAGCACTGGGGCCTGTGCGACGAGTTTGGACCGGTCATTCGCCACGCCGAGGACTGGCACCGTATCGGGTCGGCGATCCCGGACAATGCCGATATCGTCGTGCTGGCACAGATGCACGCGATGATCGGGACACCGCGAATGTCCACGCTGCCGCGTATCAGCGAGATACCGGCGTTCGACAAGCTGACCAACTCGGAAATGACGCCGCGGCAGTCGCTGAACCTGCTCGAAGAGGCTGCCGGCGAAGTCCGCGAGGTGCATGCACTGATCAGCGCCTGACCAACCGAGCCGTAGAAGCGACCCTCAACCCCGCAGCACGCTGCGCATCTCGTCGAGTTGCTCCTTGGCGTCGTGCAGGATCTGGACGCTGCGTTCCGGTCCGGCCCCTTCACCCAGTACCCGCGCCACTGCGGGAATCTGGTCCAGGGTCGGCAGCGTGTCGTAGGTGTGCTTGCGCATCCTGTCGTGCACCTGCGCCACGATCAACAGATCGGTGAAATCGACGTCACCCTCGTGCCTGCGGGTCCACGATTCGGCATCGCGCGCAGCAGCGATGACGGCGGCAGGGAAATGCCACTGACGCAGGATCATGGCGCCCAGTTCGCCGCGCATGCGCTGGATCGTCAACTCGATACCGCCCTCTTTTTCCAGCAGTTCGGGGTAACGCTCGATGTAGTTCAGGATCGCGATCGTGCCGACATCGTGCAACAGGCCGATCAGCAACGCCTCTTCTGCCTGCAGGTGTTTCGTTTGCCTGGCCAGCACAAAGCAGATTGCGGCGATGTTGGAGCTGTGCTTCCACAACAACTGCATCTGCCGGCGCAGTTGCGGGTGCTGGCTGCGGAACACCTCGCGCAGTGCAAACGACAGCACGAGTTGCTTGGTCACCTGCATACCCAGGCGCACGACCGCACCCGAGCAGGTCTCTATCCGTTGCATGCCGCCGTAGATCGCGCTGTTGGCCGCCTTCAGCAGCTTGGCCGCCATCGACGGATCGGATTCGACCAATCGCGCCACCGTCTTGGCCGCCGTGCCCTCGTCCTCGATCGCGTGCCGGATACGCAGGGCCAGGTCCGGCAGGCTGGGCAGAATCGCCTTGTCGTTTATCAGGTCGCGGTACAGGTCGAAGCTCAGGCGGGTCTCGGCCTCGCGCCGCGCCGCCTCGTCCTCGGTCTCGACGGCGATCGTGTGCCTGTCGAGGCAGCCACAGGCACTGACCGCGATGTCCGGTATGCGGATCGTGCGCACCTTTGACGTCGCCGTCGCGGTCATGATCCGCGGGCGCAGGTTTGCGATTGGCATTTGCTGCGGCGCACCATCGGTGCCGATGGCATGAACGGAGCCGTCCCCCCCCTCGAGAGTCAGGTGTCCCTCGATCAGGAAGTAGGTATACCCGTCGTCATCGCCGCGCTCCAGCAGGACGCGGCCCTTCTTCAGGGTCTGCACTTCCGCCACCTCGGCGATGACATCGAACTGCCATGCCGGTAACTTGGCCAGCGGCTGGATGGTACGCAGAGTTTGCTTGAGGTACGGATCGACCATGCCCATGTATCGGCGCCATGGCGCCAGAATTTAACGTCGGGATC
>JAGRGW010000406.1:6034-14379 GCA_020445315.1 Gammaproteobacteria bacterium
GGAGACAAGCCATGAGCCGCCGTCCCCACAGGCGTGAAACGCGATACGCAACGGTGACGCTGCTGGCCGGCCTGTGCCTGCTCGCCACAGCGGCAGCCGAACCCCTGCCACTGGCCGACGTCCACCTGCACTGGAAATGGAACCAGAAAGAAGTCACCGGTGGCGAGGAGGCGGTCGACCTGCTGCGTGACCAGCAGGTAGCGCTGGCGGTGGTGAGCGGTACACCGCCGCAGCTCGCGCTCGAGCTGGCCGAACTGGCGCCGGATCTCGTCGTGCCGATCTATGGCCTGTACCGCGTGCCTGGCGAATGGGCCAGCTGGTACCGCGACGAGGGTCTGCTTGAACGTGTACGCACCGCGCTGAACTCTGGAGGCTATCGCGGCATCGGCGAGGTCCACATGATCGGCGGTTTCGTCAGCCACTGGCGTCGCCCGACGATCAGCGGCCTGTTCCGGCTCGCCGCCGAGTACGATGTGCCGGTACTGGTGCACACCGAGTTCTCGCGTGCCGACTACACCCTGGGCCTGTGCCAGGCACATCCTGACACGCGCCTGTTGCTGGCCCATGCCGGCGCCATGCTCGCGCCGTCAGAGGTCCAGCGCGTGCTCGACGAATGTCCCAACGTGCATATCGACCTGTCGGCGCGCGACCCCTGGCGTCACCGTAACAACCCGATGACTGGTGACAACGGCCTGTTGCTTCCCGGTTGGCGGTCGCTGGTCGTCGACAACGCGGGGCGTTTCATGATCGGCTCCGACCCGGTCTGGCCGGTCGAGCAACTCAACCCCTGGGATGAACCCGACAGCGGCTGGCGCGAGCTGCCCCGCTTCCTCGCGTTTCACCGCCGCTGGCTCGACGACCTGCCCGTCGACGTGGCGACAGCGATCCGGCTGGAC
This sequence comes from Gammaproteobacteria bacterium, assembly GCA_020445315.1. Classification (GTDB taxonomy): domain Bacteria; phylum Pseudomonadota; class Gammaproteobacteria; order Chromatiales; family Chromatiaceae; genus Thiosocius. The sequence continues at coordinate 6,931 of JAGRGW010000406.1, forward strand.
AACGCGTTGCGTTTCTGGCGCGTGGAACCGGCACGCTGACAGCCGCTCAGCGCCGCCCCATGCCGCCCATGTTGCGCTGCATGTATTCCTGGAAGCCCACCCGGGTGTATCCGGACAGGCCCAGGGCCGGCCGCGACGCTCCCTTTTCGACCTTGACGACCTGGCTGCCGCTGACAGCAGCGGCACCACCGCCGATCTGCTGCATGATCTGTGCGCGCTGGTTCTCGGGTAGGAAACGCAGCATGGCCGGATCGATCCCCGGGATCGACGCGGCCCGGGTCTGGTCGAGCATCGGGTAGCCCTTTTCGTACAGCCCGTTGACAGCCATCTCGGTCGTACCCGGCCCGCCCGACATCTCGGCTGCCGAGCGGCTGAAATCGCGGAACCGCTCGATGAAACGCGCATCCCCGACCGCTGCCATAACCTCGCGCATCAACGATTCGCTGACACAAACCCGCCGTTCGCTGCCGACCTGGTAGCAGTCGCTGGCGTAGCCGGCGATCGTCTGACCGGTGATCGGCTGCGGCCGAACCGCCTGCGTATTGCGCCCGGCGCCCATCATCTGTTCCATCATCGCGCGCTGCCGTGGGTCGAGTCCGGCCATGGCCTGGTCACGTACCCCGCCCATCACGGACAACATCCGGTCGCACGGGTCGGTGACCAGCTGGCGTCCGTCGAGAAACCAGCAATTGCCCTGGGGATCGATGCCGAACGTCGGCTGTCCCTGCTCGATGGCGACGAACTCGCTCTGGCCAAAGTACTGCTGGCTGACGCTGCCCGCGTCTTCAGCGCTGATCAGCAAACCGGCGTGTGCAAAACCGGCCAGCATCATCCCGATCAGTCCAAAAGCTGCACGTGTCATGTTGTTATCCCCCCGCGTATTTGTTGTCGGCGAACGCAAACGCTAATGGGTTTGCGGCGACAAGGCAATCGGGGGGCCCACTTGCCGGGCGCGTGCCGTCAGTGCGACAGCATGGGCGACGGCCTACCGATGTAATAACCCTGGGCATAGTCCACGCCGAACGCGCGCAGGAGCGCGAGCGTCTCCGCGTTCTCGACGAATTCCGCGACCGTCGTCTTGCCGAGTCCCTTGGCGACGTCGGTCAGCGCCTTGACGAACAACTGGTCGTCGCCGCTGGTGGCGAGATTCTGGATGAAGACACCGTCGATCTTGACGATATCGACCGGCAACTGCTTGAGGTAGGTGAAAGACGAGAAGCCGCTGCCGAAATCGTCCAGCGCAAAGCGGCAGCCAAGGGCCTTGATCTCGCGCATGAAGGCAATGGCATCCTGCACGTTCGCGACCGCCGCGGTCTCCGTAATTTCGACAACCAGGTTTGCGGGGTCGATGCCGCTGTTGCGCAGTTCATCGTGAAACCAGGCCAACAGCGACGGGTCGTCGAGCACCCGGCCCGACAGGTTGACCGACAGCACGAGACCCTTGTTGCGACCGAGTTGCTCGATCGTCCTGGCGATGACCCAGCGATCGATCTGGTGGATCTGGCCGGATTGCTCGGCAACCGGAATGAAGTTGTCGGGAAATACCAGTTCGCCGCGGGTGTCGCGCATGCGCACCAGTGTCTCGTAGCGGGTTACGCGTCCGGCGCGGATATCGTGGATCGGTTGGAAGTGCAGCTCGAAGGCGTCGTCGAGCAGCGCCTGGTTGATCTGTTCCCGCCAGCGCGCACGCGTGGCGAGCAGTTCCTTGGCCTGCTCGTCCGGCGCGTACATGTGCCAGCGTTCGCCGCCCGCTTCCTTGGCCTGGTACATCGCCATGTCGGCGTTGGCCAGCAGGTCGTTGAGATTCTCGCCGTGCGCAGGGAACATTGCGATACCGATGCTGCAGGCGATACGGTGTTGACGTCCACCGGCCGAGAACTCGACCTGCTTCAGGTCGTGCAACAACTTGTTCGCGGTAAAGACCGCCTGCTCGGCGTCAGCCTCCGGCAGCACCAGGGCGAACTCGTCACCGCCCAAGCGCGCCAGCACGTCTGACTGCCGCACCGACTCCTTGAGGCTGCTCGCCACCAGCAGCAACAGCGCGTCACCGGCCTGGTGACCATTGAGATCGTTGACGAATTTGAACTGGTCCAGATCGAGGAACAGCAGTGCGCCACTGCGCCGATAGCGTACGCTGAGTGTCAGGATGCGGTCGCAGACCTCCTGGAAGCGGCGCCGGTTGAACAGGTTGGTGAGCGGATCGTGGTCGGCCAGCCAGACCAGGTCCTGCTCCGCCTCCAGCCGCGCCTGCAGCGCCCGCTCCATGTCCTTGGCCAGCGCATCGACCGAATCCACGACCACGTCGATCTCGTCGCTGGCAACCGTCGAATAGCGCGTCGGCAGGGCACTGCGCAGACCCTCGAAATCGTTGCGACCGAGTGCCGGCAGCGCCGCGACCAGGCGGCGGATCCGCGCCATCGGCTTCCACAGGAACGCCAGCAGGATGGTACCGGTGGTGAGTAGGCCGACGACGCCGGCGGTCAGGATCAGGCGGTTGGCATCGGCGAGCTTGGCCACGTCCTCCGTGACCGGGTTGACGATCATGAACGCCGTACCTTGCCCGGCTGCGGGATCGCGACTGAGGAGGCATGCATAGGACGCGCCGCCGACCTCGATGAACTGGAGGTCGTCGTCCAGGCGCGGACTGGGAAAGACCGCCTGCAATGCCTGCAACACGCCGTATGTGCGCGCCGGGCCACTCAATGCCGGCACGGACATCTGCCAGCGCTCGAGGAAGCGATCGGCAGCGGCCGAGCCCGGGCGGTCCTGCGCCACCAGCACGGCGACATCGGCCCCGGACAGGCGGTTGAACTCGAGTACGTCGTCGGCAATCGAGCGGCTGATGACCAGCACGCCGTTGCGCAGAGCACCCTCGAGCTGGGGCACGACCAGGGTCAGGATGCAATCGGGTGTACAGTCGATGTGCCCCATCGGCAGGTCGTTGGCGAGCGCCAACTGGACCAGTTGGCGGTCACGCGCGCTGTCCGGCGGCTTGGCCCACTGCAGCGCGAGGCTGCCGTGACGGTCGTAAAACCGCAGCGACTCGATACCCCACTCGACGGTCAGCAGCGCGCTGTGGCGCTCGAATATCGTCGCCAGGTCACGGTAGTCGCCGGTCGGCGGCGCCCCGGTACTCAACAACGGGATGAACGCGGCGAAGCTCGTCAGCTGCTCGTAGTCACGCTGCAAGAGGCCCGACAGCAGTTGGCTCTGCTGACCGAGCAGATCCCTTTTCTGCTCGTAAAACTGCTGATTCGACTGGCGGTAGGCAACCAGCGTGATGGCGCTGTTGATGACGACCAGCACCAGGCTGACGACAAGGCCGACCTTCCACTTGAGGCTGAAGAATCGCGGACGCTGCTCGGCTCCGGACACCGTTTGCATCGTAACGGCCGCTCAGAAGCGGTACGAACCGAGCAGCGAGAACATCTCCCAGTCCTTGACGGTGGCCGCGGGGTTGGGATTCTCCCGCCGTGACAGTGACCAGGTCCCGTCGACCCACTGGTACTCGGCGCGCAACATGAAATTCGGCGTCACGTCCCAGCGCAGACCGACCGTCCAGTCCTTGCGGAAGAAATTGTGCGCCGGCACGAGGCCGCCCGTCGCCGCCGCGTTCCGACTGCCGTCGCGGTCGTCCTTGTCGAAAAAGCCCTCGGTATAACGGACGGTCCATTCGAGGTCATTGCGGATCAGGTAGCTACCCTGCAGGTAGTATCCCTGGGGCGTGCTGTCCTGGCCGTCGAGCAGGGGTCCGAAATTGGTGAACTCGGCAGGCTCCTCCATGTACTCCGCAGTCAGGCTCCAACGCTCGGCGTTGTACTGCAGCGAGGCAATCCAGTAGAGGAAATCGATCTGGCCGTTGCCAACCGGGTCGGTCGGCGCACGACTAAACGCGAGCTTGGCCTTGGCCCCGCTGATCGCGGCGCGCCAGGCGCCGCCGGGCGATTCGTACTCGGCGCGCGCGACGAAGGCCAGGTCGTCGGCATCGAGCGTGCCGCCGAAATCCATGCCCATGAAGCTGATCTCGACATTCTCGTCGACGTTAGCGATACCGGCGGCGGCATCGATGCTGACGCTGCCCCAGTCGTTGTAGAAACGGCCGTAGGCCTTGATGCCATCGGCCGACAGCAACAGGTTGCGCACGTTGTCGAAGTAGACCTGTTGAGGCAGCACGATGCTCGGCCGGGTGAAAGCGACGTCACGTGTATCGTTGTAGAAGCCGAGGGTATTCTTGATCCGGCCGAACATCGTGCCGAAGGCGTAATCGCTGGTCTCGACCAGGTTCCAATCGACCAGCGCGTAGTCGATGGTCGGCGAACCGTCGTCGAGGTCACCGGCCAACCGCGACAGCAGCTGTCCGGCGAGTGTCACCGACGGCGAGGCACGGTAAGAGGCATTGATGCCAACCTCGCGAAAATCGAAGCTGCCGTCCTGACTGTCGCCGTAGACACGATTGTCGGTGGTGTTGAAATAGCCCTGGGTCAGAAATCCGTGCACTTGAATGCCCGGACCGACTTCGAACGCACCGGCCGCACCCGGCAGGACCAGCGAACAGACAAGCAGTCCGGTCGGCGGGGCATGCCGGTGCACGCACTCAGCGAATTTCGAGTACTTTGACCGTGTCATCAATCATCTCGCTGGATAGGTAACCGACCGAGCCCGGCGTCGAGGCGACGCGGTCACGCATCTGCTGCTCGCTGTCCACCGTTTCCGGGACCTGCCCCGTACCCGAGTACAACTGGCGGTCCCATACCCGGCGTAGCTGGCGCGGGTACAGGCTCAGGCGGTCCTTGGCGAAGGCGCGGTGAACCTGGCTGTTGTCGGGCAGCACGAAGACCTGCACCGGCAGGCCGTCAGGCCACTGCCGCAACTGCATGCTGAACATCAGGCGCGTGGTGTTGAGCGACATCTCACCGGCCGCCACCGACGGGTGTGAAATCAGCACCTCCTCGGCCACCGGCGCAGCTGACCAGGCCGACAGTAGGCAGGCCACTACAGGCAACAGGCGTCGCATCGGAGTCATTCCCTTGATGATGCGGGTACGCCGGTTCACTGCGAATCAGGTTTCTCGATCGTGTTGACGGGAAATTGCCGGAAGAGATCATGCACGCTGGCTGCCCCTCTTCGACAAGGCTTGCCGATGTAACGGCAAGCCCCCGGTATTCCTGAACCCCGCACCGTTACGGTGCGGACGGCAGGCGTCAAGAGGCACCCGCTGCGCGCGCAGCTATCGAACGGCGAACGTCGTCGAAGATGCTGATGAGATCGCTCTGCCAGCGACCAAGCTGGATCTGGATACGCTCGTCGTCGAAAAACGGCGCCAGCGCCTCGGGATTGAGGACGGTGAGCAGGGTCTCGTCCTTTTCCGCGATGACCGCGATCTTCAAAGGCAGGTAAGTAACCAGTTCCGGGTAATCGGCCGTGATCATCCTGACCTCGTCGACCTTACCGAAGAACACGACGCGGTAGAAATCGGTCTTGTAGCCAAAGTCGGTCATGCCGCCATCGCACAACTGCAGGTGGGCGACAGTGTAGCCGTGTTCCTCGACACTGCTCTTGACGTACTCGAGCACGAGTTCGGCCTTCATCGCGACCCGGCCCATGATCATGCTGTCTGCATGCGCGATCGGGGTCACGGCAAGCAATGAGGCGACAGCCAGTAGCAATGCGCGGATCATAGCGTCACCTCGTCGATGATGTCGTTGAAGGTTGTTTCCATCCTGTCCCACAGCGTGACCAGTTCGTCGTTGTTGAACCAGCGGGAAACCACACGCAGGTTGGGTACGACCAGCATCACCTCGCCACCCTCCCGCTCCAGGATCGTGATCCGGCACGGCAGCACGACACCCAGGCGCGGCTCGATCTTGAGCATGCCGTACAACACGTTGAAGTTGCAGAACCGGATGCCGACCTGGCGCGTATTGACGCTGAACTCGTCTACGAGTCCCTGTTCGACGAAACGATCCGGAAAAATCCGGAAGTTCGCGCCGGTCAACGCCGCCTTGACGTTCTTGACCGTCTGCTCGAACGAGTAGGGTGATTGGAACACATGGGTCGGCCGTTCGTCCCCGTCGAGTGACTCGGGCGGCGACACCTTTTCGGCAAACGACCGCACGTAGGCGACGACGTCGTTGATCTCCTGGTCGTTCAGTTTCTCGTCGCCAAACGAGGGCATGCCGGACGACTTGCGCCCCTTGATGACCACATGGCGCATCATCTGGTCCGATACCGATGCGAGGAAACCCGGGTTCGATATCGACGCGGGCATGACGAGGAAGGTACGGTCCCTCGACAGCGTCACGCCGGTTCCCTCGCCTGCGCCGGACCCGTCTGCCTCGTGACACCTGACGCAGTGTTCCTCGTAGACGACAGCACCGCGTTCGGCATCGCCATCGACGGGGCTGCTGTCGTAGTCGCGACCGGTAGTCCCGGACTGCCGCCGCAGGAAACCGATGATGGCCTTCACCTGCGCGTCGCTCATGCGTTGGTAGGCCGGCATGACGCGACCCGGCCGACCGAGCCGGATGGTGTTGAACAGGTAGCTGTCGGACATGTCCTCCAGCTTTTCCCGGATCAGGGGCAGACCGATGCCGCCCTCGCCCTCCATCTGGTGGCAGGCCGCGCAATGCTCGACGTAAAGCCCCTGCCCGTCCGGTGCCGCGACCGCGAGGCCCGACAGCAGCGCAAAAAGGCACGCCAGAAAATACTTGGTACGAATCCCATTCATCTCGTTAACCCGGTAATCACCCTTGCTGCGCCGCAACATTAGTTGATTCTTATGGGATTGTCTCGGCCGATCTGCCCCGGTCTTGAGGCGGCTCAAAGAAGCATGTCCAGAAATCGGCTCCCATGCAAGCCGGCCGTGCCGGGAGCGGTTCCTGGTCAGGCCGGCTCAGCCAGGTCGCCGCGTTCCTGCAACCACGACTTGCGGTCGGCCGAACGCTTCTTCGCCAGCAGCATGTCGAGCATGCCCTGGGTGTCGTCACCGTGCTCGACAACCAGTTGTACGAGGCGCCGCGTGTCGGGGTGGATCGTGGTTTCGCGCAGTTGCAGGGGATTCATCTCGCCGAGGCCCTTGAAGCGCTGGATACTGACCTTGCCCCTGAGCTTGTCTGCGGCCACCCGATCGAGCACACCCTGGCGCTCGTGCTCGTCGAGCGCGTAAAACACCTGCTTACCGACATCGATGCGGAACAGCGGCGGCATCGCGACGTACACGTGGCCTTCCTGCACCAGCTTGCGGAAATGCCGCACGAACAGGGCACAGAGCAGCGTCGCGATGTGGGCGCCGTCGGAATCGGCATCGGCCAGGATGCAGACCTTGCCGAAACGCAGCTTCGACAGGTCGTCGCTACCGGGTTCGACACCGATCGCGACCGAAATGTCGTGCACTTCCTGAGACGCCAGCACCTCGGCCGAATCGACCTCCCATGTGTTCAGGATCTTGCC
>JAGRGW010000407.1 GCA_020445315.1 Gammaproteobacteria bacterium
CTGCTGCAGTTGGTCGATGTCGACGCCGCGTTGCATCATTTCGACCTGGTAGCTGTGCCAGACGGCGAGCGCGCTGACCGAGGCCGGTTCGGCAAGCCCGACATCCTGTGCCGACTGGCACAGGCGTGCATCCAGGTCCGCGACCGACAGCCGCCGCTCGTCGTGCTGTTCCGCGACCAGCGCGACGATGGGCCAGACCCGTTCGTCGATCGACAGCGAGCGGCGGTTCGCGCCGCCGATGTCGATGGTGTGTCTGGCGGCATCGAAGCTGGCCGGATGGAGCAGCGGCAGTTCGTAGGGCGATATCCCGCTGAGTAGCAGCGCCAGGTGCCCCCGTACCTGCTTGCCGCTCTCCGCAAAAAGTAATCGCAGCTGGTGTTCATCCAGGTAGCGCGGAACGCCCGCCGTTGCAGCCGGGTGGATATCGGCACCCGGTGTGGCGGCCGGCAGCGGTGTCCATTGCTCTGCCGGCGGCAAGGGTTGCGCGGCGGTTGGGGTGTGGCCGAGCGTCGGTGCTGCGGGTGGCTGGATGCGGACGCCGACGAACGTCGGCGCATCACGTCGTGCCGACCGGCCGGACAGGTACTCGAACAGCCAGGTCACGAACAGCGCCAGCCCCAGCGCCGACGCCAGGGCGATCAACAGGTCGCGCCGATAATCCGGATGGATCGGTGTCGTCGGTGTTTCGGCCCACTCGACCACCTGGATCTGGGGGAAGCGCTCGAATCCCTGGACCTGGATCTGGGCAAGCCGTTCGGCGTTGTCCGCGTGCAGGTTGTCGAGGCGTTCGAGGTTGGCCTCGAGCGATTTCAACTGCTGGAAGTTCTGGTTGAACAGCTGTACCTCGCCCTGGTGGTCCGCCAGCTGTCGTTCGAGCGAATCGACCGACAGGCGCGCGGCATCGACGGCCTGTTTCGCCTCGTCGCGGACGGTCTGCTGGGCGATCGCCAGCGTACCCTGCAGTTCGCGCCGCATGGCGCTGACCTGCCCCGGCAGCTCGCGCAGCACCGGGTCACGGTCGATGTATTTCTGCGTGTAACGTTGACGCAACTCGGCCAGGCGGCTTTCGGCACGGGCCAGGCCGGCCTGCATTCGGGCAATGTCGGCCTTCTGCTCGGGCGGGATCACGGTCTCGCCCGCGGCGATGGCGACTTCGACCGCCGTGGCGCGAGACTGCGCGTCGGTCAGCTTCTCGCGCGCCTTGCCCAGCGAGTTGTTGAGCCCGTTGAGCTTGGCCAGGCTGGCGTTCTCGCCGCGTTCGAGGCCGACGATGTCGTTTCGTTCACGGAACTGTTGCAGTTCGGTGCGTGCATGGTCGATGCGGTCCTGCAGCACGACCTGTTGCTGTTCGAGTTCCGCGGTCGTGCGACCGGTCGCCGTCTCGATTTCCTCCGCACGGTAGCGCTCGTAGGTCTCGGTCCAGCGATTGACCAGTCGCTGCAGCTGTTCGGGTTCACTGCCCTCGGCGCGCAGTTCGAGCAGGTTCGTGTCCGGCACGGGTGCAATGGCCAGCACCGCCTGCAGGTCTGCCGTGCTCGCGGCGATGCCGTCGTCGCGCAGTCGGTTCGCCAGTCGTGACAACAGGCCCGGGCTCAGCAGCAGGCGTGACTGGATCGTGACGTGTTCGACATCGGCCTCGGCGCTGCGGCTGTCCACGGCCTTGGGCTTGACCGTCAGCACGGATGAGACGGCCCGGTAGACCGGTGGTCGACTGTAGACCAGCGCGCTGCCGGCAACGGCGGCAGCCACCAGTACACCGAAAAAAACCTTCCAGCGGTGACTCTGTCCGGGTGACGGCGCGCCGGTTTGGCCGGGGCCCTGAATCAGCTCGACTTGGGGGAGGGGGGCGGTGTTCAACGTCTCTTGCTCGGCTGCTTGTTCGTGGGGCGGGGCGGCGGCAGTTTAACCCGGCACCGTTGTTCGGGCTGCGTCGCCCCGGGGATGTGTGTCCGCTGTCACGGTGCCGGCGTGCCAGCCGGAAATACGCGGGGGCTGTGTCTGCTGACGTCACCCGGTATCGACACGGGAAAGATTTTTCATAAAAAAATATTAAAAACAGTAGGTAACAAGAGATATTTAAAGTTAAAAGGTTGGTTTCAACCTGCAGTCAGTGCCTGTCGCCGGCTGGACTGCGTACGCTGAGGAAAAGCTTCAGCACCAGCAGCACCCAGGGTGCGCCATGCAACAACAGGTCAAAGATGTCGATCGGTCGCGTCAGCGTGCCGGCAGCCAGCATCTTCAGCTTTTCCCAGATATGCGGTTCGGGTACGAAAGGCGCCAGCCCGAGGGTCATGGCGACCAGGAGAAACAGTACCAGGGGTTGTCGTTCGATCCAGTCCAGCATGTCGATTCCCGTGTGCTTCGTTGGCGGGCCATTTTACGCCACCGATGACGCTTTCAGTCCGATCCGCGGACGAGTCCGTCCAACAGTTCGGGGAACAGGTCCAGGTCGGTCGCCTGGTCGATGTCGCGTTGTGTCGGCAGTTCGGCCCAGTCGAGCGCGAGCCGGCGCAGGCGGTCTCGCGTCTGCGCCAATACCTGCGGTGTGCTCCAGCGAATGCCGTCGAACAGCGTCGGTTCCGCATGGCACATGCCGACGAGGATGTAACCACCGTCGTGAGTCGGGCCGATGACGACGTCGTGCCGCTCCAGCGCGGTGAAGGCCCGGTCGAGGTAGCCGGGTGTCAGTGACGGGCAGTCGGACCCGATCAACACGACGCGGTCCGCCCGACCGAGCCCGTCGCCGATGGCCGACGACATGCGCCGGCCGAGGTCGAGTGGTGGCTGCACATGGAGCGAGAATCCGCGTTCGGTCAATGCGATGGCGAAGGTCGGTGATTCGGGTTCACGGTCGAGCCAGATCTCGACCCGGTCGGCGTCGGCCTGTTTCGCAGCCTGCAGCGTGCGCGCGAGCAGGCGGCGATAGACGGCGGTGGCCGCAACCGCGCCGATCACCGGGATGAGTCGGGTCTTGACCCTGCCTTCGTGTGGTTCACGGGCGAATACCTGCAGGCAGCGTTGGTGGCGTCTCACCGGTGGTAGCGTCGCGCGAGCACGGACGGATCGGCGCCTGCCCAGTAGGCGAGGCGCAGCCGCCACATCAACAGCACGGTGCGCCAGACACCGTTCTGCTCCCAGCGCCGACCCGAGGTCAGCAGGCGCGGTCGGCGAACGCAGCGCGGTCGTGCAAGGCGTTTCAGCTGCCGGCTCAGCGCGATGTCTTCCATCAGGGCGATCGACGGGAAACCGCCGATCGCCTCGAACAGGTCGCGCCGCACGAAGATGCCCTGGTCGCCGGTCGCGATACCGGTCAGGCACGAACGCAGGTTCATCATGTGTCCGATCAGACGCAGCGCGCAGCCGTGACCGGAAAGGCGCACATCGAACCGGCCCCAGGCCGCACCGTGCGCGATGCCGTCCGACAGGGCCTCGCGCGTGCCGACGGCAATGCGCGAGTCGGCATGCACGAACCAGAGGAAATCACACCGGGCGACAGCGGCACCGGCGTTCATTTGCACGGCCCGACCCGGTGCACTCTCGAGGACCCGGTCGACGCGCGGCGTGACGAGTTCGACGGTGCGGTCATGGCTGCCGCCGTCGATGAGCAGGATCTCGTCGCCGGGCAGACGCGCACGGTCGAGATCGTCGAGCATCAGGCCGATGGTGTCGGCCTCGTTCAGCGTGGGTATGACGATCGAGACGGCATGGTCAGTCATCCCGCAGCGCGCCGCCGCAGCTCGACCCCTGGCCCGCGGTACAGCCATAGCAATGGTCGCCGACGACGATGCCGTTGCCCTCGAGGGACAGTGTGCGAAGGTCGGACAGGTGCGGGCGCTCGATGTCGCGTGCCTGCAGGCCCAGTCCCAGCATCTGGTTGAAGTCGCAGTCGTACAGGTAGCCCTGCCAGTCGACCGATACCAGCGAGCGGCACATCACCTGCTCCAGGTTGTCATCCTGGTGTGACGACTTCAGCAGGGCGACGTAGCCGTCGAACTTGCCGTGTGACAGCAGCGTGCTGCCGAAACGCTGGATCGGCAGGTTGGCCAGCGCCAGCAGGCGGTTGAAGCGGATACCGTACTGGTCGAGCAGGATGCGGCGATAATCGGCCTCCAGCGCCGCCTGCGGCGGCGGCAGCACCGGTCCCTGCGGGTTGTAAACCAGGTTCAGCTGCAGCTTCGGGTCGGTGCCGTAGCCGACGTCGTTAAGTTGCCGCAGCGCACGGATGCTGCCGTCGAACACGCCCTTGCCACGTTGCCGGTTGACGTTTTCTTCCAGGTAGCACGGCAGCGAGGCAACGATCTCGACCTGGTTCTCGGCGAGAAAGCCGTCGAGACCGGCCTGGTCGGGCTCGTGCAGGATCGTCAGGTTGCAACGGTCGAT
>JAGRGW010000056.1:0-21316 GCA_020445315.1 Gammaproteobacteria bacterium
TTCGGCGGACTCGACCTTGCGGCGGTCAAGGAGGACCTCCACGCACTGATGACGACCTCGCAGGACTGGTGGCCGGCCGACTACGGCCACTACGGCGGCGTGTTCATCCGCATGGCCTGGCACAGCGCCGGCACCTACCGCATCCACGACGGCCGGGGCGGCGCCGCCTCGGGCACCCAGCGCTTCGCCCCCCTCGACAGCTGGCCCGACAACGCCAACCTCGACAAGGCGCGGCGCCTCCTCTGGCCGATCAAGAAGAAATACGGCAACAGTATCAGCTGGGCCGACCTCATCGTGCTGGCCGGTACGATTGCTTACGAATCCATGGGACTGAAAACCTATGGCTTTGCGTTCGGACGGGAAGACATCTGGCACCCCGAAAAAGACACCTACTGGGGGTCGGAACGGGAATGGCTCGCGCCCAGCGGCGGCGAGGGCAGCCGCTATTCGGGTGAGCGTGACCTCGAGAACCCGTTGGCGGCCGTCATGATGGGCCTGATCTACGTGAACCCCGAGGGCGTGGACGGCAAGCCCGATCCGCTCAAAACGGCCCATGACGTGCGCGTCACCTTTGCGCGGATGGCGATGAACGACGAGGAGACCGTCGCCCTGACCGCCGGCGGACATACCGTTGGCAAGTGCCACGGCAATGGCGACGCGTCCCTGTTGGGTCCGGAACCCGAGGGTGCGGGTCTCGACGAACAGGGGCTCGGTTGGAACAACAGGACCCGTCGGGGTATCGGCCATGACGCGGTGACCAGTGGCCTGGAGGGTGCATGGACCACCCATCCGACGCAGTGGGACAATGGCTACTTCGACATGCTGCTGAACCACGAGTGGGAGCTGAAGAAGAGCCCTGCGGGCGCGTGGCAGTGGGAGCCTGTCGACATCGCGGATGCAGACCGGCCGGTCGATGCCGAGGACGCGTCCGTTCGTCACAATCCCATCATGACCGATGCCGACATGGCCATGAAGATGGATCCGGCGTACCGCAAGATTGCCGAGCGCTTCCACGAGGACGCCGCGTACTTTTCGGAGGTCTTCGCGCGGGCCTGGTTCAAGCTTACCCACCGCGACATGGGGCCGAAGGCGCGTTACCTCGGGCCTGATGTGCCGCAGGAAGACCTGGTCTGGCAGGACCCGGTGCCGAACGGCCATACCGGGTACGACGTCAACACCGTCAAGGCCAAGATTGCCGAAAGTGGCCTGACGATTGCCGAGATGGTGTCGACCGCCTGGGACAGTGCCCGGACCTTCCGTGGCTCGGACAAGCGTGGAGGGGCCAACGGTGCACGCATCCGGCTGGCGCCGCAAAAAGACTGGGAGGGCAACGAACCCGCCCGACTGGCCAGGGTGTTGAGCGTGCTGGAGCGGATTGCCGACGACACCGGCGCCAGCGTTGCCGACGTGATCGTGCTCGCCGGCAATGTCGGCATCGAGCAGGCGGCAGGCGCGGCCGGTGTCGATATCGCGGTGCCGTTCATGCCCGGACGCGGCGATGCCAGCCAGGAAATGACCGATGTCGAGTCGTTCGAGGTGCTCGAGCCCGTCCACGACGGATACCGCAACTGGCTCAAGCGCGACTACGTCGTCTCGCCCGAGGAGATGCTGCTCGATCGTACGCAACTGATGGGGCTTACTGCACCGGAAATGGCGGTGCTGATCGGGGGTATGCGCGTGCTCGGCACCAACCATGGCGGCACGCGGCATGGTGTGTTCACCGATCGTGAAGGTGTGCTGACGAACGATTTCTTCGTCAACCTGACCGACATGGGCAACACCTGGAAGCCGGTCGGTGAAAACCTTTACGAGATCCGTGACCGCAAGACCGGTCAGGTCAAGTGGACGGCGACCCGGGTTGACCTGGTGTTTGGGTCGAACTCGATTCTCCGTGCCTACGCGGAGATCTACGCCCAGGACGACAACCGGGAGAAGTTCGTCAGGGACTTCGTCGCGGCCTGGGTCAAGGTGATGAACGCTGACCGGTTCGACCTGGCCTGACGGCGCTGGCGGACGGTCGGGGTAACCCGGCCGTCCATCTCGCAGACGCTACACGCGGACTGACAGGCCATCGGCCAGGGACAGGCGATAGGCGCGGTAGCTGGGTATGCCACCGACGACGAATCCCGCCGTCACTACGGCGCTGAGCAGCGTCCATTCGTGGGATGACAGGGCGCTGATGCCGATGAAGATGCCGAACCGACTCTCGATGACAGGCTGCCCAGCCAGCAGCAGCAGGTAGAGTAACGCCAGCCCGACCACGCTGCCGAGCAGCGTCAGAAAGCCGGCCTCACCCATGATCAGCGCGAACACGTGTCCCGGGCGCGCGCCTACCGAACGCAGAATGGCCATTTCCCGTCGCCGTTCGTTGAGGCTGGTCAGCAGCGCTGTCAGCATACCGAACAGCCCGACGACAACGACGAACACCGACACGATGAGCAAGGCATTCTCGGCGATGCCTATCAGTTCCCACAACTGGCTCAGTGCCGCGCCCGGCAGGATCGCTGACAGTGGCTCCTCGGGGTAGTCGTTGACGAAACGCTGCACGCGGAAGGTCGCCACTTTTGACTTGAGGCCGACCAGCGCGGCGGTGATGGCATTGGGTGTCAGGTCCAGTTTGCGGGCCTGTTCGGCCGACACGGATACGCCGGGTATTGGTGCACCGCTCTGCCAGTCGATGTGTATCGCCTCGATTGCCTCGAGGCCAACGTGAACCGTCCGGTCTACCGGCGTGCCGGTACGCGCGAGGATGCCGACGACACGAAAAGGCTTGTCGTCGTGACGGGCGAAGCGTACGTCGCTGGCACCGTGCGCCACGACGATCGGGTCGTTGACCCGGTAGCCGAGCCGTTCTGCGACCTCCGCGCCGAGAACCGCATCGTACAGGTCGGCGAAACGTCGTCCATCGGTGATCACCAACGCACGGTCACGGGCATAGCGGTAGTGGTCGAAGTAAGCCGATGTGGTTCCAAGGACACGGAATCCGCGGTGCGAATCGCCCAGCGAGACCGGTACGGTCCATTTCACGAGGGGGTGCGCGGCGATGTCCTGGTAGCTCTTCCACGAGATGTTGTTGGTGGCGTCGCCGATGCGAAAAACGCTATACAGCAACAGCTGTACCGGTCCGCTGCGTGCACCCACGATCAGGTCGGTCCCGGACAGCGTGTTGGCGAAACTTAGGCGTGCCTCTGTGCGCAGTCTTTCGACCCCGACCAACAAGGTCACGCTCAACGCTATCGAGACGACCGTCAGCATGGCGGTGAAGCGCCGGTTGAGCAGGCTCTGCCAGGCCAGTGCAAAAATCGCCATGCTCAGGCTCCCACGGTACCGGTTGCGTGACAGTTGATCTCGGCGAGATCGACTGTGCGGTCGAACAGCTTTTCGAGCGAGGCGTCATGGCTGACGAAGATCAGTGTCGTGCCGACCTCGCGGCACTCGTCGAAAAGCAGCCGGATGAAGGATTCGCGTCGGTCCGTATCGAGTGAAGATGTTGGTTCGTCGGCTATCAGCAGTTCCGGGGTTCCCATCAGTGCCCGCGCGGCGGCGACGCGCTGCTGTTGCCCGACACTCAGCGTCGTCACGGCACGCCGATGCAGTTCGGGATGGTCGAGGTCGAGATGCCCCAGCAGTCGTCGAGCCTCGGTCTCCAGGTCCTTTGCACGAGCCAGGGCCTGGCCGCGACGGCGGGCCGAGAAGCGGCAGGGCAGCAGCACGTTGTCGATGACCGAGAGGTAGGGGATCAGGTTGAACATCTGGAAGATGTAGCCGATGTGATCGGCGCGGAAGTGATCACGCTGGACACTTCCAAGCCTCTCCAGTGGCTGGTCCATGACGCGGACCGTACCCGCCGACGCCGTCGTGACGCCGGCGAGCAGGCTGAGCAGGGTGCTCTTGCCGCTGCCGCTGGGGCCCTTGACGAAGAGGCATTCGCCCTTTGCGACTTCCAGGGAAGCGATCGACAGTACCGTCGTCGAGTCGGCCTGCCAGCGAAATTCCAGTTGTCTGATGTCGATGATCAATCCGGTGGTCCCGAATTCGAGCGGTCAGAACTTTACAGCCGGGTTCGACACCGTCAGTTCGGCGGCACCCTGCCTGTCATGGACGATGTACTGCAGTTCGATTTCCTGCATCCCCTGGAATGCCTCGAACAGCCCGACACTGAGTTTCGACAGGCGGCCGGGGTAGGTGCACTCGAAGCGGTAATCGACCGTGAAGTCTGCGTGTGCAGGACGAGCCTGCTCCTTTCCGTGCTGGTCATCGTCATGTTGTTCGTCCAATAGCGAAGACGACACGTGGACATGCGCCATCCGACACCTGGCGTCGTCGTCGAACCGGAACAGCCTGTCACCTTTGTTCAGTGTCGCAACAGCGGTATGCAGCGCGGCCCGGTCGGTAGCCGACGACGGCGCATGTTCGAAGCCGACAAGATTGGCTGCCGGGCTGTCCAGTTCAATATGGACTTCGCTGCCGTCAGCGACCAGGTTGAGCGTACCCATCCCGTGGACATGAGAATCGTACTGACGGTGGGCGAGATCGTCATCGTGGTGCGGCGCGTGATCGTGCCGGCCTTCGGCGAGTCCGGCCGGAGCGGTCAGCAGCAGCGGAACCAGCAGCGCGGTGTTCAACGTGAATCGTGTCAGGTACATGCAGGACCTCTCATGCGCCATCGCGGCAAAAGTGTTCAGGAAATCGGTGCTCAGTCGCGCTTGGCCGCGCACTGTGCACAGGTGCCCAGCAACTCGACCACGGGTCTCCGGGTACGAAAACCGATCGCCTTGCCCGCGGCGTTGAGACTCCGGGCCACGCTGGCGTCTTCGACCTCGGCGACTTCACCGCAGTCGTCGCAGATCAGGAACTGGCTGGCGTGGGCGTGGTCAGGGTGGGCGCAGCCTACGTAGGCGTGCAGGCTCTCCAGCTTGTGCACGAGACCCTGTTCGAGCAGGAAATCCAACGCCCGGTAAACGGTCGGTGGTGCCGGGTTCCTGACCACGTCACGCATCTGCTCCAGCAACTCGTAGGCACTGAGCGGCCTGTCCGAGAGACACAGCAGGCGCAGGACCGCCTTGCGCTGAACGGTCAGGCGCACGCCACGTTCCCGGCACAAGGCCTCCGCCCGTTCCAGTATCGGCGTCAGTTGTTCATGGTTCACGGCTTTCTCCTTGCCCCGCGCCGCGTTCCGCGGCAAGGCGTGCGCGGCGGCGATGCAGGCCCTGCGCGAGCAGCGCGGACAGTACGTAGACGACGCCAGCGAGCAGGATGATGGTCGGGCCGGACGGCAGGTCGGGGCCGTACGACAGGGCGAGCCCGCCGATGCTCAATCCGGCGCCCAGCAGCGTAGCGATCAGCATCATGCGGCCGATCGAGTGCACGTAGTGTCCCGCGACGGCCGCCGGCAGTGTCAGCAGTGCCAGCACCAGGATCAGGCCGACGACCTGGATCATCAGTACGACAGTGACTGCGACCAGTACCAGCAGCAGCAGGTAGAAGAAGCCGACCGGGATGCCGCGCTGGCGTGCAAACTCCTCGTCGAACACCACGGCCAGGAATTGCCGGTGGTAGGCCGCGACGATCGCGAGCAGCATCGCGTCGAGCGTGACCATCAGCCACAGGCTCTCGCTCGGCACCAGCAGGATGTTGCCGAACAGGTAGCTCATCAGGTCTGCCTGGTAGCCCGGCGCCTTGGCAATGAACAGCACGCCGATTGCCATGCCGATGGCCCACAGGGCGCTGATCAGCGTGTCTTCCTGCGTGCGCCAGTTCAGGCGTACCCAGCCGATCAGCAGTGCGGCCACGATTGCTGCCGGCAGGGCGCCGTAGATCGGATTGAAGCCAAAGTAGACCGCGGCTCCCATACCGCCCAGCACGGAGTGGGCGATACCGCCGGCGATAAAGGCGATACGCTTGACCACGACATAGGTGCCCATGACGCCGCAGCCGATGCTCGACAGCAGGGCTGCCGCCACGGCCGTCTGCAGAAACGTGTGCTGGGACAGGGCCTGGAGGAAACCTTCCATATCAGTGGCTGTGCGCAATCATGCGCACCTTGTCCCCGTAGAGTTCGGCGATAACGGCGCCGTCGACGGCATCCGTGTGATGGCACACGAGCGTGCGGTTGATGCATGCGACCCGGCTGACGTAGCGCGAGATGAACGCAACGTCGTGCGAGACGACCAGGATGGTCATTCGCCTGTTCAGTGTCTTCAGCAGGTCGAAGATCTCACCCTCGAGGCGCTGGTCGATATTGGCTGTGGGCTCATCGAGTATCAGGACGCGCGGTTCACTGACCAGCGCCCTTGCGAGCAGCACGCGTTGCAGTTGCCCGCCTGAAAGGCTGCCGATCTGGCGCTTGCAGATGTCGCCGGCCTCGACCTCTTCCAGCGCGCCACGCACCGCGTCACGATCGTCACTCGACGTCCGCGAGGGACGCAGTGCGCGCCACAACCCGCCTTCCTGACCGAAGCCCAGGCGCCCGAGCAGGACGACCTGTTCGACCGTGATCGGGAAATCACGGGGAAAACTGGGGTACTGTGGCACGTAACCGAGCATGCGGCTGGCCGCACGCGGCGACCGCCCGAGCACGCGCAAGCTGCCGGATTGCGGTTGCAGCAGTCCGAGGATCAGCTTGAGCAGCGTGCTCTTGCCACCGGCATTGGGGCCGACGATGCCGAGAAACTCGCCCTCGGTAACCTGCAGGTCGATGTCGGAAAGCGTTGGCACACTGCCGTACGCAAAGTTCAGCGAACGAATTTCGATGACAGTCGTCACGGTTGCAGCGCCCGTGCAATCTCACGCCCCACGCGGCGCATGTTGTCGAAATAGTCCGCTGCCAACGGGTCAATGCTGACGACCGTGCCGTTGATTGCCTTTGCCACCTGGAGGGCGCGGCGCCTGTCGAACTGCGGTTGGACGAACACCAGCCTGATCCCTTCGTTTCTCGCCTGGTCGATCAGGCCAGCCAGTGCGCGCGCACCCGGTTCCTTGCCCTCGTGTTCTATCGGCACCTGGGTGAGCCCGTAATTGTCGGCAAAATAGCCCCACGCGGGGTGGAATACCATGAAACGGCGGTTCGGCAGTGGGTCGAGCAGCGCATGCAACTCGCGATCGAGGGCGTCGAGTTGGGCGATGAACGCATCGTGGTTGCGCATGAACTGCGCCGCGTGAGCCGGAGCCAGTTCGTTGAGCTTGTCACGGATGCGGCCGGCCATGTGACGCACGAGCGGCGGGCTGACCCAGACGTGCGGGTCGGTTTCGTAGGCGCCCGCAAGATCGTGGCTGCCGGTGTCGAGGGCAGGTGGCGGCGTGTGCCCATGCTGGTCGTCCTCAATGGCATGTGGGTCGCTGGCGCGATGTCCGTGGTCGTGCGCCTCCAGCGTGCGTGATGCGATGCCGTCACGGGCATGCAGGACCTGCATTGTCGGATTGGCTGACAGGATGCGTGGCATCCAGGCCCTTTCGAAAGGCAGTCCCGCGCTGACGTACAGCGCGGTTTTTGTCAGCGCACCGATCTGCTGTGGCGTCGGGTCGTACGCATGTGGGTCGAATCCCTGTCGCACCAGCGCCCGCGCGTCCACGTGGTCGCCGCCAATCATCGACACGAACACCTGGAGTGGTGCGACACTGGCAAAAACCCGCAACGGCTCGGCAACTGCCAGTGTTGGCAGCAGCAAGGCGAGTAACAGCAGGCCCGCTCGGCGCCCCCCCGGTTCGTACATCATTCGATTCGGCCGCATGCGTGATCTGCTGTGGAATTAATGTAACGATATAACATAAATTTCCAGGCTGGCAAGCCTGCATGATGTGCCGGGGTATGGTGGTGTATCCCGGTTGGAAAATGCGGGGTCTGTTCTGGGCAGGCAGCGCGACATGTTCGTTAGCGCACAGCCGGTGCAGGGGGTTCGCCAGAACGACTGGCAGGCGAATCCTCGGCGTCGTGCGCCTGTTGTCGGCGGATTCCGGGTGCGCTGGGCGCCGGCAAACCTGCGGCGTGCCAAGGCGATCGCCGGCCGGGAGCGTCATGATCCAGATGCCGTCGGCCCACGTCCCTGTCCCGATGCTGTGCCCGTGGTGGGCGGTCGGGTACTGTTACGGCGTGGTTGCCCGGCTCAGCTGGAGATGTAGCTTTCCAACTGGTTGATCAGGAACTGTTGTTCGGAGATGACGGCTTTTACCAGGTCGCCTATCGACACGACACCGACGATCGCATTGTCGGCAAGTACGGGCAGGTGTCTCACCCGCTTGTCGGTCATCAGTGCCATCGCTTCCTCGATGGTCTGCTCCGGCCGGGTGCACAGAACCTGAGTGGTCATGATTTCGCTGACGGGCGAGGCCGGTGAGAACGTACCATCCAGTGCGACCTTGCGCGCGACGTCGCGTTCCGTGACGATACCCTTGACGTTACCATCCTCGACAACCAACACAGACCCTACCGATTTTTCCGTCATCATCGCGATGGCGTCGCGGATTCCGGTTTCCGGGCTGACGGACCAGAACTCATGCCCCTTGGTGTTCAGGACTTCTTTTACGAGCATGCTGTTGCCCCCTTCGCTTGGTGTGGGAATGTCGTCCGGCCGGTAACCGGGGGCGGTTGAACCGATGCTGCTGGCTGGGTGATGTTGGCCCGCCCACCTGGCCCCTTGGGAACAGTGATTTCGCTAAGTGTAGCGCGTGGTCACCGTGGCGTGGGAACACCGGGCCGGCAACAGCATCGGTATGCGAGCCCGGGGCGCTTTATTCCAGCAAGCCGGTCGTCAGTGCTTGGCCGTCGATGCCGCCTCGTGGTCGACCAGCCACTGCGTAACGTCGCTGATCGACATGGGGTGCGCGATCGCGAAGCCCTGGCCGTACTCACACCCGGAGCGGGTAAGGAAGTCCCTCTCGTCTGCTGTCTCTATGCCTTCCGCGACAAGGCGTACGCCGAGGCTCTTGGCGAGAGTCACGATCGACTCGATGATCGAGGCGTCGCTGCTGCCATCCTTCACGTCGTGGACGAACAGCCTGTCGATCTTGAGTTCCGACGGGCGCCATTCGCGAATGGACTTGAACGACGTGAACCCGGTGCCGAAATCGTCGATGGACAGCTTGAAGCCGCGCTCGCTCAGCGCGTGCAGGTGTCTGCGCTGCTGGGTGTTGCTCGAAGCGATGGCGGTTTCGGTGATCTCGAGAATGAGGTCGTTCGGCGTGATGTCGAGCCGTTTCATCTCCCTGGCCAGCCATTCCACCCAGTCGTTTTCGTCGAGCAGGCGCGCGGAGATGTTGAACGAAACGGGATGGCGCAGGCCGATCGCACGCCATTCGGCGACCTGCTCCAGGCCCATCAGCAGCACGCTGCAGGTCAGTTCCTTGATCAGGCCGCTGCTCTCGGCCACCGGGATGAAATCATCGGGCCGGACCTCGCCGAACCGGGGGCTTTGCCAGCGAATCAGTGCCTCCAGGCCGGTAACCTGGCCGGTCGCCAGGGATACCTGTGGCTGAAACTGGAGAAAGAATTCGTCGTGACGCATGCCCTCGCAGAGATCCTGGCAGCCGGGTTTGGCAACCTGCTCCCTGCCGGGGGCATTCGAGAACAACGCAAAGCGACGGTGGCTGGACTTGGCTTCGTACATCGCCGAATCGGCATGTGCGAGCAGTGTGTCCCTGTCCTTGCCGTCGACACCCGAGCGTGCGATACCGATCGATGCGCCAATCCTGACGACCGCCCCGGAAATCGGGATTGGCTGGCAGATGCAGTCGTGCATTTTCATGACGCAGGTGTCGATCTCGCTGTCGGTGAAGGTGTCCGCCAGAATGCAGGCAAACTCGTCACCGCCGAGTCGTGCGACGGTGTCGGATTTTCTCGCCACCTGCTTCAAGCGATCGCCAACGGCGGCCAGCACTTCGTCGCCCTTGGCGTGGCCGTAATAGTCGTTGACATGTTTGAAGCGGTTCAGGTCGATCAGCAGCAGCGAAAAGCGGGCGTCCTGTCGTTCTGCACGGGCGATGAACTGGTCCAGACGGTCGAGAAACAGCCACCGGTTGGGCAGGCCGGTCAGTTCGTCGTACATGCTCAGCCGCAGCAGCCGTTCCTGTGCCGCGCGAAGCTGGCGCTGCGCCTCGCCGACGCGCAGCGCATTGTTCGTCGCCAGGCGCAGCGTGTCCGCGTTCAGCGCCTGCTTCGGGATGTAGTCTGCGACGCCATGCTGCATGGCCTCGACGGCGAGAATCTCGTTGCCACCGCCGGTGATCATGATTACCGGCGTGTCGTGGCCGCCGCGTTGCTGTAGCGCTGCCAGCAGGTCCAGCCCGGTCATGTCGCCAAGGCGGTAGTCCAGCAGGATCAGGTCGAAGCGGTCCTGATCGGTCAGGGCAAGTGCCTCGGCGCCGGACTGCGTTTCGGTGACATCGTAATCGAGCTCGGCTTTCCTGAAGTAGCGCCTGATGCGCTCGCGATCTACGTCATCGTCATCGACGATCAGCACGCGTACCCGCGCCGTGTTCCCGTCGCTGGCATCGTCACCGGGCCGGGCCGTGCTCATCGGTCGGGTACCAGGGGGGGCGCCGGTGGCCAGCCGATGGATGGTGCTGCCTGACAGTTTCGGATCAATGGCGCTGGCGAGGGAATGTGCCAGGGATGCCGCTTGCTTAGTCATTGGGTAACTCCACCGAGCTTCGATAATGAGACAGCAGTTGGCTCAGCTTTGCGAACTGCGGACCAAGGGCGTCTTTGACCATGTAGCCCGCGACGTACTCCGAGTAGGCGCGGCTACGGTCACGTTCGTCGCTCGATGTCGTCAGGATGAAGACAACATGCTGCCGGAGGCGCTCGTCCCCGCGCATCCTGGCGAGGAACTCGAAGCCGTTCATGCGCGGCATGTTCAGGTCCAGCAGGATGACAAGAGGGCCGGTAACCTGCTTTTCGGTATGCCGGTCGGTCAGGATGTCGATCGCCTCCTGGCCGTCTTTCGCGCACACGAGTTTGTGTGACAGCTCGTACTTGCGGAAGCTCCGCGCAACGGCCTCCCACACGACATCGTCGTCGTCCACGAGCAGTACCGTGAGTTCAGTCTGCCTGGTCATGCAGATCCTTCCTTTTTACGAGTGGCCAGGTGAAGCGGAATATACTGCCGCGCTCGTTTTCTCTCGAGTCGATCTCCAGCGTACCCCCGTGTGTCTGCACCAGGCGCTTGGACACGGCCAGGCCGATGCCGGATCTCGGCTGGTCGGTCGAGCTGGAGAGTGTCTGGAACAGTTTGCATATCCTGTCGTGTGCCGAGGGCGGTACGCCGGGACCGTCGTCGCAGACCTCGAACACCAGGTACGCGCCGTGTCGGCGGACCCGAAGTACCACCTCCCCATGCTCCCTGTCGTGATGCTTGATCGCGTTACTGACGAGATTTCTGAGCACGGTCGCGAGTGGCGTCTTGGCGGTCTGGACGCGACTGACATCCAGTTCCCTGCACACCGAGAAACCGTCCGGCGGGGCGACGGTCTCGAGGATTTCGTCGAACAATGCGTCGAGGTCGGTGTCCTCGAACGCGTCACGCACCCGCCCGGCACGCGAATAGATGAGCAGATCGTCGATCAACTGCTGCATGCGATCGACGCGGATGCGGGCCCGGTCAAGATTGTGCCGTACGTCGGGGGGGATATCGTCGCCGAGGTCCTCCTCGATCCATTCGAGCAGGCTGCCGATGCCGCGTACCGGTGATTTCAGGTCGTGTGATGCGACGTAGGTGAACTCGTCGAGGTCCGCGTTCGCCTGGCGCAAGGCCTGTTCGGCGTACTTTCGATCGGTGATGTCGTTGATGGTCGTGACGACCGCGCGTGCCGCGCCGTCTCCGAAGAGATTGAGTCCGACTTCCACGGGGAACTCCGTGCCGTCGTGATGGAGCCCGGTCAGGTCCCGGCCCTTGCCCATGAAGCGGGGTTCGGGGTTTGCAAGGTAGTCGGTGCGATAGCCCTCGTGCGCCGGGCGGTGACGTTCAGGGATCAGCAGCTCGAGCGGTTTGCCGATCAGTTCTTCTACATCGTAGCCGAACATTGCGGCGCCGCGATGGTTCATGCGCGTGATCCGGCCAGCGGCATCGATGACGGCGATGCCCATCGGTGTGGAGTCGATCAGTGCACTCAGCTCACCCTGCAGCCGGTCCCGCTGGGAAATGTCGACCACTGTCGCCATGACCATTGGGCCGAGCTTGGAATCGAGTGGTGCAAGGCCGATCTCCACCGGGAACAGCGTGCCATCGTGCCGGCGCGCGTGGAGCGGCTTCCCGCCGCCCATCGGGCGTTGTTGCGGAGCATGGGCGAATCCGGTTCGCATCCCGCAATGGCCTGGCCTGAGTGCATCGGGTACAAGCATCTCCACCGGTTGGCCGGTCAGCGCGTTGTGCTCGTAGCCGAACATCGCCAGCAGCTGGGTATTCGCCAGGCGTATCGCACCATCACCATCGACGATCAGCACACCGACCGGCAGGGCATCGATGAATGCCGGCAGGTCTGTTCCTTGCAACTGAAGGGCACCCGTGGGCGACGCTTCAGCGCTGTTTGATTGCATCGTTGGCCTCCTGCTCTGGCCTGACCGGCGGTCGGCTGATGTCAACTTTGCGCAAGACGGTGGAGTACGGCATGTCAATGACCCGTGGCCTGTTCGTGTCACGGTGCGCAAAAACAATTCTTGTTCCCGTCAATGATCGGAGACGCAGCCGTTCGAGGTATAGCGTCAGAACCTGACCTCCCTTTAACAAGCCAAGTACTTTATGTCCCTGGGAACACCGCGGTTTCATCGATGCGAGTTTTGGGTTTACGGATGCATGGCCCACTAGCCAAGCGCCAACCTCAACTGGTCCGCCGCCGCGCGAATTTCGGTACGTCGCGCTTCGTCGACCCGGGCGAGGTTGCGCCATTGCATTGCCGATCGCGGGTGCGACGCGAAACGCGGTGCGTGGCGGATCAGAAAGTCCCAGTACAGCGTGGTGAAAGGGCAGGCATGGGGGCCGGTCGCCTTGTCCGGTGCATAACGGCAGTGCGAGCAATAATTGCTCATGCGGTTGATGTAGCGGCCGGAAGCGACATAGGGCTTGGATGCCAGGACGCCGCCATCGGCGTACTGCGACATGCCGAGCGTATTCGGCGCCTCGACCCACTCGACGGCATCGACATAGACGGCGAGGTACCAGGCATGTACCTGCTGTGGCCGTACCCCGAGCAGCAGGGTGAACAGCCCCGTCACCATCAGTCGCTGAATATGGTGTGCGTAACCGAACCGGAGCGTCTGGCCGATTGCATCGGCGAGGCATGCCATGTCGGTATTGCCGGTCCAGAAGAATCCGGGCAGGTCGGCTTCGGCACCGAGTGCATTGCTGTCCAGGTAAGCGGGCATATGCCGCCAGTACACGCCGCGCACGAACTCCCGCCAGCCGAGTATCTGGCGCACGAAACCCTCCACCGACTGTATCGGCGCACGGCCGGCATCCGCGGCAGCAATTGCGATGTCGATGACCTCGCGGGGATTCAGAAGCTTGAGATTGAGTGCCGCAGACAGCAGTGAGTGTTGCAAAAAAGGCTCGCCGCTCCACATCGCGTCCTGGAACGGGCCGAAGGCGGCCAGCCGGTGGTCGACGAAGTCGTCGAGCGCGGCCAGTGCCTGTTCCCGGGTCACCGGCCAGTCAAACGCATCGAGCGAGCCGGGATTCCCGGGAAACAGGCGCTCGACATCCCGGATCGCAGACTGCGTCACGCGATCTGGCGTGAAGGCCGGCGGCCTGGGCAACAGCCCGGGGCCCTGGCGGCCGAAGGCGTGACGGTTCTGCCGGTCATAGTTCCAGTGACCGCCAGTGGGCTGGCCATCGACCATCAGGATGTCGTGCGACTGGCGCATGTGGCGGTAGAAATGCTCCATCACGAGCGTTTTCCTGTTGCTCGCCCATGTCTCGAACGTGGCGCGATCGCAGAGGAAGTGATCGTCCGGCTCGACTTCGAGTTCCACCGATGCCGATTGGCAGCTGTGGGATATCGACTGCTGCACGCTGTACTCGCCGGCCTCGGTCATCAGGACGCTGTGCGGCTCGTGACGCGCGATGACGGCGGCGAGCGCCGTCTCGAATGACTCCGCTTCGGGTTTGTCGATGTCGACATAGTCGACGCGGAAGCCCTGCGCAACGAGCCAGTCACGGTGATGACGCATGGCGGCCAGGAAGAGTGCGCTGCGGGCCTTGTGCGATGCCACCTTCAGCGACTCGGCACGCGACTCGATCATGACGATACGATCGCGGGCCTGGTCACATTGCGACAGCACGCGGGCATCGCGGTCGAGCTGGTCGCCGAGGACCAGTACCAGCCTAGGCCCAATCATTGCCGCTCTTTTCCCGCGCCCCGGCAGCGTTTCGAGCAGTACCGCACCGCCTCCCAGTTGTTACGCCAACGCTTGCGCCATGTGAACGGTCGCCCGCAGCAAGCGCAGTTCTTTGCCGGCAGATGAAGTTTGTAGTGCATCGGGAGTACGTTGAGTTTCAGAGCCCGCCAACGGGCCCAGACAAGGTGCGGCCTGCCGGTGATGGCTGGCCCTTTCCAAGGACCGTGGCGCAACCGCGCTTACACGTGACGAACGCCTAGTTGACCACGCTAGCGTGCCCCGTCATCGAACAGGTCTGCCTGCCTGTTCGAGGCCGCGCGACGTTGGCCAGCGCGCTTACGACTGCCATGGCGCTTGAAAATGGCGTGGCTCTCCGTACGCGCGGTAGCGTCGCGCCTAATGGCCTGGATACGCTGGCGCGCGAGCCGCGCGGCGGCCTCGTGGTCGACCAGTGGTTGCGGGTAGTCGCGGCCGATGACGACGCCGCATCGGTTCTGCTCCGGCATCGGCATGAGCCACGGCTCGTGAATCCAGCGCGTCTCGATCGGGCCGAGTTCCGGCACCCAGGTGCGGATGAAGACGCCGTGCGGATCCTGGTCGCGCGACTGCTTCACCGGGTTGTAGATCCGCAGCGTATTGATGCCGGTGGTGCCGGACTGCATCTGCAATTGCGACCAGTGGATGCCGGGTTCGTAATCGACGAACCGGCGGGCCAGGTGCAACCCGGGTTCGCGCCAGTGCAGCCAGAGCTGGTAGCTCGCGACCGATGTAAGCATGGCCCGCATCCGGAAGTTGATCCAGCCGGTATGCGCGAGCGCCCGCATGCAGGCATCGACGAGCGGCCAGCCGGTTCGGCCGTTGATCCAGGCGTCGAGTCGTTCCGGATCCGGGCTGGAGTTGCGTAGTGGCTGCGTTGCAGCCTGCAGGTTCTCGAACTCGATCCGCGGTTCGCTTTCGAGTTTCTGCATGAAATGGCAGTGCCAGTGTAATCGCCCCTCGAACGCGGCCAGTGCGCGCGCCCAGGTGGGTCCGCGAGATGCCCCTTCCTGCCTGAGCGACGCGCGTCGGGCACGCGTGGCCTGCACCACCTCGCGCATCGACAGCGTGCCGCTGGCGAGGTGCGCGCTGAGACGCGAGCAGCCCGTTGCGGCGCTGGTCGGGCTCGACATCTCCAGGTGGTAACGTTCGCCGCGCGCGTGCAGGAAGCTGTGCAGGACCTGGCCGGCGTAGATCCGGCCGCCGGGCTGGCGACCAGGACAGTCATCGTGCGGCAGATGCGGGCTGGGCCACTCGGGGATCGGGCCGGGTTCGATCCCGGCAACCGGTGAGAGGCGTGGGGCGGCGAATTGCGGTGTCCGCATCAGGCTTTCCCACTGCTTCGACCAGTGATCCCGGTCTACCCGGCCACGAACGATGCCGTGCTGTCGTGCTTCATGCCAGGCAATGCCTTGCTGACGCAGCAACGCGGCGACGTCCCGGTCGCGTGCAAAGGTCCAGGCATTGCCGGTCTCCTGGTGTGACCAGACCATCTCCACCCGGTGTCGACGAAGCAGGTTCCCGAGTACGTCGACGGCCTGGCCCTGTCGCACGACCAGGGGTTGGCCAAGTGCGGCGAGTTCCGCTCGCAACGACAGCAGCGACTCGCGCCAGAATGCCCATTGCCTGCCCGAGGCATCGGGTTGTTCCCAGAGACCGGGTTCGACGACGTAAAGGGGTAGAACCGGGCCGCGCGAAGCGGCTGCGTGCAATGGCTCGTGGTCGACAGTTCGCAGGTCGCGCTTGAACCAGACCAGCTGGAGCATGTTTCAGACCGCCGGTTGGGGTGTTGGCGCACTCACGCCGGGCTTCGTGTCATCACCTGTTTCCATCGCCTGCACCTGCGCATCTGCCTCCGGGAAAGGTTAGCATTGTGCGTATTTTGTTTAGTAAATAACTATGCAAAAAAGAGACGAATGTGTGCTGCAGGGGCAAAAAAGCTTGACGGTTAGTCCAGTGCCGGCCTGGGCCGGTCGCTGTCGTTGGTGCTGCGTCGATCGGCGGGCAGGTCAGGCCCGCATGAGCTGCGTGCATGCCTGGAGGCGATCGCTGTGGCGTTTGTCGATCTCGCGCAGGGCCTGTTTGAAATGACCGCGCAGCGATTTCTTCAGGTGAGGTGTCACCGCCCTGGGAGGAATTCCCTTGAGCGCCGCGAAGATCGCGAGGGCGTAGGTAATGTCGTGCTGCGAGACCGCGGCGCTGCGCTGCACCGATGGACCGCCACAGCAGCCCCCGCGCGGGAACATCAATGCCGTGTTCGCGAACATCAGGCCGAATCCCAGGAACACCGCCAGGATCTCCGTGACCTGTGGCCAGTTTTCGGTGCCGCCCGGTGGCGGTTCCGTCGCGGTGCTGCCGAGGTAGTGGGCCAGCGTGTGCGAAAACACGGCGATCATCGCCTCCGGATTGTTGACGTATCCCGGGTCGTAGCTGATCGTCAGGCTCCCACCCGGTTCCACGGGGCCCGAGGCGCGTGCGCCGCGCAGGTGGCCGGCGACCCGGACACCGCTGTCCGGTTCCAGCACGCAGCTGCCCGGTGGCAACAGGCGAACAGGCCAGTGCTGCATGCCGGCGAAACCGACGACCTGGCTGAAGATCAGGTTGGCCATCTCCCCGGTACTGCTGGCGCGTCCGGGGAAATGCTCGTTCGACGGCGTGACCAGGACGGTCTCTTCGCGGAACATCACCGGGTCGAAGTGGCGCAGTGCCCAGCCGAACACCGCGAACATCCAGTCCGCGTAGGTGTCTTCCAGCAATGGGCGGCTATCCAGCAAACCAAACATCATCAACCCGACCCCTGTTTCCCGGTTTTGATCAGATAACAGCTCGGCATTATCGCCCGGCAGGCGCGGTGAATGAACAGGCTGAGGCGGCAGCGCTTGGCGGGCTGGTCTCTGACAACGCAGCCTTGCCTCGAAACAGGCGCAAAACTCCTATAATCCCGGGAATGAAAATCACGTGATTTGCCATGCTTCGGGTTCCGGTGTGGTCCTTCGAGCGGAATGCGTGCCAAACAACGAATAACGTGGGAGAACGACATGAGATGTTCGCGCGTACTGCAAGTGGTCATGATGCTCGCGTTGCCGCTGACGGTCGGTGCCGGTGAGACCTGGGACAGCATCAAGAAAGGGGTTGGCAGTGCCGTGGACAGCGTGGGAGATACCGCCAAGTCAATCACCGAGAAAGAGACACCGGCTGAGACCCGGGCCAAGATCGACGGTATGGAAAAAGCCACGATGTCGCGCCTGCAATCTGACAATCCCGGCGCGAAAGCCTTGTTGGCCCGGAGTTATGGTTACGCCGTGTTCGATACCCGCAAGTTCTCTTTCCTCATCACGACCGGGTTCGGCGCCGGTGTCGCGGTCGAAAGGGGTTCCGGCAAGCGCACCTACATGAAGATGGCCACCGGTGGCGCCAATATCGGCCTCGGCGGCGAGTTCTTCCAACTCGTGATCATGTTCGAAGACGAGTCGCACTACCGCAGTTTCGTTGACAAAGGTTTCGAGGCAGGCGCCGCCGCATCGGCCGTGGGTGGCGATGAAAAAATCGGCGCCGAGGCACGCTTCAACGATGGCAGGGCCGCATTTCAATTGACCGAGAAGGGCCTGAAGTTGGCAGCGGACATTACCGGCACCAAGTACTGGAAAGACGACGACCTGAACCCATGACGGCCAGGTGCGGTTCACCGACTGGGTCGTTTGGCGGCTGGTGAGCTGAAGTGTGGGACATCGGGAACCGATGCAGTCGTTTGGCCCCGGCAGTCGGTCCGTCGCCAGCGAGAGTTGCCGGTTTTGCGGCGATCGAAGACGGGCCGGCTGCCGGGATGCCTTACGGTTCCGATGCTGCCGGACCGATGATGCGTGTCTCACTGTTCATCTGGGTCATCCTCGCTAACGGTATTGCGTTGAGTTCCGGGTTTCGGCCTTGCCTGGCCCGCAACGGGGCGCGGCCTGGCCTCGTCAATGAGCCTAGGTGTAACGCGAAACTGGCAGCCGTGAATAAGTGACGCCGGGGGAGGTGAAAATTCACTGTTTCGCCGCCAGCGCCAGGATGGCGGGGTGGGGTGATCCACTGCGGGACGAGACAAGGTGGGAACCGTGTTCGGGAGGCGCCGCCCCGGTGGTCAGTCGGTTTGGGTCAGATCCGCCTGTCGACCACCGTCGCTGTAGGGGCGGTAGTGTTCGATCAGCCGTTCGCGATAGTCGGGCAGGTCCGTCGATGTGCGCCTGAAGATGTCCAGTTCGCATGCCGCCGCGTACCAGTCGCGGTACTTGGCCCAGGCCTCGCCGCGTGTCGGTGGCGCGAAGCCCCGGTAATGGTCGAGCAGTACGTCGATACGGTAGGCGAATGGCGCCATGATGATGTCGACGGCGGTCAGGTCAGTGCCGCTGAAATAGCGACCCGACGGGGATATCGCCTCGCCGAATGCCTGTAGCCCGTCGACCAGCGCATCGCGCGATGCATCGCGTTCGGTGCCGGCGTCCGCGGCCTTCAGGAAGCGGTACATGTACGGCACGATGCGCTCGTTGACGTGGTCGAGCCAGAAGCGCAGCTCGGCACGCGCGTTGGCGTCGCCGGGCAGCAGAGGCGGCGATCCCGGTGCCAGTTCGTCGAGATATTCGACGATTCGGGTGGAGTCGATGACTGTCGTCTCTCCCCTGCCTGCGGTGTCGGGTTGGACGATGACCGGAACCAGCGCGCGCCCGCGTGAGATGCGCAGCCACCACGACGATTCGCGATAGGGGTCGACCTCGATGTAGTCGAATGGCAACGCCTTGTGCAGCAGCGTCATCCACGCGCGTTGAGCGAAGGGGCAGTACCAGGCGCAATAGAATTTCATCGCGTGTCTCGCGGCCTTGACATGGGGCCCACCCGTCGGGTCCTGGTCTTCGGTATTGTCAAGGCGACCATGGTACACCCGGGGCTGGCCCTGTACGGGCAATTCAATGTTGGCGCAGGGTCGGCGCACGGGACCGCCCCGGGCGGTTGTGAACATGCCGCGACCGGTGCAACCACGCGGGTAACTCGCTTCCCGTGTTCAAGTGGCTTGGTTCGGGCGGTGTGTTTGGCGGATAATTGGCCGTGATCTACACCATTGACCCGACGCCAGAGGAAAAAGACCATGTTCGGCGAGCGACACGACCTTCACCACGAGTTTCCGGAGCACGCGGAACTGATTCACCGCCTCTTGGGCAGCGACCAGGAATTTGCGGCCTTATATAAGGAATACGACAATCTCGATGCCGAGATCCTCGACCTGGAGCAGAAGGGCGAGCCGGTCACCGACGAGGTCGCCGAGGGTATGAAATACCGGCGCCTGCAGCTCAAGGACAAGCTTTACGCGATGCTGCAGGCGAACAGCTGA
The DNA here is from genome assembly GCA_020445315.1 of Gammaproteobacteria bacterium. Taxonomy (GTDB): domain Bacteria; phylum Pseudomonadota; class Gammaproteobacteria; order Chromatiales; family Chromatiaceae; genus Thiosocius. The sequence continues at coordinate 19,728 of JAGRGW010000056.1, forward strand.
CGGCATCGACAGGCACGCCGCTGGTTTACCCCCCGCGGCGCCAACCCCCTGATCGGATTGCACGTTTGGCCTGAATGACCCGGGCCTGCGGTGGTCCGGGTCGGATCGCTGCCCCGGCATGTCCGCGGCGCCCCCCGCCCGGCGGCTATTCGACGCGTTTTTCCAGACAATCTAAATGATACTTGGGGAAATTTTCGCCAAGGACGTTTATGCTACGCACCCTGTAGCAACGCCCCCCTCTTTGAGACGATTGAAATGACTGATTTAAGCTTGTATCGAAACATCGGTATCTTCGCCCACGTGGACGCTGGTAAGACCACGACGACAGAGCGCATCCTCAAGCTGACCGGCAAGATCCACAAGACCGGTGAGGTACACGACGGCGAGGCCACGACGGACTTCATGGAGCAGGAAGCCGAGCGCGGTATCACCATCCAGTCTGCCGCAACGTCCTGCCAGTGGGATGGCCACCGTTTCAACATCATCGACACGCCTGGACACGTCGACTTCACGATCGAGGTCTATCGCTCGTTGAAGGTACTCGATGGCGGTATCGGTGTGTTCTGTGGGTCCGGTGGTGTCGAGCCGCAGTCCGAGACCAACTGGCGCTATGCCAACGAATCGGAAGTGGCACGCGTCATTTTCGTCAACAAGCTCGACCGCCTCGGGGCCGATTTCTACCGCGTCGTCAGCCAGGTGGAAAACGTGCTGGCGGCGAAACCGCTGGTCATGGTCCTGCCGATCGGTATCGAGGAAGACTTCGTCGGTGTCGTCGACCTGATGAGCATGAAGGCCTACGTTTGGGACGAGTCCGGCCAGCCGGAGAACTTCGAGATCAAGGATATCCCGGAGGACATGGTCGCCAAGGCCCAGGAATACCGCGAAATGATGATCGAGACCGCGGTGGAGCAGGACGATGACCTGATGGAGGCCTACCTCGAGGGTAACGAGCCGTCCGTTGAGGATCTGAAGCGCTGCATCCGCAAGGGTACGATCAAGCTCGAGTTCTTCCCGACCTATTGTGGTTCGGCGTTCAAGAACAAGGGTATCCAGCTGGTACTGGATGCCGTCGTCGACTACCTGCCGAGCCCGACCGAGGTCGAGCCGCAGCCCGAGGTCGACCTCGAGGGCAACGAGACCGGTCAGGTGGCCATCGTGGACCCGGACCGCCCGCTGCGTGCGTTGGCGTTCAAAATTATGGATGACAAGTACGGCGCCCTGACGTTTACCCGAATCTATTCCGGCCGCATCAAGAAAGGTGACACGGTGCTTAACACGTTCACCGGCAAGAACGAGCGTATCGGTCGAATCGTCGAGATGCACGCCAATGAGCGGATCGAGCTCGATGGCGCCCAGGCCGGCGACATCGTCGCGCTGATCGGCATGAAGAACACCCAGACCGGTCACACCCTGTGTGACCCGAACAAGCCGGCGACGCTGGAGCCGATGGTGTTCCCGGAGCCGGTCATCTCGATCGCCGTCAGGCCGAAAGACAAGGGCTCGGTCGAAAAGATGGGCCTGGCGATCAACAAGATGGTCGCCGAAGACCCGTCGTTCCGCGTCGAGACCGACGAGGAAAGCGGCGAGAC
>JAGRGW010000056.1:21352-29559 GCA_020445315.1 Gammaproteobacteria bacterium
ATCCTGAAGCGTACGCACAAGGTCGAGGTCGAGGTCGGCAAGCCGCAGGTGGCTTACCGCGAGACGATCAGTCAGCGTGTCGAAGACAGTTACACGCACAAGAAGCAGACCGGTGGCTCGGGCCAGTTCGCCAAGATCGACTACATCATCGAGCCGGGCGAGAAGAATTCGGGCTACGTGTTCGAATCAGCCGTTACCGGCGGTAACGTGCCGCGTGAGTATTGGCCCGCGGTCGACAAGGGCTTCAAGGTCAGCATGCAGCAGGGCACGCTCGCAGGCTTCCCGCTGCTCGACGTCAAGGTCACGCTGGTCGATGGTGGCTTCCACCCGGTCGATTCGTCGGCGATTGCCTACGAGATCGCGGCCAAGGGTGCCTATCGCCAGTCGGTGCCGAAAGCGGCACCGCAGCTGCTCGAGCCGATCATGAAGGTCGACGTGTTCACGCCCGACGACCACGTCGGTGACGTCATCGGCGACCTTAACCGTCGTCGCGGCATGATCCAGGGCCAGGAGGCCGGTCCGACTGGTGTCCGTGTCAAGGCCGATGCGCCGCTGTCGGAGATGTTCGGTTACATCGGCGACCTGCGTACCATGACCTCGGGTCGTGGCCAGTTCTCGATGGAGTTCTCGCACTACGCAGCGTGTCCGGCCAACGTGGCCGAGGCGGTTATCAAGGAAGTCGCCGAGCGCAAGAAGAAAGGCTGACCGAACAAGGCTGTCTGACGAAAAAAGCCGCCAGTCCCTCGCGGGGCTGGCGGCTTTTCTGTTGGTGGGAAGTGGTTCCCTGTCGGTATCGAAGTGGTCGATATGGTCTCGCGTCCGGGGCGCCAGCGACGGCGCCCCGAACACCGGTTGGCGTCAGTGACCGGTGATGTAGATCTCGACCCGTCGGTTGAGGAAGCGCCCGTACTGGGTCTCGTTATCCGCCACCGGGCGCGCTTCGCCGATACCCTCTGCGCTCAGCCTGGCGGGGTCGACACCGCGTTGCGCCAGTGCGCTCATGACGGTCTCTGCACGTGCCTGCGACAGTGCCAGGTTGGTCTCGTCACGTCCCGAGCTGTCGGTGTGGCCCTCGATACGCGCCGTCAGCGCCGGGTGGGCGTTCAGGAACTGGGCGAGGCTGTCGAGACTCGGCAGCTCTTCGTAGCGCAAATCGGCCTGGCCGACGCGGAAATTGAGTTCCTTGCCTCCCAGGTTGAGCAACATGCCGTTCTCGGTCCGTTTCGCGCCCAGCTCGTCGAAGCCCTGGTACATGCTGCGCAGGTCGGCGACTGCCTGGTGCTCACGCTTGACGCTCGCCATCAACTGCTCGGCCGAGCGCTGGCGATCCAGCACCGATTGCCGTTCCAGTTGCGCGATCCGCGTGTCTGCCGCGGCAATGCGCGACTCGAGCGTGGCCTTGGTTTCGGCCGCGTTCGAGCGGGTGGTTTCGAGATCGCTGCGCGTGGCACCGAGGTCCCGTTCCAATGCCGCCAGCTCCGCCGCCTTGGTCTCGGAGAACTCCGCGTACTCGCGCTTCAGGCTGGCGAGCGCTGCCTGCTCGTTGGCGAGCGAGCCTTCGAGATCGGCGATGCGTCCGTTCGCGGTGTCCATTTCACCCGCGTGCCGAGACTGTGTTTCTGCCATCGCCGCAGCGGCGGTTGCGGCAGCTGCCTGCATTTCGGCCTGGGCGCTGGCCCGGGTCTCTGCCAGTTCGGCCGCGGCCGCGTCCTTGGTGCTGGCCAGCATGTCGGCTGCCTCTGCCTGGGTCTGTGCCAACGTTGCAGCGGCCTCTTCGCGGGTCTGCGCGAGCAGTGCATCAGCCGCCGCCTCACGGGCAGCGTGTTCCTCGTTGGCGACACGCAGGGCCTCCTGGCTGTCGGCCAGGGCCGTGGCGGCCTGCTGTTTTGCCTCTTCGTACTCGGCCTGCAGGCCGGCCAGTGCATCCTGGCTCTCTGCAAGCTGCTGCTGCGTCGAGGCCAATTGCTGTTGCGTCGCCTGCAGTTGCTGGTCCGATGCGGCCAAAGCCTCTTCGGTGGCGGCCAGCTTGCCACTGGTGTCGGCCAGTGATGTCTCGAGCTCACTGATCTGGCGATTTCCTTCGCCGATCGTGCCACGCAGCGCCGCCATTTCCTCGTCGATGGCGTTCAGCTGTGCCGCGCGCTCCGGCTCATCGGCTTCGAGTGCCGTCCTGTAGAGCACGATGCGTTTCGTCAGCGCATTTTCGAGTTGCTTTTGCGCCTCTTCATGGCTGGCATCTCGCGCGGCAAGGGCCTCGTCGTGGGCTGCCGCCGCGTTGGCCATCTGTTGCTGGACGTCGGCGACCGCCTGGCGGTGCTGCTCTGCGGCTTCTTCCGCTGCTGCCTGCATCGCCTTCTTGTCACCTTCGAGGACACTGATCTGCTCGTTGGCGGCATCGAATCGGCCGGTCAGCGCGGCGTAAGCCTCGGCGGCCTTTTGTTGTTCCGCGGCGAGGTCGGCGGCGTGTTTTTCCCGGAGTCCGGCGATTTCGGTGGCATGCGCCGCGTTCAGCGCCTTGATGTCTTCGCGCAGGCCGGCGCTCGCATCATTGGCGGCCTGCAGCTGTGCGTTGAGGCCGCTGATGTCGTTGCGCAGTTCTGCCTCGGTCTGGCCGAGCAGACCAATGCGCTGGTCGGCCTGGGCCAGGCGCGCGGAACTGACGTCGATCATCTCGGCGCGTTGGGCGAGGTCTGCTTTCAGTTTGTCGGTGTACCACAGGTGAAGCCAGGTCAGGCCGGCAAGGCAGATGGCCAGCAAAATTGCCAAGGCTTTGAATACCGAATACTTTTCGGCGTTGTCAGACATAATCCCCCCTCGGTTTCTTGTCAGGATCGATCCAGTCGCGACCGGGTCTAGTTAGTTTGTCCCGCAGTCTAATGCGGCAAAGACGGACTCTCACTATGTTTTTTATTAATGTGGAACGCAAAAAAAAGCCCGCGCCATCAAGCTTCGAGTCACGGCGGTGAGGTGGGGCGATACGTGCGTTCCGTGCGGAGGTTGCGTCACCGCCACGTGCGCGGACGCGGAGGCATGACTACCTCGACGCCACCAGTTTTCCCTGCGCGTTCCTGCTTACAATGTAGGTGCCGGCGTTGCAACGTACCGACCACCGGTTGTCGCCGACGGATTCCACCTCGATGACGTGCGCACAAGGCATGTCAGCGCTCCGAATCGTGGCCGCCAGCGTGCCGTGCGGCGGCGTGTCGGCCATCGCGCCGCCGGTCAGCAGGACAGCAGCAGCCGCACCGATGACCCGGTTCGTGGTCGGTTTGGTCGAGCATCTCTCGGACATGAGTTCTGTTTTCGGGCTCAAGAGGCCGCGTTCCTTACAACGTCTTCAAGGTAACATGATTTCGGTGGGGCGCTGAGGGGGGAATCCCTCGTTTTTTCAACCTGTCGACGCGATGTTTTACCCGGTTATCCTGGTCGTTACAGGGGCAAAGACCCCGTTGACCTGATGACACGAGTCCCCTGGCAATCGGCGACCATTTCTGAGCGCACGACCCGCGGAGGCACAAGATGACGTCCCGCCACGTTTTTTCCCTCATTGCCTCGTGCGGCAAAGCGTTTGCTTGCGTGATGGCGCGTCGGTGCCGCGGACGTGGCGATCAGGCGTGGTTCGTCGTGGTCGCTATTCTGCTTGGCTTGGCGGTGACCCCGGTGATTGCCGGCAGCGACCGGCTGCCGATCGGCGCGTTTTCCACGCTGGGCAAGGGCGGTGAAACAGTTGACGGCTGGCGGGTTACCGAACTGCCCTCGGTGGAGTCCGCGCGTATCGAACGGGTGCGGGAGAATGGTGCCGGTGTCGTCGCAATCGCCGCGAACAACGCCGCCAGCAGCCTCGTGCGTGACATTACCTGGGACCTCTCTGCCTACCCGAACCTGCTGTGGCGCTGGCGTGTCAGCCGGGTCATCAGTGCCGGCGACGTGACCGTCAAGTCGGGCGACGACTTTGCCGCGAGGCTCTACGTGACGTTCGACGTTCCCGCCGAAAGGTTGTCCCTGTTCGATCGAACCAAGCTGAAGATTGCGCGCTGGATTTACGGTGACGATGTGCCGGCGGCCGCGATCTGCTATGTCTGGGGCAACCGCGAACCGGTCGGAACGAACGTATGGAGCGCCTATACCGACCGGGTGCGTGTCATCGTGTTGCGCAATGCGGACGATGACGTCGGCAACTGGGTCGACGAACGTCGCAATGTCGCGGAGGACTATCGGCAAGCCTTCGGCGAGCAGCCAGCGCGGCCGAACGGTGTCGTTATAGCGGCGGACACCGACCAGACCGGAGAATCCGTCACGGCGTGGTTCGGCGATATCAGTGCCGCGTTTTGACCCCTCGGTTTCCAAGGGCGAAATGGCGAAGGTGGCATGGGATTCCTATTGAAGCGGATACCCACTTGCTCTAGGTTGCAGCCTCGACTTCCAACAAATCCAGTACGAGCCGAGGAGGGTGGTACAGTGAAAAATGGCGTGATACGCAGAGCATGGGCCGGGATTCTTGCGGGGTTGCTGGCAACGTCCACGGTTGCCGCTGAAACCTTTGTATTCACGGCGATACCCGACCAGGACGAGGCCCGCCTGATGGAGCGCTTCGGCAAGGTCGCCGCCTATCTCAGCGAGGCACTGGGCGTCGAGACGAAGTACGTGCCGGTCAAGTCATACGCCGCCGCCGTAACGGCGTTTCGCAACGACCAGGTGCAACTGGCGTGGTTCGGCGGTCTGTCCGGCGTGCGTGCCCGGCTGCTGGTGGACGGCTCGGAGGCGATCGCCCAGGGTGTCGAAGATCCCGAGTTCGAAACCTACTTCATCGCGCATGCCAGCACCGGGCTGCAACCGTCCGACGACTTTCCGGCCGGGATTGCCGGCAAGGTCTTCACGTTCGGCTCGAAAGGATCGACGTCGGGACGCCTGATGCCCGAGTACCACATCCGCCAGCATTTCGGTAAATCGCCCGACGAGGTCTTTAGCAAGGTCGGGTTCAGCGGCAATCACTCGAAGACCATCGCGCTGGTTCAGTCGGGTGCCTACGAGGTGGGTGCCGTCAATTTCAAGGTGTGGAAGCGTGAACTCGCGGAAGGCAAGGTCGATCCGTCCAAGGTTGCGGTGATCTGGACGACCCCGCCGTACCCCGATTACCAGTGGTCCATTCGCGGAGACGTGGATGCACGCTGGGGCAAGGGATTCAAAGACAAGGTACAGGCTGCGCTGTTGAACATGCGCGATCCGGACCTGCTGGCCTCGTTTCCGCGCGGCGGATTCATCGTCGCGACCAACGCGGATTACCAGCCGATTCTCGATACGGCACGCGCGATCAAGCTGATCGACTGACCGGTCCCGTGCTGCTGCAACTCGTCAGGCAGGACCTTGGCTACGACCAGGGGCCTGTCCTGCGTGACGTGTCGCTCGAGATTCGCGCGGGCGACAGGATAGCACTCGTCGGTGAGAGTGGTGCCGGCAAGTCCACGCTGCTGGCCGCGATACAGGCGCGCCTGCTCGACCAGGCCGCGCTGGTGCCGCAGAACCCTGGCCTGGTCGGTTCCCTGAGCGTCTTTCACAACATCTACATGGGGCGGCTGCGGCAGCACGGCACCTGGTACAACCTGCTCAACCTGGTCTGGCCGCAGCGCCGCGAGATCGCGGCGATTCGGCCGCTGGTCGAGCGCCTCGGGCTCGAAGAAAAACTCTTCGAAGCCGCAGGTGCCTTGTCCGGCGGGCAGCAGCAGCGGGTCGGCGTCTGTCGTGCACTGCACCAGGGCGGCTCGCTGGTCCTCGGCGACGAGCCCGTTTCCGCCGTCGACAATCACCAGGCGCGTACCGTGCTCGATGCGTTGCACGAGCAGTTCGATACCGTCATCCTGGCGATGCACGATGTCGACCTGGCCCTGCGCTACGCATCGCGGATCGTCGGACTCAAGCACGGTGGCATCGTGCTCGATCGGCCGAGCGAGGGCATGACGGTGGCCGACCTGGATTTCCTTTACCGTGACAGCGATGACGGGCGGGGTTGAGACCATCCCCGGCGCGAGGCCGCGTTACTCGCCGTCCGTTCGCGTCAGCTTCGTTTTCGTCGTTATCGCGGTCGCCTGCCTGTTCCCTGCCGACCTGTCGGTGACGACGCTGGACCCGTGGTCCGAGATCCGGCGCATGCTCCTGGGCGTGTTGACGCCGGACTTCTTTGCCGTCGAGGCGATCGGCACGGCGATCCTGCAGACCATTGCGTTTGCCTTGCTCGGTGTCGCCCTCGCGGCCGTCACGGGGTTCGTGTTGGCGCAGTTCTTCCACCTGCGCGCCGTGCGTGCCGCCTGCGCGGTGGTCCGCGCCATCCATGAGCTGTTCTGGGCGCTGATCTTCCTGCAGGTGCTCGGACTATCACCCCTGACCGGCGTGCTCGCCATTGCAATCCCGTACGCCGGGATCTGCGCCAAGGTCTACGCCGAGACCCTCGAGGAGGCACCGGCGGCGGCATTGAACGTGCTGCCGGCCGGTGTGTCGACGGTCTCGAGCTTCTTCTACGTGCGCCTGCCCGACGCCTGGGTGCACATCAAGAATTACACCTTCTACCGCTTCGAATGCGGCCTCCGATCCAGCGCGGTGCTCGGCTTCGTCGGGCTGCCGACGCTGGGTTACTACCTGGAAACGGCATTCGGCGAGGGCAATTATTCCGAGGCCGCCGCGCTGCTGATCATCTTCTACGTGCTGATCGCAACGCTGCGCTTCTGGATGCGCCCGAAGCTGCTGGGCATCTACCTGCTCGCCGCCCCCTTCCTGCTGGAAGGGGCATCCGATATCCGCTTCGACAACATCCGCCGCTTCCTGACCGAGGATATCGTACCGGCGCCCCTGCGCGGCGCCGACCTGCTCGACGTACAGACCTGGGTCGCACTGCAGGACTGGCTGCAGATGCTGTTGACGGACCAGGCCCTGCCGGGGATCGTCGCCACGGTGGTGTTGACGCAGATCGCGTTGGTGGCGACGGCATTCCTGGCGCTGGCGTTCTTTCCGCTGATCTCGATGCAGTTCTTCGGCCGCTTCGGAAGGACGATCGGCCACGTCTTCCTCGTGGTCGCCCGATCCACGCCCGAGTTCATCCTGGTCTACGTCTTCCTCCAGCTCTGGGGGCCATCGATGCTGCCGGCGATCGTCGCCCTGGCGCTGCACAACGGCGCGATCATCGGCCACCTGCTCGGACGATACAGCGACGAGATCCGGCTCCGGCCAGACAGTGCGGCCGGTCTCAATCGATACGCGTTCGAGATCGTGCCGCGCCTGTACGGGCAGTTTCTCGCCTTCCTTTTCTATCGCTGGGAGATCATCATGCGCGAAACGGCGATTCTCGGCGTGCTGGGCATTGCCACGCTCGGTTTCTATATCGACAGTGCGATAGCCGACATCCGCCTGGACCGGGTGATGTTGCTGATAGTCGTGACGGCGCTGCTCAACCTGGCCATCGATGCCCTGTCGCGTGGCATCCGTGCGCGCCTGCGCTTGAGTACCCGCGTCGAGTCCTGCCAGGGATAATCCGTCAAAGCTGTTGCCGCGCTGCAGCGACCGCCGCTGCCTGCTCCTCGCCGGACTGGTAGTGCGGTACACGCAAGACGAGCCGCTTGGTGCGCTGCCAGAAGCTGTTGTTGCCGGCGACCTCCTCTTGCCAGTACTTGTCGGCCAGGGCCAGGTTGGCTTCCAGGTCCAGCATGACTGCCTGCCTGGAGAGCTCACCGCCGAAAATATAGAGTTTGCCGTCGTGGACCAGGAAATCCTCGGCGTTGCCTCCCCACGGAATACCGAAGGCAATACCATTGGTGCAATAACCGCCATACTGCGGCAGGTAGGTGGTCGGCTCGGCATCGAACAGCGCCTTGTTGGCAGCCGACGCGAAGTAGAAATCGACGCCCTTGTATTCACTGCGATGTGCCGCGGACCCCTGCACGTGCCGGTTTTCGGTGAAGTAGGCGACGACGTCGGCGCCGAACAACATCAGGTGGTCGTCGGCATCGTTGGCGATGCCATTGATCGGCGACAGTCCGCCATCCGGATTCTGTGCCGTCATCGCGCCGCATCCCGTCAGGACGACGGCGGCGATCGCGATCATGCCGGTCCGCAGTAAAGTAAGCCCCTGCAACATTTCGAAGTTCTCCTGTGAGTACCCGGCCAGCCCTCAGCCCGGCGCTTTCTCGGCCTCCGCCGCAACAGGCCATGCAAAGCCATCG
>JAGRGW010000408.1 GCA_020445315.1 Gammaproteobacteria bacterium
TCGGTCAAGGAACTGCGTTCGATCGGTATCCAGCCGGACGTGCTGGTCTGTCGTGGTGACCGCCCGGTGCCGGATGGTGAACGGCGCAAGATCGCGCTGTTCACGAACGTCCCCGAGCGTGCCGTCATCTCGGCGATCGATGCCGACAGCATCTACCGCATCCCGCTGATGCTGCACGCGCAGGGACTCGACGAAATCGTCGTCGACCAGTTGAAGCTCGACGTGCCGCCGGCCGACCTGAGCGAATGGCAGGCCGTCGTCGACGGCCTCGACAACACGACCGGCGAGGTCGACATCGCGATGGTCGGCAAATACGTCGACCTGACCGAGTCGTACAAGTCGCTGAACGAGGCCCTGATCCATGCCGGCATCAAGACCTCGCTGCAGGTCAATATCCACTTCATCGACTCCGAGGACATCGAGCGGTCCGGTGTCGACTGCCTCCGCGACATGGACGCGATCCTCGTACCCGGCGGCTTCGGCGAGCGTGGTGTCGAGGGCAAGATCGCCGCGGCCGGTTACGCGCGCCAGCATGGCGTGCCGTACCTGGGCATCTGCCTCGGTATGCAGGTCGCGGTCATCGAGTACGCGCGCAACGTCGCGCATCTCGAGGGTGCGCACAGCACCGAGTTCAACCCGCAGACGCCGTACCCGGTCATCGCGCTGATCACCGAGTGGATGAATGCCGATGGCTCGGTCGAGCAGCGTGACCGCCAGGCCGATCTCGGCGGCACGATGCGTCTCGGTGCGCAACTGTGCAAGCTGGCCAAGGGCACGATCGCCCGCAAGCTCTACGCCAAGGACGTCATCAACGAGCGTCACCGTCATCGCTACGAGTTCAACAACGGTTTCCGCCAGGATCTCGAGGACGCCGGCATGAAGGTTGCCGGCACGTCGATCGACGGCCGCCTGGTCGAGATGATCGAGGTTCCCTCGCACCCGTGGTTCGTGGCCTGCCAGTTCCACCCCGAGTTCACGTCGACCCCGCGTTACGGGCATGCGTTGTTCGAGGGATTCGTCAAGGCGGCCCAGGTCCAGCGTCGCAAGCAGGTCGAAGAGGTGGCAACGGCATGAAACTGGGGCATTTCGACGTCGGTCTCGACCGGCCGTTCTTCCTGATTGCCGGCACCTGCGTCATCGAGGGCGAGGACTCGGCGCTGTCGGTGGCTGAGCAGCTGCGCGAGATCACGGCGGCGCTTGGTATCCCGTTCATCTACAAGT
>JAGRGW010000409.1 GCA_020445315.1 Gammaproteobacteria bacterium
CTCGTCGATCGAGTCCTGGATGAACGCGCTGGCGTCGTACGGGATATGTGCCTGCAAGGTCGACGGCAGCTGCGTGCGGATGTCGTCGAGCGCCTCGTGCACGTAGCCGGCCACGGTCAGGGGGTTGGCGCCGGGCGCCTGGTTGACGCCGATGAAGATCGCCGGGATGCCCTTGTACCAGGTCGCCGACTCGTAGTCTTCGGCGCCCAGTTCGACGCGGGCGACGTCCTGCAGCCGGACCAGCGTGTCGCCATCACTGCGCACGACGAGGCGTCGAAAGTCGGCCGGGTCGGCGACGTCGGTCGTCGCGGCGAGGTCGATCACGGTGTAGTCGGCGCGCGCCTGCCCCACCCCGGCCAGGTAGTTGTTGGCCCGCAACACGTCGGCGACGTCCTGCGCGGTCACGCCGAGCGCCGCCATCCGCATCGGGTCGAGCCACACCCGCATGGCGAAGGTCTTGTTGCCGATCAACTCGGCCTCGGCCACGCCCGGCAGTGCCTGCAGCTTCGGCTGCACGACCCGCAGCAGGTAGTCGTTGATCTGCGACGGCTGCATCTCGGCGCTGTAGAAGGCCATGTACATCAGCGCCGTGCGGTCACCCGTCTGCGAGGTGATCACCGGGTCCTGGGCGTCCGCGGGCAGCACGTTGCGGCGGCTCGCGACCTTGGCCTGGATCTCGGCCAGGGCGTCGTTGGGTGGGTAGTTCAGGCGCATGTGCGCCTCGATCACCGACTGGCCCTGACGGCTGGTCGACGACAGGTAGTCGATGCCCTGGGCCTCGGCGATGGCCTGCTGCAGCGGTGTCGTGATGAAGCCCTTGACCAGTTCGCCGCTGGCGCCGGGGTAGCTGGTCGTCACGGTGACGACGGTGTCCTGGGTCTCCGGGTACTGGCGCACCTCCAGCGACGTGATCGAACGCAGGCCGACGACCAGTATCAGCAGACTGACGACGCTGGCCAGGACCGGCCGCTGGATATAGAGATCGGTGAATTTCACGGTGCCGCCTGGGTCGACGCCGGGCGTTCGGCGGGGGCGGGGCGGTCGTCGATGACGACGGCCTGGCCATTGCGCAGCTTGTTGTGGCCGGCGCTGACGACCTGCTCGTCGACCTGCAGGCCGGAAACGACGGCCACACGGCCGTTGCGTGTCTGCCCGGTCTCGATCTGGCGGCGGCTGACGGTCCGGCTGCCCTCGCTCTCGACGATGACGAACACCGAGTTGCCGTAGGGCGCGTAACTGATGGCCGTGTCAGGAATCGTGATGACGTCGTCTTCCTGCGGTAACTTGACGCTAACGTCGGCGAACATGCCAGGACGCAGTCGTTGTTCGGGGTTCTCGAGCCGGGCCCTGACGCGGAAGCTGCGGTTGGCCACGATGACGCCGGGGTCGATCGCCTCGATCGTCCCGGTGAAGGTCTCTTCCGGGTAGGCCTGCACCTTGAGCGTGATCTCCTGGCCCACGGCAACCCGCGCGAGTTCGCGTTCGGGCAGCGTGAAATCGACCAGGATCGGGTCGAGTTGCTCGAGCGGCACGATCGCTGTGCCGGCACCGAGGTATTCGCCGAGATCGACGCGGCGGATACCCAGCCGGCCGCTGAAGGGGGCGCGGATGCGTTTCTTGTCGATCAGCGCCTGCTGTGCGGCGACGCGTGCGCTGGCGGCATCGAGATTCGCCCTCGCCTCGTCGAAATCGGACTTGGAGATGGTTTTTTCGCGCACCAGCTTGGCCAGGCGGTCGTGGCGCAAGCGAGCGATGGTGCGCTCGGCCTGCAGGCCCTTGAGTTCAGCCTGGTCGGTCTCGTCGTCGAGTTCGATCAGCAGTTCGCCCTGTTCGACGGCCTGCCCGGATTGGAAACGGATCGCCTTGACCTTGCCGCTGACCTCGCTGGTGACTTCGATGCCGGATACGGCGGCCAGGCTGCCGACAACCTGCAGCGCCGGCTGCCAGGTCTCGAGAGCGGCGCGGGTGGTGGCGATGACGGCAGGCGGCGGACCGCCACCCTGTGCCGCGGCGGTCAGCTGCGCGTTGTGCTGCTTCCAGCCGAAGATGCCGCCGAAGATGCCGGCGAGCAGCAGGACGACGAACAACAGTCGCAGGAACATGGGGTGGTCTCCGGGCCAACAGAAACGCCGCAAGACGCTAGCGCGCATCACGGACAAAAGTACACTACACGGTGTAGTGTAGACGAAAGCCCTGTCCGCGCTAAAATAAAATTCGTATGAAAAACGTTTCGACAGCACCGATCAATGGCGCGATGTCCGCTACTGGCGCCGACGCGCAGCCGGAGCCGGCGAGAACACTGACCCAGCAGAAGCGCCGGGCGATCCTCGAGGCCGCCCTGCGCGAGTTCGAGGCGAACGGTTTCGACCAGACCAGCATGGATCGAATCGCCGCAAGCGCCGCTGTTTCCAAGCGCACGGTCTACAATCATTTCGCGAGTAAATCGGCGCTATTTGACGCGATTGTCTCCGAATTAAGCGATAAAGTTGCCAAAGTGACGGAAATCCCCTACGACCCCGGTGTGTCCCTGCGCGACCAGCTCGCAGCCATCGGCCACCAGGTCATCGACATGCTGACAGCGCCCTGCACCATCGCGCTGGCCCGCGTCGCACTGGCCGAGATGCTGCGTTCACCCGACGTGGCCGGCAGTGCCTACGACGTGATCCGCACCCGGCAGACCGGGCTCGGCGACTGGCTGCGGGACGCGGACCGCGACGGCAGCCTGACCGTGCCGGACCCGCAGTGGGCGGCCGACCAGCTGATGGGGCAGCTGAAATCGTTCGCGTTCTGGCCCCACATGGTCGGTGGAC
>JAGRGW010000410.1:0-1017 GCA_020445315.1 Gammaproteobacteria bacterium
GACGCTGCCGACGACGTGGAGCATGCCGCCAGCATGCCGACGGCTCGCGTCGGCCAGGGCCTGGTCGACCTGTTCGCCTGACCATCGGGCCGCGTTCGAAGCGGCCTTCCTTGGTATCATCGCGCTTTCGATCGAGCACGCGCGACGCCTGGGAGACACAACGTTGGTCGTCATCAAACTGCTGATACTCGTGGCCTTCATGGTGCTTGGCGCGGCCTTTGCGCTCATCAACGACGCACCGGTGCGGATCGACCTGTATTTCCTCCGCCCTGAACTGCCGCTGTCGCTGCTGCTGCTGATGGCGCTGGGATTCGGCATCGTGCTCGGCGGCCTCGCCGGCATGGTCTATTTCATGCGCGTGAAGAAGGAGAACGCCGATCTCAAGCGCAAGACCCGCCTGGTCAGCGAAGAGGTCAAGAACCTCCGCGCCATGCCGATCAAGGGTCGCTGATCGGTGCAGGAACTCCTCCTCTTGTTGCTGCCGGTGGCGGCGGCGTCGGGTTGGCTGGCGGCACGGCGCAGCCAGCGCAAGGACAGCACGGGCTGCGTCAACGACACCAGCCCGCAGTATTTCCGCGGCCTGAATCACCTGCTCAACGAGGAGCCCGACAAGGCCATCGACGCCTTCGTCGAGATGCTCGAGGTCGACAGCGACACAGTCGAGACGCACCTCGCGCTCGGCAACCTGTTCCGCCGCCGGGGCGAGGTCGAACGCGCCATCCGCCTCCACCAGAACCTGATCGCGCGGCCGGCGCTGACCCGCGAGCAGCGCGCCCAGGCGCTGCTCGAACTGGGCCAGGACTACATGCGCGCCGGCCTCTACGACCGCGCCGAGAACCTGTTCCGCGAGTTGCGCGACAGCAAGCTCTACGTGCGCCAGGCGCTGAACAACCTGGTCGTGATCTACGAGCGTGAACGCGACTGGAGTTCGAGCCTGGAGACGGTCGAACAGCTGGCCTCGCTGACCGGCGACCGCATGACCCTGCAGAAGTCGCACTACCACTGCGAGATGGCGCT
>JAGRGW010000410.1:1087-2376 GCA_020445315.1 Gammaproteobacteria bacterium
GGTTGCGTGCGCGCACACCACCTGCAGGCGCGCTTCGCCGCCGAGCAGGGCGACCACGCGGCGGCGGTCAAGACGATGCGCCAGGCCGCCGAGCAGGAGCCGGACTACCTGCCCGAGTTGCTGCCCGAGATCATCGCCAGCTACCGCCAGCTGGGCGAGATCGGCGAGTTGCGCGCGTTCCTGCAACAGCTCGCCGGGGAGCGCCCTGGCGTCGGCGCCGAACTGGCCCTGTTCGACCTGGTGCGCGAAATCGATGGCGAGAAGGCAGCCTCGGCGTATGCCGCCGCGCAACTGGCGTCGTCGCCCAGCCTGAACATGCTGTTGCGCAGCATCGACCTGAACGCGACGATGCCGCCCGGTACGGCCGACGGCCTGTTCGAGGGCATGCGGCCGCATATCCAGAAGCTGCTCGACGAGAAGCCTGTGTACCAGTGCGGCCAGTGCGGGTTCGCGGCCAAGACCCTGCACTGGCAGTGCCCCAGCTGCCGTCGCTGGAGCACGATCCGGCGGCGTCCCGATTGCCTGCCGCTGTGAGCCGGTAGCGCCAAACACGCTAGAGACAATGAACGAGGTCCGAGTTTGAATTCATCGCAGAACACCGCGTCACGGGTCATCGTGGCACTGGATTTCCCGGCCGTCGACCAGGCCATGGCCCTGCTCGAGCGCATCGACCCGACGCAATGCCGGGTCAAGATCGGCAAGGAGATGTTCACCCGTGCCGGCCCGGCGTTCGTCGAGCAGGTCGCCGGCCGCGGCTTCGATATCTTCCTCGACCTCAAGTACCACGACATCCCAAACACCGTGGCCGCCGCGTGCGCCGCTGCCGCCGATCTCGGCGTATGGATGGTCAACGTGCACGCGTCCGGTGGGCGCAAGATGATGACCGCGGCCGCCGAGCGCCTGGCCGGGCTGTCGAACCGGCCGCTGCTGATCGGCGTGACGATACTGACCAGCCTGGCCGAGGCCGACCTGCAGGAGATCGGTTACCCGGGAACGCCTGCGGCCAACGTCAGCCGGCTGGCGGCGCTGGCCGAGGACAGCGGCCTCGACGGCGTCGTCTGCTCGCCGCTGGAGGTCGACATGCTGCGCAAGGAGCGTTCCGGCGGGTTCCAACTGGTGACACCCGGCGTGCGCCCGGCAGGCGCCTCGGTCGACGACCAGAAACGGATCATGACCCCCGGCGACGCCATTCGCGCCGGCGCCAGCTACCTCGTCGTCGGCCGCCCGATCACCGCAGCGCCGGATCCGCAGGCCAGCCTGCTGGCGATCAACGACGAGGTGCGCCTGGC
>JAGRGW010000411.1 GCA_020445315.1 Gammaproteobacteria bacterium
TCCTGGGTGCGCAGATTGGGCGACAGAATTCGCTCAGATCAAGGCGAAAATCGCACGTAATAGCTGGCTATTGCGAAGATCTTCAACGCCGAGATGACGAGTTGTGTCGTTCAAGATGCGTGCTCACGGATTGTTAGAGGTGCCCTATAAATATGCTGCGCATTCAGCCGATACGGCTTCCTGATGGGAACGTAAAGGACAGCAATGACGCAACAGGATCAACCCAGCCCCGAGCTTCAGCGCACACGCTTCGACGACACGCATTCGCGCGTGTTGATGATGGCGGTCGTTGGTATCCTGGTCACCAGCATCCTGATCGGCGGCCTCGCAACCTACCTGCTTTACCGCTCGCACGCGGCCAAGCTCGGCGACCAGTTGACCTTCTCGCTCGAACTGCAGAGCGCGGCGCTGACAGCCGAGATCGACCGGCTGCGCAACATAGCGAGCCAGATCGCGAGCCGGACCGGCATCCGCCAGGAACTGGAGCGCCACCTTGCCGGCCAGGTCAGCCGTGCCGATCTCGCGGCATTCAGCGTCCCCAAGATGGAAGACGCCATGCACGCCAACCGGTCCATCCGTGGCATTACCCGGCTCGATGCCGATGGCAGGCCATTGTTCAGTGTCGGGCAAACGATTGCCGAAGACCTGCACCCCGGCCTGCCAGGCGGCAATTCGGTGACACTGGGATTGCCGCGACGGGAATCCATCGTCGCCTCGGCACCGATCCGCGCCCGCAACAGCGTCACGATCGGGTACGACCTGGTGCTGTTCGACGACCGCCGCCTGCGCCAGGTGATGCACGAGTTCTTCCAGCGTTCCGGCGAGCACGGCAGTGTCCAGATCGCGACCCTGCACGAGGGTCAGGCCCTGTCGTTCTACGCTGAGGGCCCCCACCGCCAACCGCTCGCAGACGAGGCGTTGAAGCTCGAACTGATCGCACTGCGCCAACTCGGCAGCGAACGCGGGCTGCACGAACTCAGCGGACGTGACGGATCACGGCTGATCGTCGCCGACAAGGTCATAGCCGACAGCGGCTGGGTGCTGATGTACTACGCGAACGAATGGCAGTTCTTCGATACCGCGCGCAGGCAGGCGGTCTTCGCCCTGGCCATCGTGTTGATCCTCGCCATCCTCGGCATCGTCCTGACCAACAAGGCGATGCAGCCGCTGGTCCATCGCGTGTCGGCCGAGGCGCGCAACCTGCAGCGGCTGCTGCGCAAGAACGAGGAACTGCTGCAGGAGGTCACGGCCAAGGAAAACAAGCTGCAGTCCGTGCTCGACAACGCGCCGGCTGTCATCTACATCAAGGACCTCGACGGCCGCTACCTGCTGATCAACAGCAGCTACGAGCGCCTGGTACACCTGTCGCGCGACGAGATCGTCGGTATGTACGACTACCAGTTGTTTCCCGAGGACGTCGCCAAGTCGACCCGCGATACCGATCTGGAGGTGCTGTCGAGGAACAGGGCGATCACCATCGACGAGCACCTGTATCAACAGGACGGACGCCACGACTACCTGTCGAACAAGTTCCCGCTGCTGGACAGCAGCGGCACGGTCTACGCTGTCTGCGGCATCTCGACCGACATCACCGAGCGAAAAGTCGCCGAACGTCGACTTGCGCTGACCCAGAGCACCGTCGATTACGCGACATTCGGCGTGTTCTGGGCAACCGCCGGTGGCCAAGTCATCTACGCCAACAAGGCGGCAACGGCCGAGTCCGGCATCGACCCGGAGCGACTGTCAGACCTGCACGTCTGCCAGGTGCTGGTCGACCTGCGACGCGACGACTGGCCCGGGCACTGGCGCGAACTCAAGCGCCACGGTCACCTGAGTTTCGAATCACGCCAGCAACGCCAGGATGGCAGCGATTTTCCCGCCGAGGTGCATGCCTTCCACCTGGCCCACGCCGATGGCGATTACTACATCGCCGTGGTTCACGACATTTCGGAGCGCCACCGAATCGAAAGCCAACTGAAACAATCGGCAACCGTCTTCGACAGTACGAACGAGGCCATCGTCATCACCGATGCCAACGGCACGGTACTTGACGTCAACCGGGCCTTCACCGACATGCTTGGCTACACGCGCGACGAGGTCGTCGGCAAGCGTCCCAGCGTGTGGAAATCGAACATGCACGACGAGGCCTTCTACCGCGAAATGTGGTCGTCGCTGCACGACACCGGACAATGGCGCGGCGAGATCATGAACCGCCACAAGGACGGCGCCAACATCCCGGAACTGGTATCGATCAACACCGTGTTCGACGATGCCGGCCGCCCGCTCAACCACGTCGCCATCTGTACCGATATCCGCCAGTTGAAGGAATCACAGGAGCGTCTGGCGCACCTCGCTCATCACGATGCCTTGACCCGCCTGCCCAACCGCATCCTGTTTCACGAGCGCGTGCAACACAGCCTGGTACGTGCAGCGCGGCGCAACAGCCGCGTCGGCATCATTTTCGTCGACCTCGACCACTTCAAGGATGTCAACGACAGCCTGGGACACAGCGCCGGCGACCAGCTGTTGAAATCCGTCGCCGAACTGTTGTGCTCGGTGCTGCGCAACGACGACACCGTGGCCCGCATCGGCGGTGACGAGTTCACGATCCTGATCGAAGACGTCAACGACCGTGACCGACTGACCTCGGTCATCGAGAAACTCATGGACGCCTTTGACCGCGAGTTCGATCTCGGTACGGCCAGGGTCCGGGTCTCTCCGAGCCTCGGCATCAGTATCTCGCCAGAGGACGGCGAAGACACCGACACCCTGATGCGCAACGCCGACGCGGCGATGTATCGGGCCAAGTCACTCGGGCGCAACACCTACCAGTTCTACACCGAGGAACTGACCCGCCAGGCATCGGATCGCATGCGCATCGACAGCGCCCTGCGCAAGGCCATCAACGACCGGGAGTTCTACCTGCAGTACCAGCCCCAGATCGACCTCCGCAGCGGCGCCGTCGTCGGCATGGAGGTACTGGTGCGCTGGAACAGCACCGAGCTCGGATTCGTACCACCGGACCAGTTCATCCCGATTGCCGAGAACAACGGCCTGATCATTCCGATCGGGCGCTGGGTACTGGAAGACGCCTGTCGCCAGGCCCGGACCTGGATCGACGACGGTGTGCTGAGCGGCACGCTGGCGGTCAATATCTCCGGCGTCCAGGTAAGGCGCGGCGACCTGGTAACCATGGTTCGCGAGGTGCTTGCCGCCACAGGTTTTCCTGCCGCGCAGCTGGAACTGGAGGTCACCGAAGGCTTCATCATGGGCGAAACCGAGCAGGCGGTGGCCACGCTGACCGAGTTGCGCGACATGGGCCTGACGCTGGCGGTCGACGACTTCGGTACCGGCTACTCGTCACTGGCATACCTCAAGTCGCTGCCGATCCACCGCCTGAAGATCGACAAGTCGTTCATCCGCGATATTCCCGACGACCAGGACGACATGGCGATCACGCGCGCGGTCATTGCGCTGGGCAAGAGCCTCGGCCTGGAACTGGTGGCGGAAGGGGTCGAGACCGAGATACAGCGCCGCTTCCTGGTCGACGAAGGGTGCAGCCACGCACAGGGCTACCTGTTCCACCGCCCGCTGAACAGTGCCGACATGGCCGACCTGCTGCACGCTGCGGCGCCGCTCAGAAAAGCCAACTGAAACCTGTGGAAAGGTCGCCTGGGGTCCGGCTGGCGGTGCCGCCGGCCACCGACGGATAAAGATTCACCCGTCGCCGTCGCGCACGCGCTGCGAACGCTCGTCGGACTCGGACTGTTCCTTGCGCTCGGCGTCCTTCGCCTCGCGTGCCTGCATGCGGTCGACGGCACTGTCCATCGCGCGCGACTTGGTGTAACGCCCGCGCCAGGTCGCCTTGCTCGAATCACAGTTGGCCTGCGACTGCATGACAATCTTTTCCTGTTCGGCGATCGCGCTCTCCAGCTTGCTGATGAACACCTGGTACTCGACCACCTGGTTGCTCGACAGGCCGTTCTGCGCAGCACGGGAGAAACGTTCCAGGTACTCGTCGAGGTAGGCACGCAACTCGGCCAGGCGCAGCTGGGCGGCCTCGCGCTGTTTCAGTGACTCGCCCAGCGCCGCAGCCGCCTTGCGTTCGCGGTGCGATGCAATCTTCTGGATCGGCTTGAATCGGTCGGACGGGGGCATCGTTTATGCTCCTTTGCCGGGCGCGGTGGATGTGACCGGCATCATCTCCTGCGGGAACAGCGACAACAGGTCGTCGAGGCTCTCCTGCAGCGTCAACCGGTTGTGCATGTCCTGGTGCAGGAACTCCCGCAGTGACGGCATCGCACCGATCGCCAGGTCGATCTGGTCGTTCGAGCCGAGCTCGTAGGCCCCAACCGAAATCAGGTCCTGGTTCTGCTGGTACAGGCTATACAGCTGCTTGAACTCGCGTGCCGCGTTGCGGTGTGCAGGGTCGGTAATCTCGTTCATTGCACGGCTGACCGATGCCTCGATGTCGATCGCCGGGTAGTGACCTGCCTCGGCCAGGCGCCGTGACAGCACGATATGGCCGTCGAGTATCGCGCGCGCGGCGTCGGCGATCGGATCGTTCTGATCGTCGCCCTCGACCAGCACGGTATAGAACGCGGTGATCGAACCGCCCCCACGGTCACCGTTGCCGGCACGTTCAACCAGCTGCGGCAACTTGGCGAACACCGACGGCGGGTAACCCTTGGTCGCCGGCGGTTCGTTGATCGCCAGGCCGATCTCGCGCTGGGCCTGGGCAAAGCGGGTCAGTGAATCCATCAGCAGCAGCACGTGCTTGCCCTGGTCACGGAAGTACTCCGCGACCGCCGTGGCCAGCATCGCACCGTGCATGCGCCGCAGCGGCGGCTGGTCGGCCGGAACGGCGACGACCACCGAGCGCGCCAGGCCCTCGTCGCCGAGAATGTTGTCGACGAACTCCTTGACCTCGCGACCACGCTCGCCGATCAGGCCGACCACGACGACATCGGCGTCGGTATACCGCGTCATCATCCCCAGCAGCACCGACTTGCCAACGCCGGAACCGGCAAACAGGCCGAGACGCTGGCCGCGGCCGACGCTGATCAACGAGTTGATCGCACGAATACCGACATCCAGTGGCTGGCGAATCGGCGCACGCGCCAGCGGGTTGATGTAACCGCCGTTCAGCGGCCAACGCTTGCTGGCATGGACAATGCCTTTGCCATCGAGCGGCTTACCACTGCCGTCAATAATACGTCCGAGCAGTTCCTCGCCGACGATTGCCTCGCTGACGCGTCCGGTTGGTACGACACGGGCGTCCGGTTCGAGGCCACGGATGTCACCTGTCGGCATCAGGTAGAGGCTCTCGCCGGCAAAGCCCACGACTTCGGCCTCGATGCGCTCACCGGCGGCATTGATGACGTCGCAGCGTCCACCGATCGCCGCACGACAGCCGATCGCCTCGAGGGTCAGGCCAACCATGCGGGTCAGCTTGCCCTCGACCACGAGACCGCGCGAATCGCCAATGCGCTCGCCGAGGCGCTGGATGCGCGCTGACCAGATCGGATTACGGTCGACGTCAGGCCGCATCGTCACCCCCGCCACCGTCGCGCTGCCGCTCACCGGCCAACAGCGGCGCGATCAGGCTGCTGAGGCGGGAATCCAGCGTCGCATCGACCTGCGAGGTATCCGTCGAGACGCGACAGCCACCGCGCTGGATCACCGGGTCCTCGACGATCTGCCATTGCTGGTCGTGATCGCCGAGCGTGTAGGCCTCGCGTACCAGCACGGCGTCCTCCGGATGCAGCATGACGCGGACGTTGCGCGCGCTGACCGGCAACACGCCGAGCGCCTCGCGTACGACGCCGACAATCTGGCCGGGGTCGAGCTTGACCTCGCGCCGGATAAGCTGACGAACCATGTTGATGACCAGCGTCACGATCTCGTTCTCCACCTCCTGGTCGAGTTCCTCGAAAGGCCGCTGCAGCTTCGCCATCATCGCGTCGAGCTGGACGAGCTTCTCCTGCACGGCCACGCGCCCCTGCTCGAGCCCCTCGCGGTGGCCGAACTCCAGGCCTTCCTTGTGGCCCTGTTCGTAGCCCTCGGACTGCGCGGCACGGCGGATCTCGTCGAGCTGGGCAGCGGTCAGCAGGCCATGCGACGCGTCGTCGCTGGCGCGTGCCCGTTCGCCCATGTTCGGCGGCTGCCACTGGGTGACGTTGGCCTCGTTGGCGCGGATGATGCCGGATTTCGGCCTGCGCGGTGGCATCGTCATGGCTGTATGCAACCGCTCGAGTGCTGCCATTTTCCGTCGCCGCAGGCGATGAAAAATGGAGAAAACGGAAAACCGCGTTTTGCGTTTTCGTGAGACGACGAGGCCAGGACGGCCTCGTTCGGCGTGGCCCGCAGCACACGGATGTGCTGCCATTTTCCGTCGCCGCAGGCGATGAAAAATGGAGAAAACGGAAAACCGCGTTTTGCGTTTTCGTGAGACGACGAGGCCAGGACGGCCTCGTTCGGCGTTCTATCAGATAAACTCCTCGCCACCGCTGCCTCCCAGGTTGATCTCGCCGGCATCCGACAGGCGCCGTGCAACCGTCAGGATCTCCTTCTGCGAGGCCTCGACGTCGCTGAGCTTGGCCGGCGGCGCGGCCTCGAGATCGTCGCGCAGCATCTCGGCCGCACGCGACGACATGTTTTTGAAGATCTTCTCGCGCAGTGCGTCGGGCGCGCCTCGCAGCGCCAGCAGCAACTGGTCCGACGAGACCTCGCGCAGCAGTGTCTGCATACCGCGGTCGTCGACGTCGATCAGGTTGTCGAACACGAACATGTTGTCCTGGATCGCCTGCGACAGGTCTTCGTCGGCCTCGTTGATCTGTTCGATGACCGTGCTCTCGATGGCGCCATCGACAAAGTTCAGGATATCGGCCGCCTTCTTCACGCCGCCGAGTGACGACGACTTGACGTTGGCGCCGCCGGAGAACTGCTTCTCGAGGATCTCGTCGAGCTCCTGCAGCGCGCTCGGCTGTATGCCCTCGAGCGTTGCCACGCGCATGATGACATCGGTCCGCACGCGCTCGGGGAATTCCGACAGCACGCCGGCGGCCTGGTCGGGATCCAGAAACGACATGACGATGGCGATGATCTGCGGGTGCTCGAGCCGGATCAACTCGGCAATCGCACGCGGGTCCATCCACTTCAGCTGCTCCAGACCCTTGCTGTTGCGGCCGAGCAGGATGCGGTCGATGATGCCGCTGGCCTTGTCGGCACCCAGTGCCGAGGTCAGCATGTTGCGAATGTACTCGTCCGAGCCCATGCCGAGCGAGGTCTGCTCGCCGATCGCGTCGACGAACTTCTGCATCACCAGCTCCATCTGCGAGTTGGTGACGTTGGTCAGCCCGGCCATTGCCAGGCCGATCTCCTGGACTTCCTTCGGTCCCATGTGGCGCAGGATCTCGGCGGCGTGCTTCTCACCAAGGCCGAGCATCAGCAGGGCCGAGCGCTCGATGCCGCTTAGCGCCTTGACCGCCTGTGCGTCCGATTGATTCTGGTCCATTCCTAGTACTCCTTGGCGCGGCCAGGCGACTGGCGACCGGGAAACCTCTCACCCATCAGGCCGCCTCGCCCATCCAGGTCTTGACCAACTGGGCAACACGCTTCGGATCCTCGTCGACGAGCTGGCGTGCCGCATCCATGATGTTCTCGTAGCGACCGCCGCCGGGCAGATGGATCGGTTCACCGTCACTGCCGAGCAGCAGGCTCTCCTCGCCGGCCGCCAGCGGCTGGCCATCCGGACCGAGCGGCCCTTCGACGCGCGCGCCCTCGCCGTCGCCGCTGGCCTCGCCGGCCAGTTCCGCGTGGGTTGCGGTCAGGCGCTTCATGGTCGGCCGCAGCACGACGAAGATCAGCAGCAGGACGAGGATCAGCCCACCCACCTGCTTGATGATGTCGAGGAACCAGCCCTGCTCCCAGATCGGCACCTCGGGCAGATCGGCGATCGGCTCCGGGGCCAGGAACGAGCTGTTCATGACCTTGACGCTGTCGCCGCGCCGGGCGTCGAAGCCGATGGCCTCACGTACCAGGTCGGTCAGGCGCTCGATCTCCTCCGGCGTGCGCTCGCGGGTCACGACATTGCCGTCGGCATCCATGCTGGCGATATCGTCGACGACCACGGCCACCGACAGGCGCCGCAGCGACAGCGGCGACATCCGGCTGTGACTGATGACCCGGTCGAGCTCGAAATTACGCGTCGCCTGGCGACTCGAGTTGATCGTGTCGTCCGCGTTGTCGGCACCGCCCCCGGCCTGTTCCGGTGCCTGTCCGGCAGCCGGTGGCTGGTTGGCGAGCGCACCGGGTACACCGGCGGCCGCGGCGTTGCGCAGCTGCTCTTCGTTGACCTGCTCGCTGCGCAGCGACGGCTGGTCGGGGTTGTAGCGCTCCTGGGTCTGTTCGGTAACGGTGAAGTCGATATCGGCCGTGACCTGGGCACGCACCTTGTCGCGACCGACGATCGGCACCAGCAGGTTCTCGATTCGATCGCGGAAGTGTTCCTCCATGCGCCGCGTGTACTCGAACTGCGTTGCCGACAGCTTCATCTCGCGACTCTCGGCATCGCCGTTGAGCAGGCGACCCTTGTGGTCGACGACCGTGACCCGGCCGGGCTCCAGCTCCGGGATGCTCGATGCCACCAGGTGCACGATCGCATCGACCTGGCCGTCTTCGAGCACGCGCCCACTGTGCAGGCGTAACGCAACCGACGCGCTCGGCGGCTTGCGCTTGCGCACGAACACCGACTGCTTGGGTATCGCGAGATGTACGCGGGCGCTCTGCACTGCGCCAATGGTCGCAATCGTGCGCGCCAACTCACCCTGCATCGCCTGCTGGTAACGCGCCTTTTCGACCATCTGGCTGGTGCCGAAACCCGTGTCCTGCTGCAACAGCTCGAAACCCATCCCGGTACTGTTCGGCAGTCCCTGCGCGGCGAGCTTCATGCGCAGTTCCTTGAGTTTGGCCGACGGTACCATGACCAGGCCCGTCGCCTGGTCCACGCGGTAATCGACGCCCGCCTGCTGCAGCGCGTCCATGATCTGGCTGGCATCCTTTTCTGCCAGGTTGCCGTACAGCGGCGAGAAATTCGGCGCCTGCGACCACAACACGACGGCCACGCCGAGCGCGACGCTGGCCGCAATCCCGACCATGACGGCGACCTGCCGAAGCCACGGGTTGTCGGCGATTACCGCAGCGCCACCCGGCGCCGGCAGATTGGCGGTGTTACCTGCTTCAGCCATAACTCAAAACCATCTGGATAGTTTGCCTGCGCCGGTCAGACCGGCATGTTCATGACGT
>JAGRGW010000057.1 GCA_020445315.1 Gammaproteobacteria bacterium
GCGCAACCGACCACCGGGTAGCACCACTGTCGGGGAGCCAGGTCATCGACCGGCGTGGCGACCACGCTCCAGACCATGGCCGCACGATCGAGCGGCAGGTACCGCGCAAAGCTGTCCGAGGCCGGCAGGCCCAGCCCGTCCACCGCGAAACGGGTGATACCCGGGAGCGCGAGCAGCTTGGCCCGCAACAGCTCATCGGTCGCGGGATCGTCGATGACCTGCTCGACCGGTACCGACGATGTCAGCACGTCGAGCTGGCCGACCGCGGCCTGCGAGTAGTAACCGATCGTGCTGCAGCCGGCCATGCAGAGCAGGCCCACCGTCGCCAGCGCCGCCGATCGCATCAATCGGCTCAAAGTCGGTCGCGCAGGTCACGCAGGGCGAATCCCTGCAACCGGGGCTCGCAGCCGCGGGCCAACCCGACCACCTTGAACCGTTCGCCCATTTCACTGGGCAGGGTCAGCTTCTTCACCCCCTGCATCAGCGTGAGGTGCGTACGCACATCGTTCGGATCCGACTCGGCGAGCAGGCTCTCGAGTCCGTTGCCGATCAGGAAATGGGCCTGGGAGGTGTAGCCGCACAGTGCGAAGCCCGCCGCCAGGCCCGCCTCCGCAACCGCCGTGAAATCGACGTTCGCGGTCAGGTCCTGCAACCCGGGCAACAGGTACGGGTCGGCATGGGCACGGTGGCGAAAATGGCAGATCAACGTGCCGCTGCTGCGTTCGGCATGGTAGTACTCCTGCCGCGTGTACCCGTAGTCGATCAACAGCAGGTACGCCGCGTCGAGTGATGCCGACAAGGCCTCAATCCAGGGATGCAGGCGCAGATTGACCTCCGAAGTGTAGCCGTCGGGCACGGCGCTCTCGTCCGGAAAGATGCGCGCCAGCGCGTCGGCGAGGCCGGCACTGGCAAGCGGCAGCCAGCGATCGACCGGCACACCCTCGCGCTGGCCGACATGCAGTTCCTGCCACGCGCCGGCATGGCGCCGGAAGCGGTGCACGGGCATCGCGTCGAGCAACTCGTTGGCGACGACGACGGCGCGCACCGGCTGCGACGGCAACTGTTCCAGCCATTCGACGCGATCGACCAGGTGCGGCGCAACACGGTCCAGGGTCTCGCGCTGCAGCGCGCGCAGGCTCGGGCTGACCTCCATGATGCGATAGCGCGCGGGCAGACATTCGAGCCGTTCGAGCTCGAGCAGCATGTCGGCCGCCATGCGGCCGCTGCCGGCGCCGAACTCGATGACGTCGGCCCCACCGAGCCGCTGCAGGCACTCGCCGACCTGGGCGGCGAGGCAGCGGCTGAACAGCGGCGACACCTCGGGCGCAGTGACGAAATCGCCGCCTTCGCCGAACTTGCGCCGGCCATTGACGTAGTAGCCACGACCCGGCGCGTACAGCACCGCCTCCATGTAGCGATCGAACGGCAGCGCGCCACCGGACCGGTCGATCAGCGCCGCCAGCCAGGCCTGCATGTCGCCGGCGAACGCGCGCTCTTCGTCTGTCAATCCTGGCAGGTCCAAGTGATTTCTCCGCAAAAGCCGGGGGAGTCGCGCCGCCAAATGCCGGCCGTTCGGGCCTATCATGACCACTGCGCCAGCACAGGACAATGTCCTGCAACACACCACCAGACCGGGAGAACAACGTGCAGCCTGCGAAACCACTGGACGGCAAGACCGCCCTGATCACCGGCGGCGCCGCGCGCATCGGCGCGGCGATCGCGCGACTGCTGCACGACGCCGGCGCCCACGTCGTTATCCACTACCGCAACTCGGCAACCGCCGCCGAGACGTTGCGCGATGAACTGCTGCAGCGACGCGCCGGCTCCGCCAGCATTGTGCAGGGAGACCTGCTCGACGAGACCAGCTGGCCGCGCCTGGTCGAGGCCGCCGTGTCGCCCGAAGGATCGCTGGACGTATTGATCAACAACGCCTCGTCGTACTACCCGACCCCGGTCGTCAGCGCGACGACGGCACAATGGGACGACCTGTTCGGCAGCAATGCCCGGGCGCCCTTCTTCCTCGCCCAGGCCGCGGCACCGGCGCTGCGGCGGCGACAGGGCTGCATCGTCAACCTGGTCGACATCTACGCCGAGCGCCCCAACCCCGACCACCCGGTGTACTGCATGGCCAAGGCCGCCAACGCGATGATGGTCAAGGCGCTGGC
>JAGRGW010000058.1:0-3014 GCA_020445315.1 Gammaproteobacteria bacterium
TGGTGTCGCCGATGTCGGGCAGGGCAAAACCGACGATCACGTCGGTCAGGCGCAGCTCGCCTGCCTCGACCAGGTCGAAGCGGTCGATCAGTTTCTCGACGGTCGGTGGGAACGCGGCCAGCGCGGCGCTGACCTGGTTCAGGCCGTCCTCGATACGGCGCGCAATGCGCAGTTCGCCTTCACGCGTCAGCAGCTCTACCGTTCCCATCTCGCGCATGTACATGCGCACCGGGTCGGTGGTGCGGCCGAACTCGCTGTCGACGGTTGCCAGCGCGGCAGCGGCAGCTTCCGCGGCATCGTCGTCGGCCGAAACCGCGTTGTCGCTCAGGGTCTGATCGTCGGATTCCGGGGCCGATTCATGAACAGAAATCCCCATATCGTTGATCATGCGAACAATATCTTCGATTTGTTCCGGATCGACGATAGAATCGGGCAGATGATCGTTGACCTCGGCATAGGTCAGGAAGCCCTGTTCTTTGCCTTTGGCGATCAGGTCTTTGATGCTGGATTGCTGTTCTTGGCGGCCCATCTGGATCCTCAGGGTTAGACACAGACGCCCTCGACCACCGTGTGCGGTGGGAGGGCGTTGAACTGAATTGCGTATATTAGCATTGAATGCATTTGTGTGCTAGGTGCGCACTATTGATTATTCGACGCCCTGCGCCTGGTAAAGTTCCCTAAGTCTCTGTTTTTCTTCATCGCTCAATAGCTCAACCTGGCTTTTTGCCAGCAGTGCGTCGCGTTCGGCCCGGCGCTGTTCCTGGCACAGCCCGCGCAGTGTGCCGATGAACTGTTCGTCCTCGTCGTCGAGCAGCCCGAGGTCGATGACGGCGAGTCGGGACAGGTGCTGGCGCGTCGTCGGGTCTGGCTGGCGTTCGACCAGCGCTGCGCTCGACAGTTCGCCCTCGGCACGGACCGTGGCGACCAGGTCGGCGAGCAGGTCGATGCCGGGCGCGTCGAGGGCCTGCCATCCCTGTGGCAGTTCCAGCAGGGCCAGTCCCGGCTTCTGCACCAGCAGGGCGACGGCGCGACGTACCGGTGTCATCCCGGTCCGGTTCTCGCGTGGGGCGCGGCGAGGCGGCTGCGGTGGCCGTTGTGTCGCCGGGGCTTTGGTCTGCAGGCCGATCCTGTCGTTCAGGCTCTGCTGCATCATGTCGCGGAACACCCCGGTCGGCAGTTGCTGGATCAGTGGCTTCGCCAGTTCGCCCAGGCGTGCGCGACCGTCGATGCTGTCCATGTCGACCTGGCCGGCGAGCTTCTCGAACAGGAACTCTGACAGCGGCAGCGATTGCTCCAGCTTTTCGGTGAACGCGTCGGCGCCAATCTTTCTGACCAGGGTGTCCGGGTCCTCGCCGTCGGGCAGGAACAGGAAGCGTGCCTGACGCCCGCTGCGCAGCAGGGGCAGGGCGGTCAGCATGGCCTTCCACGCGGCGTCGCGGCCGGCACGGTCGCCGTCGAAGCAGAACACCACCTCCGAGGTCGCCCGGTAGAGCTTCTCCAGGTGATCGCGGGTCGTTGCCGTGCCGAGCGTCGCGACGGCGCAGCGGATGCCGAACTGGGCGAGGGCGATCACGTCCATGTAGCCCTCGACGACCAGCAGTCGCGGCGGGTTGGCCTCGGCCTGGCGCGATTCGTATAGGCCGTAGAGTTCGCGGCCCTTGTGGAAAACCGGGGTTTCCGGTGAATTCAGGTACTTGGGCTTGCCTTCGCCGAGTAGCCGGCCGCCAAAGCCGATGACGCGGCCGCGGGTATCGCGAATCGGGAAGATGATGCGCTCGCGCAGGCGGTCGTAGCGCTTGCCGTCCTGTTCGGTGATCAGGCCGGCATCGCGCAGGCGGGCGATCTTGGTGTTGTCGCCGCCGAACGCCTTCAGCGCGTTTTCCCAGCCCGGCGGGGCATAGCCGAGCCGGTAGGCGGCCGCGACGTCGCCGCTGAGGCCTCGGCCCTGCAGGTAATCGACGGCCTGCCGCGCCGTCGGGTGGGTGCGGAGCTGTTGCGCGTAGTAGTCGGCGGCCCTGTCCAGCAGGTCGTACAGTGGGCGGTGGTCCGGGCCCTGTTCAAAGCCCGCCTCGTGCGGCACCTCGAGCCCGAGCGAACCGGCGAGTTCCTCGACCGCCTCGGGAAAGCTGAGCCGGTCGTATTCCATCAGGAACCCGAGCGCCGTGCCGTGTGCGCCGCAGCCGAAGCAGTGATAGAACTGCTTGGTCGGGCTGACCGTGAACGACGGGGTCTTTTCGCTGTGGAAGGGGCAGCAGGCCTGGAACTCGCGGCCGGCCTTTTTCAGCGGCACGCGACGGCCGATCAGCTCGACGATATCGGCCCGGGCGATCAGCTCATCGATGAAGTGCTGGGGAATCGTGCCGGCCATGGATACAGCCTAGGCTACAAAACGGGGAGTCGGGGAGAGTCGGTCAGCCCAGTTTCTGCTTGACCAGGCCGCTGACCTTGCCGACGTCGGCGCGGCCCTGCACCTTGGGCTTGACGATGGCCATGACCTTGCCCATGTCGCGCATCGATTCGGCGCCGGTCTCGCTGATGGCGGCCTCGATGATGGCGGCGATCTCGTCGTCGCCGAGCGCCTCGGGCATGAAGTCCTGGATGATGTCGATCTCGGCCTGTTCCTGCGTGGCCAGGTCGTCGCGGCCGGCATCGGAATACTGCTGGATCGAATCGCGGCGCTGCTTGACCATCTTGTCGAGCACGGCCAGCACCTGGCTGTCGTCGAGCTCGATGCGCTCATCGACCTCGCGCTGCTTGATCGCCGCCATGACCAGTCGGATGACGGCCAGGCGCGGCTTGTCGCCGCCCTTCATGGCGGCCTTCATCGCGTCGGTGATGTCCTGCTTCAACACGATCGATGTCGAATCAGTAGAGGCGCTCGAACCGGCGGCTGTCGCGACCGGCCTTCTTCTGCCAGCGTTTTACCGCGGCGGCGGCCTTGCGCTTGCGCTCCCAGGTCGGCTTCTCGTAGAACTCGCGGCGACGAACCTCGGCCAGCACGCCGGCTTTCTCGC
>JAGRGW010000058.1:3029-6159 GCA_020445315.1 Gammaproteobacteria bacterium
GCGACTTCGAAGGGTTCGTTTTCTTTTACACGTACGTGCGGCATTGCTTCCTCGATTCAGCAAACGGTTAACATGGTCGCATGCCGTCGCCCCAAGGTTTCGGCGGCAGCGGCCAGCAAAGGCGCAAAATTCTAATGCCTGTACCGGCAAAATGCAAAGCCCAAAGCGCAACAGAAGATCAAAGGTTTCAATGAGATGAAGGTTCTGGGTATCGAGACCTCGTGCGACGAGACCGGGGTCGCCGTCTACGACAGCCGGGCGGGCCTGCTCGGGCACCAGGTCTACAGCCAGATCGCGCTGCATGCGGACTACGGTGGCGTGGTGCCGGAACTGGCCTCGCGCGACCACGTGCGCAAGCTGACGCCGATGGTCGGCCAGTTGCTGGACGAGCTGGCGCTGACCGGGGCGGACATCGACGGCGTAGCCTACACGGCGGGGCCCGGGCTGGCCGGTGCGCTGCTGGTCGGCGCGGCCTTCGGTCGCAGCCTGGCCTGGGGCTGGGGCGTGCCGGCGATCGGTGTGCATCATATGGAAGGGCACCTGCTGGCGCCGATGCTGGAACCGGACCAGCCGGCGTTTCCGTTCGTCGCCTTGCTGGTTTCCGGCGGCCACACCCAGCTGGTCCAGGTCGCCGGCGTCGGCGACTACGAATTGCTCGGCGAATCGCTCGACGACGCGGCCGGTGAGGCCTTCGACAAAACCGCCAAGCTGCTGAACCTGGGCTATCCGGGTGGCCCGGCGCTGTCCGCGCTGGCGCGTGACGGCGACCCGGACCGATTCCGTTTTCCGCGCCCGATGACCGACAGGCCGGGCCTGGATTTCAGTTTCTCCGGGCTCAAGACATTTGCGTTGACGACGCTGCAGCAGGAATCCGAGGGCCTGTCGGGCGACGATCTGCAACGCCTGCACGCCGACATCGCGCGCGCGTTCGAGGACGCCGTCGTGGATACGCTGGCGATCAAGTGCCAGCGCGCGGTCAGGCAGGCCGACAGCCGGGCGCTGGTCATGGCCGGCGGGGTCAGCGCGAACCGGACGCTGCGGGCCAGGGTCGACCAGCTGATGGCGGAACTGGGGGGGCGGGCCTATTACCCGCGCGCCGAACTGTGCACCGACAACGGTGCGATGATCGCCTACGCCGGCTGGCAACGCCTGCAGGCGGGCCAGCACGAAGGGCCGGGATTCGCCATCCGCCCGCGCTGGCCGATGCAGGAGCTGGTCGCCGAACGGCCGCCGAATGCCTGAGCGGGATTGGTCACTCGTCGCCGGCGATCTTGCCCTCGGCGCCGCTGACCAGGTTGCGGATGTTGCTGCGATGTCGCCAGAACAGCAGCAGCGACATCAGCACCTGCATGACGATCAGTGCCGGTGCCGGCCAGACAAGCCACACGAACAACGGCGCCAGCGCCATCGAGATCAGCGCGGCCAGCGACGAGATGTTGGCCACCTTGGCCATGAACAGCCACACGGCAGCGACCGCGCCACCGATCATCCAGTCCAGGCCGAACTGCACGCCGAGCGCGGTGGCGACACCCTTGCCGCCCTTGAAGCCGAAGAACACCGGGTACAGGTGACCCAGGAAGGCAGCTGCGCCGACGAGGGCGAACACGAGCTCGCTGCGATCGAGCGCGTGGCAGGCCAGCACCGGCAGCAGGCCTTTCAGGCTGTCGCCGAACAGGGTGATCGCGGCCGCTTTCTTGCCGCCGATACGCAGCACGTTGGTCGCACCCGGGTTGTTCGAGCCCTGCGTTCGCGGGTCCGGCAGGCCCATCAGGCGGCAGACGATGATGGCGCTCGAAACCGACCCCAGCAGGTAGGCAGCGGCAATCAGTACCAGGTCGAGCCACATAGGCAATACAGTCGGCCAAAACGATAATTAGGCGCCAGCGGGCGATCACGGTCAAGCGACCGAACTGTTACCATGAGGCCGTTTTCGGTTCTGGCAGCAAGCATGGATATTGTCTTCCTGCGCGATCTGCGCATCGACACGGTGATCGGCATCTATGGCTGGGAGCGCCGCACCCGGCAGACCCTGATATTCGACCTCGAGATGAGCGCCGACATCGCCCGCGCCGCGGCGACGGACAACATCGAGGACACGCTGAACTACAAGTCGGTTGCCAAGCGCCTGATCCAGTTCGTCGGCGATAGCGAGTTCCAGCTGGTCGAGACGCTGGCCGAACGCTGTGTCGAGATCATTCGCGAGGAATACGGCGTGCGCTGGGTGCGATTGACGCTGAACAAGAAGGGCGCGGTGCGCGGCGCCACCGACGTCGGTGTCATCATCGAGCGCGGTGAGCGTCACTGATGTCGCGGGTCTGGATCAGCGTCGGCAGCAACATCGACCGCGAGCGCAGCGTACGCGCCGCTCTGTGGGAGTTGCGCCGGCTGTTTGGCGACCTGGTCATCTCGCCGGTCTACGAAACCGCCGCGGTCGGCTTCGACGGCGATGCCTTTCTCAATCTCGTCGTCGGCATCGAGACCGCGCGTGCGCCGGGCGAGCTGCACGCGCTGCTGCGCGACATCGAGGCGAGCCACGGCCGGGTGCGCAGCGCGGCCCGCTTCGATGCCCGGACCCTCGACCTCGACGTGTTGACCTACGGCGATGCCGTCACCGACGAGGGCGGCAAGCAGCTCCCCCGTGACGAGATCCTGAAGTACGCGTTCGTGCTCGGGCCGCTGGCCGACGTGGCGCCCGACGAGTGCCATCCGCAGGACGGGCGCAGTTACGGTGAGTTGTGGCGTGATTTCGGCGGCAGCGACAAGAACGGCATGGTGCGCCTCGACGCGCCCGCGTGGCTGGATGGCTGGGAGCGTGGTCCGGCGGTCACCTGAGCCCGGCGCCCGGCTTCTGGCTACTGCTGCGTGCTGCGCCCGCCGTCGACGGCAATGATCTGCCCGGTGATGTAGTCCGGCCCCGTTACCAGGAACATCACCGCCTCGGCGATCTGCCCGGCACCGGCCGGCCGCCCCATCGGTATCCGCTTGAGTATCTCCTGTCGTGTGCTGTCTGCCTGGTATCCCTCCGGCCACAGCGCCGCGCCCGGGGCCACGCCGTTGACCCGGATCTCCGGCGCCAGGTCGTGCGCCAGCGCCTTGACCATCATCGCGTTGGCGGCCTTGGCCATGCAGT
>JAGRGW010000059.1 GCA_020445315.1 Gammaproteobacteria bacterium
AGTATCAGCAGGCGCTGCACGAGGTTCTTCAACTCGCGGATGTTGCCCGGCCAGTTGTGGTTACGCAGGATGTTCTGGGCGGCGATCGAGAATCGCCGGTACGGCAGCTTGTCCTGGGTGACGAAACGATCCACGGCGCTCTGCAGCAGTTCGGGTATGTCCTCGCGATGGTCGCGGAGCGGCGGCACGGCCAATGGCACGACGTTGAGCTGGTAGAACAGGTCCTCGCGGAAACTGCCCTCTTCGACCGCACGATTGAGATCACGCTGGGTTGCGGCGATCACGCGCACGTCGATCGTCACCGGCGCCGAGCCGCCCACCCGGGTAAACGACCCGTTGGCCAGGGCGCCCACCAGTTGCGCCTGGGCCTCCAGGTCCATGTCGGCCACCTCGTCGAGGAACAGGGTGCCACCCGCTGCCTGCTCCAGTCGCCCGTAGTGGATGTCGCCACCGTGCTCGCTGCCGAACAGCTCGCGCGCCTCGTTGCCGCGACTGATCGTCGACACCGCCACGTCGATAAAAGGCCGCTCCTTGCGCGAGCTGTGCGCATGCAGGTAGCGGGCGAAGGTCTCGCGCCCGCTGCCCGGCTCACCGGCAATCAGCACCCAGGTGTCGTGTTGCGCGATGCGCTTGACCTGTTCGCGCAGGCGCTGGATGACCGCGCTGTGACCGATCGGCTCGATCACGCTCGCCACGCGACGTTTCAGGCCCACGTTCTCCTGTGCCAGGCGATCGGCCTCCAGCGCCCGCTCGACCGTCAGCAGAAGCTTGGCCAGCGACAACGGCTTCTCGAGGAAATCGTAGGCGCCCAGGCGTGTGGCCTCGACCGCGGTCTCGACCGTGCCATGACCCGACATCATGATCACCGGGCAGACCAGCTGGCGACCCTCGGACCACTCCTTCAACAGGCTGATGCCATCGGTGTCGGGCATCCAGATGTCGAGCAGGATCAGGTCCGGGCGCCGGTCGCGCAGGGCGTGACGCGCTTCGGCCGCGTTCTCGGCGATGCTGACGCTGTAGTTCTCGTCTTCGAGGATGTCGCGCACGAGTTGGCGGATGTCGGGCTCGTCATCGACGACCAGGATATGCGATGCACTCATGACGAGCGCCCCTGCTGCCGGGGTGCCGGTTCGTCATTGGCAGCCGGGCGACGTCTGGCGGCCGGCAGCCGGAAGACGACGCGGCCACCACCCTCGGCCTGATTGTCGGCGCTGACGATACCGCCGTGCTCGGCGACAATGCGCTTGACGATTGCAAGGCCCAGGCCGGTACCCTTGGTCTTGTTCGTGACATAAGGCTCGAACACCTGCCCCAACAGCCCCGGGTCGAAGCCGGGACCGTCGTCGCATACCGTAATCTCCACGAAATCACTCCCCTCCTCGGTGCCGGACCGGCTGCTGACCGAAATCGTGCCATTGGCGCCGGCCGATTCCAGCCCGTTCTTGATCAGGTTGTGCAGGACCTGTCGCAGGCGCACCGGGTCGGCCTCGACCAGCAGGCCATTGGTCTGCGCGTCGAGCACCATGTGCTGCGGCGCACCCTCGTACAGGGTCATGACCTCGGCCAGCAACGCATCGATGTCGACCGGCTTGACCTGCAGCTTGCTCGGCTTGGCGTAATCCGAGAAGTCGTTGACCATCGCCTTCATCGCCTCGACCTGCTGCACGATGGTGTGGGTGGCGCGGTCGAGCACCTCCGCATCCTTCGCCGGCATGCTCTTGAGATACTTGTGCCGCAGGCGCTCAGCAGACAGCTGGATCGGCGTGAGCGGGTTCTTGATCTCGTGCGCCAGGCGCCGGGCGACCTCGCCCCAGGCGGCATCGCGTTGCGCCTTCATCAATTCGGTGACGTCATCGAACACGATCACGTGGCCGAGGCCGGCCGGCTCCCCGGTGTCGAGCGAGGAATGCCGGCACAGCAGGACCTGCCGGCCACTGCCGCGGTAAAGGGTGATCTCGGCGCGCCCCTCGCGCAGGCCGCGACGTATACCCTCCAGCGTCCGTTCGACGAACGGCTCCAGCGACTCGTTACGCATGCTCAGCACGCGCAGATCCTTGCCTTCGAGCTCCGCGACCGGTAACCCGAGAATCTGGTCGGCCGCACGGTTGGCGGTCTGGATGCGACCGTCGGCGTCGAGGGCCATGACCCCGGTCGAGAGGCCGCCCAGCACCGTCTCGAGGTAATTGTGCTGCGTCTGCAGCTTGCGCCGGTTTTCCTCGAGCGCGTTGCGTGCCCGCGCGATGCGGCGCGTCATCGCATTGAACGAGGCAACCAGGAAACCGAGTTCGTCTTCGACCCGGGGCAGTGGCAACTGCTTGTCGTAGTCACCCTCGGCGACGGCGCGCGTCCCTTCGGCGATGTCGCTGATCGGTTGCACCAGGCGCCGCGCCGTGAACACTGCGGCCCAGGCCGCGGCGAACAGGCCAAGCACGAGCACCAGCGACAGGCTCAGGGCGAAACTGAACTTGATCTGTGAGCGCATGTAGGCGCGCGTGCGGTAGGTCTCATAGGCATCCTGAACATTGGCACTGAGCTCACTGAGCGATGCCGGCACCGCGTACATCGCCTGCAGCACGATACCGCGCTGCTTGTCGTCGAGCACGAGGCTGCGAATGATCAGGTTGCCGTCGGCATCGGTCGCAATACCGATATAGTCTTCGCCGGCCACGACCTGCTGCACCATGCCGCTGTCAGGTGGCGTGGGCAACAGTATGTCGGGGTTCTGGTGGCTCAGCGCGATGACCTTGCCATGGGTCGTGAACAGGGTCATCTCGATCGCGCCAGAGGCCTGGCGCAGGTCGTTGATGTTGAGAGCCATCGCCGTCTGCGACGTGTCTTCGATGCTGTCGAGCAGGGTCTTCGACAGGCGCAGGCGCTCGCTCTTGTGCAGGTCGAGCGACACCTTGCTCAGCGTCAGCGCATCTTCCATCGCGCTGTCGACCTGCAGGTCGAACCAGCTGTCGATACCGCTGGACAGGAACCGGATCGAGTAGAAGTAGACAACACTGACCGGCACGAAGGCCAGGACCAGGAACAGCGCGGTCAGGCGCGCACTGAGTCGCGATCCCGCCACCCGCCGGCGGTAGTCGCGCAGCAGCTGCCACAGGTTCCAGCCGATCAGGCCGAACAACAGGACCAGGCCGACCACGGTGAACAGCAGCAACGGCACGAACCACTGGCCGAGGTCCTCGGAGCGCTGTACCGCGGCGCTGATCATGTGCAGCGCCGCCAGCAAAAGCGCCAGCAGCATGACCGCGGCCAGGACGTCGAAACGCCTGCCCTTCATGGTCGCAACCGCCACTCCCAGGGCTCGCTGGAGATCGACCAGTCCCCCTTGATATAGGCGATCGGTCGCATCGGCAGCGGCAGTGACTCGATATCGAGCTGGACCATGATGCGGACCAGGTAGTCCTCGTCCAGCTCGAGTGCGGCCCGGTCGATGACCGGCATGGCGACGATCTTGCCCAGCGTCCGCAGCGCTGCATCCCGGGTTGCGAAGGCCAGGCGTTCGTTGCCCTGGAGGTTGCGCAGCTCGTACATGCCGGACAGGGGTCGGTAGCGCAGCACCGTACGCAGCCGGTGTTCGACGACGTCCGATTCCCAGATCCAGGCCTCGGCGCGACGCATCTGTACGTGTGTCTCGAACGTCAGCGGAACCCCGTTTTCGAGTGCCTCGGACACGGTTTCGTTGAGATCGTAGCCAATGTCGGCATCGAGCAGGATGCGGCCGTCCTCGCTCAAGGTCAGCGCGATGCGGCGAAACTCGACCCCTTCCGCCGCCAGCGTGAAAGGCAGGCAGAACAGCAAGACGGCAGTCAAGATCCGAGCGACTCTGGTCATGTTTCCCGATCGGTGCGCCGGCCCAGTGCGGCGTAGTAAAACCCGTCCGTGTCATCGATTCCCGGTAGCAACTGTACACCGTTGCCGAGCCGGTTTCCGGGGGGTGTGGCAAGTGTGAGCGATTCGGCTTCGGGCCAGCGTTGCAGAAAGGCCCCGACCTGGACATCGTTCTCGGCCGGCAACAGCGAACAGGTGACGTAAAGAAGCCGTCCGCCCGGCGCCAGCAACGGCCACAGGGCATCCAGGATGGCGGCCTGTCGACGCACCATGGCGTCGATGTCGCCAGCCCTGCGCAGCAGGCGGATATCCGGGTGTCGGCGCATGACGCCGGTCGCCGAACAGGGGGCATCGACAAGGATGCGATCATAGCGCCGCCCCGCCCAGGCCTGGCCCGCGGGCGCTGCCGCATCGGCCGTCACCAGTTCGGCGGACAGCCCCGCGCGGTCGAGGTTCTGCGCAACACGCGCCAGGCGCTCGCTGTCGACATCGAGCGCCGTGACCTCGAGCTGCGGACAGCGCTGCAGGATATCGAGCGTCTTGCCGCCCGGCGCGGCGCAGGCGTCGAGCACGCGCTGACCGGGCGCCAGGTCGAGATACGCGCCGGCCAGCTGCGCACCGGCATCCTGGACCGATACCAGCCCACTGTCGAAACCCGGCAGACGGGTGACGCCAACCGGGCGATCGAGCACCAGCGCACCCGGCACCGTCGCATGCGGTCGCGCGGGGATGCCGGCGTCTGCCAACGTTGCCGCGTAGTCGGTGCGGCTCGTCCGCGCCAGGTCCACGCGCAAGGTCATCGGTGGGCGCTGCTGCAGCGCATCGAGGACCGCTTCGTGCTGAGCCGGCCAGGCCTGCCGGATGGCGTCGAACAGCCATCCCGGCTGTGCGTGACGCACGGCCGGGTCGCGATCGACCCGCGCGGCCAGCTCGCCCTGCTCACGCTGCAGGCGGCGCATGACGCCGTTGACCAGCTTGCTGGCCCAGGCCTTGCCCAGGTCGCGACTGACCTGGACCACG
The DNA here is from genome assembly GCA_020445315.1 of Gammaproteobacteria bacterium. Lineage (GTDB taxonomy): Bacteria > Pseudomonadota > Gammaproteobacteria > Chromatiales > Chromatiaceae > Thiosocius. The sequence goes on from JAGRGW010000059.1 coordinate 4,858, forward strand.
CTGGACACGGCGGCGTGCGGCGGGACGCGGCTGTACAGCAGCTGGTAGGCCCCGACGAGCAACAGAACATGAAGGTCGCGATCCCGGTCGCGCAACGGCTTGCGCAACAGCTCGCCGACGAGGGCATCCAGCCGGCAGTACCAGCGGCAGACACCGAAACTGAGCTCGGCGGCCAGTGCCCGGTCGCGGTCGTCGTCGACACCGGCCGCCGCCGCGGCCAGTGCCGCGTCGAGCGACTGGCCATCGAGCACCGCCATGACCTGGCGCACCGCGATCAACCGGGGGTCAGCCAAGCAGCACGCCCTGTATGTCATTGGCGTTGATGAAGTCCTGCGCGCCCATCGCGCGCTTGCCCGGCAACTGCAACTCGGTGATACGCAACAGGCCCTCGCCGGTCGCGACGTCGATACCGCTGCGGGTCGCGTTCATGACCGTCCCCGGGGAACCGCCGACGCCGTGGACCGCGTGCGCGCGCCAGATACGCAGGTTGGCGTCCTCGTAACGGGTCTGCGCCACCGGCCAGGGGTTGAACGCACGTACCTGGCGTTCGATGTCGACGGCCGGGCGCGACCAGTCGATCACGGCCTCGGCCTTGTCGAGCTTGCGCGCGTAGCAGCTCAGCGCATCGTCCTGCGGTTCGGCCGGCAGGGTGCCGTCGAGAATCCCGGGCAGCGCCGTCATCAGCGCCTCCGCCCCCAGCACCGACAGGCGGTCGTGCAGGCTGCCGCCGGTTTCGTCCGCCGCCAGTTCGACTTTCTCGACCCGGTACATCGGCCCGGTATCGAGCCCGGCCTCCATCTGCATGATGGTCACGCCGGATTCGTCGTCGCCGGCCAGCACGGCGCGCTGGATCGGCGCCGCACCGCGCCAGCGCGGGAGCACCGAGGCGTGGATGTTGACACAGCCGCGGCGCGGCGCATCCAGCACCGACTGTGGCAGCAGCAGGCCGTAGGCGACGACGACCATCAGGTCGGCATGCAGCGCGGCCAGCGCCGCGACATCGGCCGGCTCCTTGAAATTGACCGGCTGGCAGACCGGGATCCCGGCATCCAGCGCGACCTCCTTGACCGGGCTGTAGGCGACCTTGCGACCACGACCCGCCGGCCGGTCCGGCTGCGTG
>JAGRGW010000412.1 GCA_020445315.1 Gammaproteobacteria bacterium
TGATGATGGACGGTGTCGAGCCGGTCAAGATGACCTATTTCCTCTGCGCCGTCGAAGGCTGCACCACGATTGCCGCGCCGCTGCCGCCGGAAATGATCGCGGCACTGAAGAAGGGCGAGCGCGCGGTTGTCCGCGTTGCCGCGCCGAACAACCAGGTGGTTGGACTGCCGCTGTCGCTGATGGGCTTCACCAAGGCGATGAACACGCTCGCCAGGTAACTCGCCGGGCAGGCCGGGTGCTTCGCCAGCGAAGCGGCCCGGCCTGCCGTTTTCAGTCCCGCAGCGTCACCACGACGTGCCGTTTGTGCGGCTGGTAGCGGTGCTCGTAGAGATAGACGCCCTGCCAAGTGCCCAGCGCGCAGCGTCCTTCCACGATTGGCAGCGTCATGTCGACCTGCGTCAACACGGTGCGCACGTGCGCCGCCATGTCGTCGTCGCCTTCCAGCATGTGCTCGAACACCGGGTCGCCATCGACGACCAGTCGCGACAGGTACCGCTCCAGGTCGCCGCGAACGCTCGGATCGGCATTTTCGCAGATGATCAGCGATGCACTGGTGTGTTGCAGGAACAGGTGACACAGCCCGCGTTCGATCCCTGAACCACGGACGACATCCTGCAACTGGCGGGTGATCTCGTAGGTGCCGCGCCCGCGGGTGCCGAGTGTCAGTGTCTGTTGAACGACCATCGCCCGTAAGCCGCTGTCTCAGTGCTTGACGAGGATGCCGTCGCGCGCGAGGCGGGCGTCGATCTCGCTCTCGGCATAGACCCAGTCGGTATGCGAATCGGTGACGAAACCGTGTGCCTCGGCACGCAGGTAGGCGGCTTCGGCGATCATGGCGTGTCGCTGCGCGGCGCTGATGACCCCTGCGGGGCGCTTCGCCGTGGTGCTGGCCACCACTTTCTTGCGTGGCACCGCTGCCTTCGCGGTGGTGGCCTTTTTCTTCGGTGTCGCTTTCTTCTTCGCCACCTTCTTCTTCAAGGCCGGCTTGGCCGTGGCCGTGGTCTTGGCGGTCGCTGCCGTCTTTTTCGCCACGGCCTTTTTCTTCGTCGCCGGCTTTTCGTCGCCTGCCGCCTTGGTGGTCGTCTTCTTCGTGCTCTTCGTCACGCTGGTACCCTCGTCATTGGTTGCTCTTGAACGTCTGCCCACGCAAATTCCGAACCACGTCGGGATCGGGTCCGCCACCGCCGATGCACAGGCCCGGCGTCGGACGGTGCGGTGATTTTTGCACGCGTATTGTGCGTATTCCGCGCGGCTATGCCAGATCCTGGCGCGTTGGCTTGTTGCCGAATCGTCGCTTCCGTATGCTGCAGCCGTGGCCACAGCTGTGAGAAACCTTGCCGATGTGCCGGTGACCGACTTAAAGGGCGTCGGTCCGAAAAATGCCGAAAGGCTGGCGAGGCTGGGTATCGGCAGCGTCCAGGACCTGCTTTTCCACCTGCCGGTGCGCTACCAGGACCGCACCCGGGTGGTCCCTATCGGTAGCCTGCGGGTCGGCCAGCAGGCTGTCGTCGAGGGCGAGGTCGAACTCAGCGAGGTGCGTTTCGGCAGGCGGCGCTCGCTGCTGGTCCGCATCGCCGACGGCAGCGGTGGCATCACGCTGCGATTCTTCCATTTCAGCGCCGCGCAGAAGGCCAACCTGGCGCGTGGCTGCCAGTTGCGCTGTTTCGGCGAGGTTCGGCGTGGGCCGAACGGTTACGAACTGATCCATCCCGAGATCCAGTACATGGCCGACGACGCAGCGCTGCAGTCGGATGGACGCCTGACGCCGATCTACCCGACCACCGAGGGCATGCACCAACTGACATGGCGCGACCTGACCGAGCGTTCGCTGGCGCTGCTGGGCGATGGCGGTCTCGAGGAACTGTTGCCGCGCGAGGTGCGCCGCGAACTCGGTCTTTCGCCTTTGTCCGATGCCGTGCGATTGCTGCACCGTCCGCCGGCCGACCAGTCGGCGCGCCTGTTGTCGGAGCAGGGCCACCCGGCGCAACGTCGGCTGGCACTCGAGGAGTTGCTGGCACACCAGTTGAGCCTGCGCATGCTGCGACGGCAGCAGCGGCGCCGTGGTGCGCCGGCGATGCATGGCGATGGTCACCTGCGGCGCGCGCTGAGTGCCAGCCTGCCGTTTGCGCTGACCGGTGCTCAACAACGCGTCCTCGACGAACTGCTGGCCGACCTGGCCCGGCCACACCCGGCACTGCGACTGGTGCAGGGCGACGTCGGTTCGGGCAAGACCGTGGTCGCGGCACTGGCGGCGCTCAACGCTGTCGAGGCCGGTTACCAGGTCGCGCTGATGGCGCCGACCGAACTGCTGGCCGAACAGCATCACGCCAACTTCGTCGGCTGGTTCGATCCCATCGGCGTGGAGGTCGGCTGGCTCAGCGGGCGCAGCAAGGGCCGCCGCCGGCAGGCGATCCTGGACCGCCTGGCCGACGGCAGCCTACACGTGATCGTCGGTACCCACGCGCTGTTCCAGGACGACGTTGCGTTCGACCGCCTGGGGCTGGTCGTCGTCGACGAGCAACACCGTTTCGGGGTTCACCAGCGCCTCGCGCTGCGCGAAAAGGGCGCTGCCGGACAGGTGCCGCACCAGCTGGTCATGACGGCGACGCCGATACCACGGACGCTGGCGATGACCGCCTATGCCGATCTCGACCTGTCGGTCATCGACGAGCTGCCGCCGGGACGCAAGCCGGTGTCGACCGTCGTCATCAACGACCAGCGCCGCGACCAGGTCGTCGAGCGGGTTGCGCTGGCGTGCCGGGAGGGGCGGCAGGCGTATTGGGTGTGCACGCTGATCGAGGAGTCGGATGCGCTGCAGGCCGAGGCGGCCGAGGTCACCGCCAACGCGCTCGGCGAGGCCCTCGACGGTATCCGGATCGGCCTGGTGCACGGACGCCTGAAGCCGCGCGAGAAGGAGGCGGTGATGCTCGCGTTCAAGGCTGGCGACATCGACCTGCTGGTCGCGACGACGGTCATCGAGGTCGGCGTCGACGTCCCCAATGCCAGCCTGATGGTCATCGAGAACGCCGAGCGCCTGGGCCTGTCGCAACTGCACCAGCTACGTGGTCGCGTCGGTCGCGGCGCGCAGCAGAGCCATTGCGTACTGCTGTACCATCCGCCGCTGGGTGGCGTCGCCCAGGAGCGCCTGGCGGTCATGCGGGAGACCGGTGACGGTTTCGAGATCGCCCGACGCGATCTCGAGATCCGCGGCCCGGGCGAGGTGCTCGGGACGCGCCAGACCGGCGAGATGCAGTTCCGCATCGCCGACCTGTTGCGCGACCAGGACCTGGTGCCGCAGGTCCAGCAACTGGCCGACCGCCTGATCAGGGAACACCCGGAGAGCGTGACCCCGCTGATGCGGCGCTGGATCGGTGAACGGGCGCGCTATGCCAGCGTGTAACGGAACGAATCCGGTTATCCTGCAGTCCCGCGGCCGGTTCGGCGAACAGCGAACGCTGTCCCGTCCCCGTTGCCGAGCCACCGTTGACCAGAGCCAAGGATGTTTCGAACCCTGCGTCGCCTGCTGATCGTTCTCGTCGTGTTCCTGTTGCCGCTTTACGCGGTTTCCTGGTCCGAGGAACTGGCCATTCCGGCACCCTGGCGCGAGATCGCCGTGGGCGATGCGCACGAGCGCGTGCGCGCCCTGCTGCGGGCATCCGGTATGGGCGACCAGCAGTGCGAGTGGCTGGCTGGCCAGCGGGCGGCACGCTGCACGCTGGTCGGGCGTCATCACGCGGCCGGTATCGTCGTCCGCTTCGACCGCGACGGCAGGGAGGGTCGGGTCGTGGCCGTCGACGTGCGCGAACCGATCTACACCGGCCCGTTCCATTGGCATGCCCGGCTCAAGCGCATGGCCATGCAGTGACGCAGCCGCTCGTCGTGCGATAATCCGCGCCGGCTCGAATTCTCACCCGCAACCCCGTTTTTCTGTAGATGTTCAAACGCCGCCCATCCCCGACCTGCGCGCTTCGCGAACCGGCCTGGACCCCGCTCGGAGCCCGCCGCCTGCCAGGCGTGTCACCACAAGCACATGCCTGGCTCAGTGATCGCGGCTCGTTGACGCGGTCGGTGATCGGTAGCTGCGACAGGCGTTTTCGTGTCGAACTGATCCGGCAGGAGCATGCCAGTGCGCTGCCGGGTGAGGCCGCGCTGCTCGACGCCGGCCCGGCGCAGTCGACGCTGGTGCGGGAGGTCAGGCTGTACTGTGGTCGGCATGCCTGGGTATTCGCACGCACCCTGTTGCCCCTGCAGCGGCTGCGAGGCCCCGTGTTTGCGTTGACCCGGCTCGGTCAGCGGCCGCTGGGCGAGGTGCTGTTCTCGGACCCGACGACGCGTCGCCTGTGCGTTGAGGTCGCGCGCATCTCACCGCGACATCGCCTGTTCCAGAGCGCCACGGTGCACCTGAAAAAGCCACCTTCGGCGATTTGCGGCCGCCGTACGCTGTTCGAATACCGCGGCGAGCGCATCCTGGTCAACGAACTGTTCCTGCCGGACATCCGGGAGTTGCGCCAGTGATGCCGTCCGGGGATGCGCTGGCGGGGCGCAATTGGCGTGAGCGCCTGCGCCAGTACTGGCTGCTGGTGCGTGCCGACAGGCCGATCGGTATCTACCTGTTGCTGTGGCCGGCGCTGTGGGCCCTGTGGTTCGCGGCCGGCGGGATCCCGCCATGGTGGATCCTGCTGGTGTTCGTTCTCGGTACCGCGCTGATGCGCTCGGCCGGTTGCGCGATCAACGACTTTGCCGACCGCGATTTCGACGGCCACGTGGCGCGGACGGCGAAACGGCCGCTGGCCACCGGCGCCGTGCAGCCGCGCGAGGCGCTGGCGGTGTTCGCCGTGCTCAGTCTCATCGCCTTCGGCCTGGTGTTGACGCTGAACGCGAAGACCATCGCACACTCGTTCGTTGCTGTCGCGTTGGCGGCGGTCTACCCGTTCACGAAGCGCTACACGCACATGCCGCAGCTGGTACTCGGGGCGGCGTTCGGCTGGGCGGTGCCGATGGCATTCGCCGCGATCCAGAACCAGGTGCCGCCGCTGGCCTGGATCCTGTTCGCCGCCACGGTGACCTGGGCGCTGATCTACGACACCATG
>JAGRGW010000413.1 GCA_020445315.1 Gammaproteobacteria bacterium
ACCGAGCAGTAGTAGGGGCCCTGCGGCGGCGGGTAACCACCGGCCGGGAAGCCCGGCGGCAGGTTGGTGACCGGGTTCCACAGGAAGTACTCCTGTTCGAAACCGAACCAGAAATCTTCATCGTCGTCTTCGATGGTGGCGCGTCCGTTCGACGGATGCGGGGTGCCGTCGGCATTCAGGACCTCGGTCATGACGAGGTACGAGTTCTTGCGCGCCGGGTCGGGAATGACGGCAACCGGCTTCAGCAGGCAATCCGATGCGTTTCCTTCGGCCTGTTCGGTCGAACTGCCGTCAAACGACCACATCGGGCAATCTTCCAACTTGCCACTGAAATTCGAACGCACCATGGTTTTGCTTCGCAGGCTCTGGGTCGGCTTGTAGCCATCCAGCCAGATATATTCCAGCTTACTCTTCATAACTTTTTGTATCTCCAAACGAACGGTCGGTTAAACGCCTTGGCGCATTTCAGTCGAAATCACTGTCGGCAAGTTCTGCCGGGATCGCGGGCGAACCGCACGGCAGCACAGGCGCCTGCCGTGCGCCAGACAGGGGCATGGTGACGTGTGGCCTGTCGACTTTGGTTCACCGGACCGGGTTGTCTCTACGCCGTGGATCACAGCTGAGTATCAGCTAAAGCAGAAATCGTGCCGATGGTTATTGTTGCTTGTAAAACAGATAGATAACAAAAAATCGGTGTGATGATGGGCGTCGTAACGCACAAAAATAGTGCAAATAGGGAATGGCGCATGCTCTAAAGTGGTGCACTATGCCCTCAGGCGGAAACCTGCGACCCTCGTGGCGCGGCGGTGCATGGCTGGTGCACCGCCATGGATTCGGGCGCCCCTACTGTTCGCCGGCGGCGGCCCACGCTATCGCGGCGGCGCGCTGGTGCCAGGGGAAGTGCCTGACTTCCGCTTCGACAAAGTGACTGGCCAGGCGCGGCAACGCGGCAAGGTAGCGACTGCTGGTCACGAGGGCGATGCGTCGAATCCGGTCATGGTGTTCACGCACGAAGCGAAAGTGAGCCGTGAACGCAGCGAAATCGTCCCAGCCCGGGAACTCCTCGGCTACGACGACCAGGCCGTTCAGGCTGCCCACACGTTCGATGAACGGGTCGATCTCCTGTGCCACGTTGGCAAAATCCAGCGCCTCGAGTTGGTCTTTCGGTTCCAGCACCAGCAGGCGTTTTTCCTCGTCCAGCTCGAACTGCAGTTTGCCGGGGGAGGGAGGCGCCGAGATCCAGGTCCTTGCCTGCTCCAGTCCGCCCTCGTCGTAGACGCGCACCTCGCCCGGCACGACGAAGCCGAGCGCCTTGACCATGCGCTGAACCCAATCGAGGTCACTGACGACCGCTATCCGGTCGAACGCCGTGAAGTGACGCATCCCCACCTTGGAGTCTTCCCAGGCCGCGCCGCCGGTGAAGCCCTCGAACTCGCTGCCGAGGACGTACAGCAGGCGCACATGCTTGTGCCGCTCGAGTCGCTCCTCGAGCGCCGGCACCAGCACGTTGCGATAGTCGTCTGCCGTGACTTCGCCGGTTGCCTTGACACCGATGACGGCGTCGGAGAGACCATCCAGAAGCTCAAGCATGACATTGCCCTCGCGTTGTTTATAACAACGAACATAGCACGCGTTCTGGCGGCTTTCAGGTCCTGCACCGGCCATTGCCGACGGGGCGCCCATAACCGGAGTCACCGAGGATTTTGCGCTTAGCGCAACGTGAAACCGCCCGTCACGTCTTCAGCGCCGGGGCGGATCGGTCGGCCTGACGCGCCCGACCGGGGGTTGACCCGACGGCGACCGCGTCACGGCGGTGCCGATATCCCGCAGCAGGTCCAGCAGCTGGGCGCGACGCCCCCTCAGACCCGGCAGATCGAGTACGTCGCCCCCGGTCCAGGGGAGGAAAGGGTTGCGGCGCAATGACCCGTAAACGGCGAAGCGGGTCGATGCTCGCTGGCTCGGCACGCGCGCGTGGAAACCATGGGTGTCCGCAACGACCAGGGTGTTGGCAGGCACGGCAAGCGGCACCGGGTCCGGGTAGCCCATGTCGCGCACGTCTTCCAGCGTGGCGCGGAACGAACCGCCAGCATGGTGTGGGTTGCCGGAATTGGCCGCGGTCAGGCTACGTGCCCGCTCCCAGCGGATACGGCCCGGCGTGGCGTAGTGTGAACCGGGTACGTAGGAGAAGGGGCCGTCCTCGATCTCGACATCGCGCAAGAAGAACCAGCCCTTTGCCGCCGCGTGGAAGGTGTCGCAGTGCAAGTCGCTCTGCGGGTCGGCCGATTCGGGACCCGGCGACAACACGGTATGCAGCGACATCATCGGGTC
>JAGRGW010000060.1 GCA_020445315.1 Gammaproteobacteria bacterium
ATTCCTGTTCATCTTCAATACCGAGTTGCTGCTGATCGGGATCGACAACTGGTTCCACCTCGTCGGCGTCATTATCTCGGCAACGATCGCGATGCTGCTGTTCGCCGCCGCGACCCAGGGATACTGGCTGGTCAAGAGCCGCCTGTGGGAGTCGCTGGCGATCCTGCTGGTCGCGTTCACGCTGTTCCGCCCGGGTTTCTGGTGGGACGAGATCTACCCGCCGACCGAGACGCTGTCGGCGACCCAGATCATCGAACGCGCCGGGGCGCTGCCGAAAAACGGCAAGCTCAACATGATGGTCAGCGGCGAGACACTCGATGGAAAACTGGTCGAGAAGCTCGTCCGGCTGCCACTGGGCAAGCCGGGCGCCGGCGAAGATCGCCTGCGCGAGGCCGGCCTGGAGGTGCGCATCGAGGACGGCAAGGTCCTGGCCGACAACGTGATGTTCGGATCGGACGCACAGCAGGTCGGACTCGACTTCGACTGGGAAATCGTCAACCTGCAGGTCGACGCCGACATCCCGCCCAAGCACATCATGTTCATCCCGGCCCTTGCCCTGCTCGGCCTGGTCGCGTGGCTGCAATTGCGCCGCAAGGCACCGACTTCACCTGCACCGCAAACCGCCTGACCCGGAGCCATGCCCATGTTCAAGCAGATACTACTGCCCATAAACCTCGAGGAAAGTGATATCGCGGGACGCGCCATCGCGGTCGCAGAGGACTTCGCCGAGAAGTACGGCGCTGGGTTGACCGCACTGACCGCGATCCCCGATTTCAACAGTTCCATGGTCGCGAGTTTCTTCCCGGACGATGCCATCAAGAAGGCCCATGCCGAGGTCTGCGTCGACATGAAGAAGTTCATCGATTCGCATTTCCGCAACCCGGCCAAGGTCCACTGCAGTGTCGGCGAGGGCAGCACACGCAAGGTCATCATCGATTACGTCAAGAAACACCACATCGACCTGGTGGTGATACCGGCACGGAAACGCGACATCGGCAGGATACTGCTCGGCTCCAACAGCGCCTACGTGGTCGACCACGCACCCTGCTCGGTCATGGTCATCCGACCCTAACAGTGGCTGCCCCGCGCCTGCCGGCGTCGGGGCAGCAGGCAACGCCACCGGCAGCTACTGGCCGCCCGCAACCGCGCGCGCGGGTAGCAGTTCGCCCACCCTGGCGACGGCCAGTGACAGGATGGCAAAATCGAAAATGTTGCCGCCCTTGAGCTCGGCGATGACCTGCCCGTATCGTTCCAGCATGTCTTCGTTCTGACGCTGCCAACGCGTGAAGATCCCTCTCGCCTTCAACGTCGCACCGTTACCCGCACAAAGCACCAGTGCCGCCAGGTCACGCTGATTGGCGTCGAGTGCCGCGTGCAACTTGGTACGCGCCAACAGGTGCCAGTGCGTCTGTACCCCGAGTTCGTCGATCTGCTGGCGTATCCAGTCGAGTTCCAGGGCATGCCCCAGCGCCGAGTAGACCCACGCGGTCGTCTCGATGGCAGCATCGGTCGAGCGGGCAACATCGACGATGTCCAGCGCGGCCGACATGGGCTCGAGACCCGAGACCGATTGCGCCAGGTCACGCGGCACCCCGGCAGCGGTAAGGCGCTTGACCCGTCGGTCGAATTCGGCCTTTTCCGGTGACGCGAGCGGCCCGGGCATTGCGCCGGCCAGTTCCGTGACACCGTCGTGGAACCGGTCGCGAAGGTCCTGCATGTCCAGCCGCCCCTTGTAGGCGCGGAGCAGCGAGGTCAAGGTGCATTCGAGAAAGCTGCCGATCGTGGCGAGCATCTGCGTCTGCACGGCCGCCGGCACCGCGTTGTCGAGTGCCTCGACGCGCTGCCACAAGCTGTCCGTTTCGAACACGTCGCTGACAACCAGGTAGGCGCGGGCCACGCTCGCGATATCGGCGTCGACCTCTTCGCGCACGCGAAAACCGATACCCGGCCCGACGTGGTCGGCGATGGTCCCGGTGATCATCGTCGCGATGATCTCGCGCCGCAGCCGGTGTTCGGCGATCTCGCGGCCGAAGCGCTCACCCAGCACGGTTGGAAAGTAGCGAACCAGGCGGTCGGCCACGAACGGATCGTCGGGCACATCGGATCCGATGATCGCCTCGTAGTAGGCCATCTTGGAGTAGGCCAGCAACACCGCGACCTCGGGCTTGGTCAGCCCCTTGCCCATCGCAAGCCGCTCGGTCAGTGTCTTCTTGTCCGGCAAGCCCTCCAGCTTGCGGCTGAACGCCCCACGCTGCTCCTGCAGGTCCATGAAGCGCGCATGCTCGTAGAGGCGGCGCGGGGCCTCGGAAACAACGATACTGATTGCCTGCGTCTGTGCGTAGTTGTCCGCCAGCACCAGGTCCGCGACGTCGTCCGTCATGTCCGCCAGCAGGCTGTTGCGCTGCTTCGTCGTCATGTCGCCGTTGGCGACGATTTTGTCCAGCAGGATCTTGATGTTGACCTCGTGATCCGAACAGTCGACCCCGGCCGAGTTGTCGATCGCGTCGGTATAGACCTGGCCGCCGTGCAACGCGAACTCGACCCGCGCGAGCTGCGTGAGGCCGAGATTGCCGCCCTCGCCGATCACGCGGCAGCGCAACTCGGTCGCATCGACACGCAACGCGTCGTTGGCTTTGTCATGTGCCTGCTCGTGCGTTTCGTACGAGGCCTTCACGTAGGTGCCGATGCCACCGTTCCAGAGCAGGTCGACCTTGGCCTTCAGCAGCGCGCGGATCAGGTCGGTCGGCGCCAGCCGGTCGCTCTTGACGCCCAACAGCTTCTGTACCTCCGGGGTCAGTGCGATCGACTTGGCACTGCGCGAATAGATCCCGCCACCCGCCGAGATCAAGGCCTTGTCGTAGTCCGCCCACGACGAGCGCGGCAGCCGGAACAGGCGTTCGCGCTCGGCGAACGAGGTCGCGGCGTCCGGCTCCGGGTCGAGGAAGATGTGCTGGTGATTGAAGGCGCCGACCAGCCGGATGTGGCGCGACAGCAGCATACCGTTACCGAACACGTCACCGGCCATGTCACCGATGCCGACGACGGTGAAATCGGTCGTCTGCGTGTCGAGGCCGAGTTCGCGGAAGTTGCGCTTGACCGATTCCCAGCCACCGCGGGCGGTGATGCCCATCACCTTGTGGTCGTAACCGGCCGAGCCGCCCGAGGCAAACGCATCGCCGAGCCAGAACCCGTACTCGGCGGACACCTGGTTGGCGATATCCGAGAAAGTCGCGGTGCCCTTGTCCGCCGCGATCACCAGGTAGGGGTCGTCGCCGTCCTGGCGCACCACGTCGGGTGGCGGCACGACCCCGTCACCGACGAGGTTGTCGGTCAGGTCGAGCATGCCGCGCAACAGCGTCCGGTAGCAGGCAATGCCCTTCTCCAGGCGCTCCTCGCGCGTATCCGAATTCGAGGCGTGCTTGACGACGAACCCACCCTTGGAGCCGACCGGTACGATCACGGTGTTCTTGACCATCTGCGCCTTGACCAGGCCGAGAATCTCGGTGCGGTAGTCCTCCATCCGGTCAGACCAGCGCAAACCGCCGCGGGCCACGCGTCCGCCGCGCAGGTGGACGCCTTCCATCTGTGCGGAGAAGACGTAGATCTCGAACATTGGCAGCGGCAGCGGCATACCGCTGACCCCACGCGGATCGAGCTTGAACGACAGGTAGTGCTTGCTGTCGCCGTTGGCGTCGCATTGGAAGAAGTTGGTCCGCAACGTGGCCTGGACCAGGTTCAGGAAACTGCGCAGGATGCGGTCCTCGTCGAGGCTCTCGACACCTTCGAGCAGCGATTCGAACGTGTCGAGCAGGGCCTGCCCGTCCCCGGCCTCGACCGAGGCCCGATTGGGGGTGAAGCGATGCTGGAAAAGGCGGCTCAGTACCTGGACGACGTCCGGGTGCCGGTTGAGCACCGAGATCGTGTAAGCCTGCGTGTAAGGCACCTTCACCTGGTGCCGGTAGCGACTGTAGGCGCGAAACAGCAACGCCTCCTTCCACGACAACCCGGCCCGCAACACGAGGCCATTGAACCCGTCGTTGTCGACCTTCTCATCCCAGACGCGCAGAAAGGTGTCGACGAAGCGTTCGCGCGTCTCTGCCGAGATCGCGCCCGTAGCCGCGGGCCGGCGGGTGGCAAAATCGTGGATCCAGATGTCGCCCTGCGGATGCCGGATGCGGTAGGGCTGTTCACCGAACACGCGCAACCCCATGTTCTCGAGCACCGGTATCGCCTGCGACAGCGGCACCGGTCGGCCGAGCGAGTAGAGCCGCACGTGGACCTGGTCACCGCTGTCGATGATCGGCTGGTAAAGGTGCACCCCCAGGTGGCCGGTCCCACGGACGCGTTCGATGCGCTGGATATCGTTGACGGCGATGCGCGGGTGGTAGTCTTCGCGGTAACCACCCGGGAAGCCCTGTCCGTAGTCGGCCAGGTAGCGCGCCGCCATGGCCTCGTCGACCTGGGCAAGCAACGCGCTGCGCAACCCGTCCTGCCAGGTCGTCGTGACCTCCAGGACCCTGCCCTCGAGTTCGCCGATGTCGTAGCCGGGCTCGACCCCGACCGGGGTCCGGATGACAAAGTTGATGCGGGCCAGGATCGATTCGGAAAACTGGGTCTCGAACACCACGTCGGTCCCGCCCAGTGCCTCCACCAGTATCCCCTGCACCGCGATCCGCACCTCGCGGCTGTAGCGCTCGCGCGGTAGGTAGACCAGGCAGGTGTAGAAGCGGCGGAAGGGATCGCGCACGATGAACAGGCGGGTGCGCTGGCGTTCCTGCAGGCTGAGCACGCCCAGCGTGGTATTGAGCAGGTCATCGCTGCGGATCTGGAACAGCGCATCGCGCGGGAAGTTGTCGAGTATGTTCGCAATGGCACGACCGGAATGGCTGCCCGGCGAGACCTGGGCGCCGGCGTACACGGCATTCACCTTGCTGCGCAACAAGGGGATCTGGCGTGGCGGCGTGTTGTAGGCGCTGGACGAAAACAGGCCGATCAGGCACTCGAGGCCGGTAACCTGGCCTTGGGCATCCCGGCGCTTGATGGCAACGCAGTCCATGTAGGCGGGGCGGTGGACACGGGAACGCGCATTGGCCTTGGTCACGACGAGATCGTGGTGAAACTCGGCCAGGTCGACCGCGAGGCCCGACACCCACTCGTCCGCCCGCGCCCTGGCCTCGGCGCCGTCACGCAACAGCCCGAGGCCGGAATCGGAGACGAAACTCAGTGCGCAGCCGTCTGCACCCGTCAATTCGTAGCTGCAGGCGGCGATGAAGAGAAAATGATCACCGACCATCCAGTCGAGGAAGGCCCTGGCCTCGGCCGCATCCGATCCGGCCGTCCCGGTCGCGGTCTCGCCAATCTGCTGGCGGATGCTCTCGGCACGCCCCTTCATCGCGAGCCAGTCGGAGGTCGTCGCCACCACGTCGGCGACCACGTGCCGCACGACACCCTCCAGTTCCGACAGCTTTTCCTGCGGCTGCCGGTCGATATGCATCTGGATTGCGGCCTCGGTGGCGGTCGCATCACCGTCCCCGACACGGTGCAGGCCAGTCAGGTTCCCGGCATCGTCCCGGTCTACCGCGAAGACCGGGTGAATGGTCAGGCTGATGGCCAGTCCGAGGCGATTGAGCGCGGCGGAGACGGAGTCGACCAGGAACGGCATGTCGTCGGCAACGATCTCGACGATCGTGTCCTTGCTGCGCCAACCATGCTCTTCCTGTTCCGGGTTGTAGACCCGGACCTTGGCTTGGCCGGGCCGGCGCCGCCGCATCAGCTGCCAGTGCGCGATCAGGGCACCGAGCAGGTCACCAGGATCGTGCTCCTCGAGGTCGGCCGGCGATATGTGCCGGTAGTAGACACGCAGCAACTGTTCGCCGTGGGCCTTTCGGAACCCGCGGGCGCCTTCGGGCGGGCTGGCGGCCAGCAACTGGGTCAGCGTCTCGATCAATGCATCACTCGATCTCTGCTTTTCCGACATAGCCCCCTCCTCGCTGCTCCACGGTCTGATCGCGTTGCCAATGCCGGCGCGGACAGTTGCATGCCGCAAACGGGATGGCTGGTGCACCAGGGGAATGAAGCGTGTTTTCACTTGGTTGCCGAGTGCATACCAAGTATAGGCACGGCCCGTTGCATCCACATCGGACGCATCGAACGGAGGTTCGCCAGGGTCGAGACCGGTCAGGACGAAGTGGCTCGCCGCTCCCGGGCCAGGCCTACCCGAGCCAGCTCAGCAGGCCGGGCAACAACAAGGCGCTGGCCAGCGCCGACAATGCCATCGCCAGGCCGGAGAAAGCCCCCATCTCGGTACTGAGCTGGAATGCCCTCGCCGTACCGATGCCATGTGCCGTGATACCCATGGCGATGCCCTTGACGCTGTCGTCGCGGATCCCCAGTAAAGCGAACAAGCGCCCGCCGATGACGGCGCCGAGGATGCCGGTGACGACGACCAGGACGGCAGTCAGCGACGGCAGTCCACCGATCTGCTCGGAGATACCCATCGCCACGGGTGCGGTCACCGACTTCGGCGCCAGGGTCAGCTGGGTGTGCAGCGTCGCACCGAGCAGGCGAGCCACGCCAACCGCGCTCAAGGCACCGACGCAGACACCCACCAAGGTGGCGGCCAGGATCGGCAACCATAGCTGGCGCAACTTCGGGATCTGCTGGTAAAGCGGCACGGCCAGCGCGACCGTCGCCGGGCCGAGCAGGAAATGCACGAACTGCGCACCTTCGAAATAGTCGACATAGCCGATGTCGCTGAGCTGCAGGAAGGCGATCAACAGCGCGACGGCAACCACGACAGGGTGCAGCAGCGGGCGCATCCCGGCCACCTCGTAGAGCCTGTAGGCGGCACTGTACGCAACCAGAGTGACCGTCAGCCCCAGCAACGGCGAGGCCGACAGGTAAACCCACAGGGTCGCCAGCTGGCTATCGCTCATCGTCCGGCCTCCATCGATCGACCAGGCGCCGGGTACCGAGCATGACCCACGCGGTGACCGCCATCGTCAACAGCGTGCTCAGCACCAGCGCCAGCGCGATCGGCAGCCATTCGGCCCCGATACGCTCGGCGTGCACCATGATGCCGACACCCGCGGGCACGAACAGCAGCGACAGGTGTGACAACAGCCCGCCCGCCGACGTCGAAAGACTCTCCGGCACCCGCCCCAGCGCCACCAGCGTCAGGAACAGCAGCAACATCCCGGCCACCGGCCCCGGTACCGGCAGGTCCAGTGCGCGTACGCCGACCTCGCCAACCAGCTGGTAGGCCAACAGCAGCGTGATTCCATAGATCAGCTTCATCGATTCTGCCCGGTCATCCTCGGTTCGCCCGCCGCGCGGCGCTATCGCTCAGCGATCAACGGCCAGTAACAGCAGTGCCAGGTCGATCGGCTCCAGCCCGTGTGTCTCGGCAATCGCCTTGGTCTTGTCTTCGATCACCGCGTTGATCCCTGCGGCGCGCAGGCGCGCCAGCGCGACGTCTTCCGCGACCCCCAGTTCGGCGCAGAGCGTCCCGAGCGACTTCCGGCCCAGGCCGCTGCCGGCAAGCCGGGCCTCGACCTCCTCGGCCGACAAACCGGCGAATTGTGCCGCCGGTTGCCGGACTGTCTCCGCGCCCTGGATCAGCGCATAAACCGCCATCGGAGTCATTTCATTGCGCCGCGCGATGGTTTCCAGCGTATCGGTCTTGCCCTCGAACCGCACGCCATTTTTCGCCAGCGACTGCATCGCGGCGTCCAGATCGAATTGCATGCGACGCGCCAGTGCCGCCAGCGTAACCAACTCGGCATGACCGAAAGGCGGCTCGAGCTCCGGCGAGGTGACCCACGACGCCTTGATATCGTCATTGAGGTCGATGATCCAACTTGCCGGCGGCAGATCCAGGGCCGATACGACGAAGATGGCCACCGTCAGCCCGGTGGCGACGAACACCTCGCGCTTGAGTTCCAGGTGCCCGCTGACGCGGGCCGCGAGAAATGCCTTGAACGGCTTCCAGTTGAAGTACAGGTGCGCGACACCAGTGATGATGAAGACGCCACCGAACATCATGTGCACCCAGCCCCACTGTTCTTTCTCCATGCCGGCCAGCGACCAGTGGATCCAGTAGGCAACGCGCCCTTGCGGCACGATGTACAGCACCAGCCCGGTCACGGTAAGGACCAGGAACGACCAGGTAACGAGAAACGAGACCAGCGAACGCATCGACTGCTTGTTCGACAGCATGACACCCTCCCGGCCCGGCTGAACCGGCCGGCGGCGGTAAATCGATGGCCGGGCCGCTGGTTCGAATTTGCCTGATCCGAACGCAGGACACATTGATACAACGCAGCCGCCGGTACGACTCGACAAAAAAACCCCGGCGCGGAGGCCGGGGTCTGTGTTCACCAGGGCAAGTCCGAAGTGGCGTTCAGATTGCCAGCTTCAGCACCACTTCCTGGCCGCGTTTCGCCGACTCGACGAACTCCGGCATCTGGTCGAAGTTCATGTAGCGGTAGATCTCCGGCGCCATGCTGTCGATCTTGGTCGCGTACT
>JAGRGW010000414.1 GCA_020445315.1 Gammaproteobacteria bacterium
CGATCAAGGGCATGCGCATCGGCATTGTCAGCGAGTTCATGGGCGAAGGCCTGGACCCGGGGGTCGCCCGTTCGATCCAGGCCGCAATCGACGAGCTTCGGCGCCTGGGCGCGGAGATCGTCGATGTCAGCCTGCCGAACGCTGGCTTGTCCGTGCCGGCCTACTACGTCGTGGCACCGGCCGAATGCTCGTCGAACCTGGCGCGCTTCGACGGCGTCCGCTACGGGCATCGTTGCGAGGATCCGAAAGATCTCGAAGACCTTTACAAGCGCTCGCGCTCGGAGGGTTTTGGCGCCGAGGTCAAGCGTCGCATCATGATCGGCACCTATGCGCTGTCGGCCGGCTACTACGATGCCTACTACCTGAAGGCGCAGAAGATCCGCCAGCTGATCGCCGACGACTTCCGGGCGGCGTTTGAAAAATGTGACGTCATCGCCAGTCCGACTGCTCCCGGCACGGCGTTTGCGCTCGGCGACAAGGCCGACGACCCGGTGTCGATGTACCTGCAGGATATCTACACGATCGCGGTGAACCTCGCCGGCCTGCCGGCGATGTCGGTGCCGGCGCCCGGCAGCGGCGGCATGCCGGTCGGCCTGCAGCTGATTGGCGACTATTTCGACGAGGCGCGGCTGCTGAATGTCGCCCACCAGCTGCAATGCGCGACGGACTGGCATAAGGCAAGCCCTGCGGGCTTTTAGGGCCGAGGGCCAGGGGCCGGGGCGTGAACCCCCGTGCCTCGTACCTCGAGCCGTGGTAATTCAACCTAAATTCAGGCGCTGAGAAGACAAACCATGCAGTGGGAAACCGTAATCGGCTTGGAAATTCACACCCAGCTGGCCACGAAGTCGAAGATATTCTCCGGCTCGTCGACGGCGTTCGGGGCCGATCCCAACACCCAGGCGGCGCTGATCGATCTCGGCATGCCGGGCGTGCTGCCGGTGCTGAACCGGGAGGCGGTGCGCATGGCGGTGCGTTTCGGCAAGGCGATCGGTGCCGCGGTGGCCGAGCGCTCGGTGTTCGCGCGCAAGAACTACTTCTACCCGGACCTGCCCAAGGGCTACCAGATCAGCCAATACGAGCTTCCGGTCGTCGGTGTCGGTGAAGTCGAGATCCTGCTCGACAACGGTGACAGCAAGACCGTCGGCGTGACCCGCGCTCACCTCGAAGAGGACGCCGGCAAGTCGCTGCACGAGGACTTCCA
>JAGRGW010000415.1 GCA_020445315.1 Gammaproteobacteria bacterium
GCAACTTGCCGACCGGGTGCTCGGGGTCGATGACCAGCTCGATGTGCAGACCGTTGTTGCGCAGCAGCACGTGCGTCAGACCGCTTTCGTCCTCGCGGTAACCGACGAACTGCGCCGGGTCGACGAGGCCGGTCTTCGTGTCGCCGGACAGGGTCGCCGACAGGCCGACATGATCGTTGAACCTGACCAGCTGGTACTGGCTGACGTCGGCGTGTGAACCATCGGTCAACGGCACCGCGCTGTCGAGGAACTCGGCCGCGCGCGCGATGACGGCGGCACCGCGCCTGGCGTTGAAGGTCAGGCCTTTCTCGAGCCCACCGTCCTCGGCAATGACATCGGTACCGTAGAACGCGTCGTAGAGACTGCCCCAACGGGCATTGGCCGCGTTCAGGGCGTAGCGGGCGTTGTTGACCGGAACGACCAGCTGCGGACCGGCGACCTGCCCAATCTCGGCATCGACGTTGCCGGTTCCGATGGCGAAGGTCTCGCCTTCGGGCACCAGGTAACCGATGTCGGTCAGAAAGGCCTTGTAGGCCCCCATGTCCAGCGGCTGCCCGCGGTGCGCGGTGCACCACTCGTCCATCCTGGCCTGGATTTCGTCCCGCTTCTGCAACAGCGCCCTGTTGATCGGCATCAGTTCCGACACGATGCGGCCGAAGCCGTCCCAGAAAGACGCGGCCTCGACGCCGGTGCCCGGCAGTGCCTGTTCCTGGACGAAGTCGTGAAGCAACTTGGCGACCTGGAGGCCGCCGGCGGAAACGCGCTCTGTCATGAATAAGATTCCCTTGAATGCCGCTTTTTACAAAGGTAAGCGTAAGAGCGAATGTGAGGAAATTCTTATAGAGAATTTATCCGCCTCATCATAGGCTGGCACAATTATGGTGCAGCCAGCCTACCGCCGGATCAGGGGGTATCCGGCGGAAGCGGGGCAGATCGTGGAAAAACGGGGCCTGCACGCGGGATGACAGGCCCTGTTTTCTCTTGGTTTTCAACCGTCAGCGCGCGTCCAGCCACTCGCCGATGGCCGGCGGGATGGTCTTCTGCGCCTTGCCACTGACATAGATGCCGATGTGGCCACCGGGGAACGACAGCTCGGTGTAATCGTTCGAGCCCACCACCTTTTCCAATGCCTTGGACGCATCCGGCGGGACCAGGTGATCCTGTTCCGCGAACACGTTCAGCACCGGCATCTTCACGTTGTGCAGGTTGACCGAGTACTCGCCGATCTGGACCTCGCCCTTGATCAGCTTGTTGTCCTGGAAGAAGTCCTTGGTGAACTGGCGGAAGGTCTCACCGGCCTGGTCCGGGCTGTCGAAGATCCACTTCTCCATGCGCATGAAGTTCTTCAGCGCCTTGGGGTCGTCCATCAGGTCGACGACACCCAGGTACTTCTGCGCCATCAGTTGGTAAGGCTTCAGGTTCAGGAACGTCCAGTTGAGCATCTCGCCGGGGATGTTGCCCTGGGTGTCGACCAGCAGGTCGACGTCGACGTTGCGGATCCAGTGGCTCAGCATGTTGTCCGGGGTGTGGAAGTCGACCGGCGTGACCATCGTCACCAGGTTGCGGACCTTCTCCGGATGCATGGCCGCATAGCACAAGCTGAACGCCCCGCCCTGGCAGATGCCGAGGATGTTGACCTTGTCGACACCGTGCTGGGTGCACATGACATCGACGCAGCGGTCCAGGTACCCGTTGATGTAGTCGTCCATCGTCAGGTAGCGGTCAGCCGCGTCCGGGTAGCCCCAGTCGATCAGGTAGACGTCCTGGCCGGCATCGAGCAGGCCGCGGATGGTCGACCGGTTTTCCTGCAGGTCGGTCATGTACGGACGGTTGACCAGCGCGTAGACGATCAGCAGCGGGGTCTTGTTGGTCGCCGGGGTCTCGCTCTTGTAGCGATACAGGACCAGCTTGTCTTCCTTGTAGACGACGTCCTTCGGCGTCACACCGGTCGGAATCTCGCCGACGTCCATCAGGTTGCTGACACCCTTGGCCAGTTTTTCGTTGAAACCGCGAGCCTCGCTCAGGATCTCGTCGGGACGCATTTGAAACGGAATCATTCTTGTCAATCCTCTGTGTTGTTAGCCGCGCAGTTTCTTGGCCTGGCCGACCCAGTCGTCACGCAGGACGCGACCCTGTGCCTTCAACGTTTCGTCCAGTTCCCCGGCCAACTTGTTGTTCATTTCCGCCAGCCGGGCGAAGTTCTTGATGCCCTGGGCGTAGAGTTTTTCCATCATCTTCGGGCCGATACCCTTGATCGCGGTGAGGTCGTCCTCGACGTCGTCGATCGGCAGGGGGTCCTGCTTCGGCGCAGCCTTGCGCGAGCTGGCCTTGGCCTTGGCCGCCGGAGCGGGTGCTTTTTCCGCGGCCGGTGCGCGCGGCACGGTGGCCTTGGCCACGCTCGCGCGCAACGCCTCGAACTCGTGGCGCAACTGGCGGTTCTCACGACGCAGCTGCTGCTGCCGCTTCTGCATCGTGTCGATCTCGGAGCGGGTCGGGATGTTCATCAGGCGATACTGCTGCTCGGACAGATCGTTCATATCCTGGCGCACCCGCATCAGCGAGTTGACCAGGTCACCGTAGACCACCTGGTACTCGTCGCTCATCGCGAACTTGGCGTAGGCATCCTCGCTCGCATCGACCCACATGTCGTACAGGGCGCGCAGCGAATCGATCGCCTCGCCCTTTTCGTGCAGGTCCTTCAGGCGTTTCTGCACCGCGTCGAGCGAAGACAGCGCGGTCTTGCCGAACGCGATCTTGTAGGCCCGCAGCGAATCGTGGTAACCGAGCAGGTGCTGCGCCAGTTCCTGCAGACGCTCCTGCTGTTCGCGGGTGTAGCCGAGGCCAGGCATCGACAGTGCGCGACAGAACTGCTCCTGTGCCGCCCCTACGCCCGGCATCTGGATACCGCCCGGCAGGTGTCCCTCAGCGATGTCACGCAGGTATTCCTGCGACATGTTCAGCCAGGGTGCAACCGTGTCCGCGACCTGGGCCCAGGTGCTCAGGGTCGTGCCGCTGATGCCTGGCAGGTCCGGCGTGCCGATGTCCATGTTGTTCTGGACCTGGGCGATCCACTGCTGCAGGGCCGCCTGCATACCCGACATCCACATCTGCATGGCGGCGTCCGGGTGCTCGTGGCCGGCGCTGGTGAACACCCCATCGGCCATCGACATGAAGCTCTTGCCCATGTCGAAGAAGCGCTGGGCGACCGTGCCGATGTCTCCCTGGGCTTCAGGCTTGATCGTCGACCACCAACGCTCGACCATGCCTTCGAAGGGATTCGACTCGCTGAACCGCGTGAACGGGTTGTTGGCGAACGGGTTCTGCGCGAACGCCTTGTTGGCAAACGGGTTGCCGGTGAAGGCCGCGTTGGCGAACGGGTTCTGCTTGAACGCCGCGTTGGCCAGCGGGTTTTCAGTCAGGTTCATTTTTGCAAAAGGATTCTGCGCAAACGGGTTTTCGCTGAATGCAGCCTTGGCGAAAGGATTCGAGGCAAACGGGTTCATCGCCGCAAACGGGTTGCCACCGGCTGCCTCGCCGTTACCGCCACCGATCGCTCCGGCGCCGGCCTTCTTGGCAAGTTCACTCCAGGTATCCCAGTACTTACGCTGAGTGGCGACCCAGTCGCTCATCAGATTCTCGTTCCAGCTGCTTGCATCGTTACTCATAGTTGGTGGTCCACGTAGTTGACATCTCTGTGTTCGGTATCTGTTCGAGATTCCTGTCTGCATCGGCCCTTGGGCGCCAGGCGACAACAAGCCGTCACTGGCGGCATGCGCGCAGACAACGGTGTCGACGCCGGCCCGCACCGCCGATTCCGCGCGCAATCTCATGTATGATTCGCACGCGATCGTCAGCGCCGGGGTCACCACCGACATGCAGGATATTGGTAATGCCCGGTAGCCGCTTTCCAGGCGCCTCGCCGGAAATTTGTGCGATGCACCAAAACACGCTAACATGCATTCTTGTGCAGTGCAACATTTTCACTCGGCGTCGCCGGCATACACCCACCGCAAAACGGCCGGCGCTGAAATTCTAGTTACATTTCCGAACCCTGCTACAGCGAACGGGGCTTTCAACCTATGGAGGATTCAATGAGCAAAGATGTCGTTATCGTGGCCGCAGCGCGGACCGCCGTCGGTTCTTTCGGAGGCAGCCTCGCCGGCGTGCCCGCGCACAAGCTGGGCGCCGAGGTGGTCAAGAACCTGCTCCAGCGCA
>JAGRGW010000416.1 GCA_020445315.1 Gammaproteobacteria bacterium
TATTGAAGATGAACAGGAATGGCAGAATCGCGGTACGTATGTCGTACATGAAGCCCTGCACGCCGGTTTTGATCGGGTCGCTCTTGGCGATCGCCGCGGCGGCAAACGCGGCGAGTCCGACCGGTGGCGTATCGTCGGCGAGTATGCCGAAATAGAACACGAACATGTGCACGGCGATCAGAGGCACGATCAGGCCGTTGGTCGCCGCGAGGGAGACGACGACAGGCGCCATCAGGCTCGATACGACGATGTAGTTCGCCGTGGTCGGCAGGCCCATGCCAAGGACGATACAGATCGCGGCGGTAAAGATCAGCGCGGCCATCAGGTTGCCGCCGGAGATGAACTCGACGAACTCGATCATGACCTGGCCGATACCCGTCAACGTAATGGTGCCGACGATGATGCCGGCCGCCGCGGTGGCGACGCCGATACCGATCATATTGCGCGCACCGTGGCCGAGGCCGTTGATGCATTCCGTCCAGCCCCGACCGATTTCGCCCGCCGTCGAGCGGCCGCGGAAGAACGCCAGCAGCGGGCGCTGGGTCAGCACGATGACGATCATCAGCACGGTTGCCCAGAAGGCCGACAGTCCGGGCGAGAAGCGCTCGACGATCAGGCACCACATCAGCACGATGATCGGGAGCAGGAAATACAGGCCGGCTTTCACCGTGGGCCCGGTTTCCGGCAGCTCGATGACGGGACTGTTGGGATCGTCCATTTCCAGCTCGGGATGACGCGTGGCATACCACAACAGCGCGATGTAGGCGGCGGCCACCAGGACCGCGACGATATAGATCGCCGCATCGCCGGCAATGTCCTTGATCCAGCCGATACCGTAGTAGGTGACGAAGCCGATCACGCACATCAGCGTGACCACGAAGGAGAAGGTCATCAACTTTTGCAGCAGTGTCGAATGCGTGCGTTTTGGCAGGCCCTGCATGCCGGCCTTGAGTGCCTCGAGGTGGACGATGTAGACCAGCGCGATATAGGAAATCACGGCCGGCAGGATCGCGTGCTTGATGACCTCGAGATACGAAATGCCGACGTACTCGATCATCAGGAACGCCGCAGCTCCCATGACCGGCGGGGTCAGCTGGCCGTTGGTCGAACCGGCGACCTCGACCGCACCGGCCTTGGTGCCGGGGAAGCCGACCCGCTTCATCAGCGGGATCGTGAAGGTACCGGTCGTGGCGACGTTCGCAATCGACGAGCCGGAGATCAGCCCGGTCGTGGCAGAGGCGACGATCGCGGCCTTGGCCGGGCCGCCCTTCATGTGGCCGAGCATGGCGAACGCGACCTTGATGAAGTAGTTGCCGGCACCGGCCTGTTCGAGCAGTGCGCCGAACAGCACGAACAGGAA
>JAGRGW010000417.1 GCA_020445315.1 Gammaproteobacteria bacterium
CCCGGCGGTGGTGGTGGCATCCCTGGCGAGCCGGCTTCCTGGGCATTTCCTACCCGTGGCGATAGCAGCGTCAGGATCATCGGCGGTGTATAGGCCGCATACTTGCCCAACCGCTCCAACGCCTCGCGACGCTCGGTGTCGATCTCGGTCGTCTCGTCGACGGACACGGATTTGTCGTGCTTCTTGTCATCCATTGCTTGTTTCTTCCTGGTTTCTCGGTTCGTGTTGTTCTTGATGGCGGTCTCAGCGCCACCATTGCTGCGGCGAGGCCTGCCCCCGATAGCGCCAGCGCAGCGTGCGCGGCTTGCCGTCGAGGTAGAAGTCGTACACCCGCTCTGTCGCCGGGATGCGCTGGTTCATGTCGCGGTCGATGATCACCGAGCGCTCGAGGATCTCCTGCGGGCCGTCCCAACTCAGGCGCAGGTCGCTGAGCAGCGCATCGCTGCGGATCTCGAACTCCCATACATCGCCCCAGCGTGGGTCGCGTGGCAGTTTGTGGAAGTCGCTGGTGTAGTCACCAGCGTGCTCGCCCCAGTGTGGATGCGGGAACACGATGGTCAGGTAGGTATCGCCGAACGGTGCCAGCTCAACGAGATCATGCGGGTCATAGCCCCGCTTCGACGCTTTGAGCTGCCCCAACACGTTGCTGCGATCGCGCATGCCGGTCTCGGGCTCTTCGATCGTCAGGCGGACGGCCCATTCCTCGGCGGGCGGTGGCTGCCAGCGCTGCCGGTTGCGATCCGCGCCCCAGGTGTTGGCCTGTGGTGAGAAATCCGAGGCTGTCGCCGTCGGGATCAGCGCCTCCAATGCCTGCATCCACGACAGGTACCACGGTACTTCGGCTTCCACCTGGCTGCTCTTCACCGACGGCGTGGCCGGTATCAGCAGCTCCAGCGTCTTGCCCTGACTGCCCGGCAGCAGCTTGATCCACAGGCCGTCAAACGCCTGCAGCGTGCCTTCGAGCATCGGCGTGGCATCGTCGTAGGATTCGTAGGCGTTGCCGTTCCAGACCCAGTACGTCTTGTCCATGACGTTCTGGGCAAGGGCGTCGGTCGGCGAAAGGTAAGTCGTGCCATCGACGCGCAGGCGGACATTGGCCCAGTCGACACCGAACGGGAACGGGTGACCGACAAGGTTATAGAGTTCGCTGGCATCGTCCGGTGGCGTCAGCGGGATCACGTAGCAGCCCTGGGTGCCGACACAGCCCGTGGTACCCAGCACCGGTGTTACCGTCCCTTCGACGAAGACCCTATTACCGGTCCCGGTCGGGGGATCGAGGGTCTTGATCCAGGTGCCGACACCCGGATCGATCGGATCGGTTTCCGCGTACGCGACGTAGGCATCCGTGGTGGCATCGCGGCCGTAGACGACCCAGCGGCTGGCGTAGCTCCCGGGCAGTTCATCACCGTAGGTACTGGCCACCGTGCCCGGCAAATTGGGGGCACAGGGGCTGCCGACCAGGTGCCAGGCGTCGGCTTGCAGTTCCTTGCCGAATCCGCAGGGGAAGGTGTAGAAGTAGGCGGCGCCGCTACGCGCAACACTGTCGGAATCGGCAAACCATGCGCCGATGAGCGCCGTATCGCCATCGACCGCCACCGATCGACCAAGCTGGTCGTCGGCCGACGCATCGCTTGCCGTCAGCTTCATCTGTTCGTTCCATGTCATTCCGGAACGGGTAAACACGTAAGCAGAACCACACCCTACCCCATCAGCACAGTCATTCAGCCGCGATCCAATCAGCGCGGTTTCGCCGGTCAGCGCCACTGATATGCCAAACTCGTCTCCCTGGTCTGCATCACTGGCGGTCAACTTTGACTGTTCATTCCAATCCACACCTGTTTGGGTGAACACGTAGGCGGCACCGCAATCAGCACCAGCGGTGCAGTCGTCTCCCCAGGCGCCAATCAACGCCATCCCTTCGACCAGCGAGACCCGTCGGCCGAAATTCTGGCCAGCATCGAAATCGCTGGCCACCAGCTTGTCGTGCTGGGACCAGCTCGCTCCGGAGCGCGTGAACACGTACGCCGAGCCACAATCTGCACCCGCCAAACAGTCATCCGTATCGGAACCCACCAACGCGGTGTCACCTTTGAGGGAGACTGAAATACCAAACTGTGCACCCGGCTCGGGGTCGATCGGTTTCAGTTTCTGCTGTTCCGTCCAGGTCGCACCTGACCCGGTGAATACGTAAGCCGAACCACAATTCAGACCCACCGGACAGTCGTCATCCAGGTATGCCCCCACCAGCGCCGTGTCGTCATCGAGAGAGACCGATATCCCAAACTCGACCTCCTGAACCTGGGTCATCGGGGTCAACTTTGCCTGCTGCGACCAGGCGGCACCGGAACGGGTAAACACATAGGCGGCGCCACAGTTGCTTCCCGCTGGACAATCAGCGCCGATAGCGCCGATCAACGCCGTGTCCCCCGAGATGGCCGTCGAAAACCCGAACAGGTCATTGGCCGCTCCGTCGCTGGCCAGAAGCTTCGCCTGGTGCGACCAGTTTGAACCCGACCGCGTCAGTACATAGACGGCGCCGCAACTGACTACGCCAGGGCAGTTGTACCCGTAGGCACCGACCAGCGCCGTGTCGCCATCGAGCGACACGTCGTAACCGAAACGGCTTTCTGCTGCCGAGTCGTCAACTACAGCAGTCAGCTTGGCCTGTTGGCCCCATTGGTTGTAGTCGTTGAGGTTGAAGATGTAGGCCGAACCGCTTTCCGACCCGGCGTCGTCGTCACGAAAGGCCCCGACCAGCGCCGTGTCACCAGCGAGCGCGACCGAGAAACTACCAAACCAGTCCATGGCGGCCGCGTCGCCGGCGGTCAGCT
>JAGRGW010000061.1 GCA_020445315.1 Gammaproteobacteria bacterium
TTCTTCGAAATACCGCCGCTCCAGTTGGCCGTCATGACGGTCTTGCCGCCAGACTCGGCGATGACCTCGTTGATGAAGTGAGCCGGGATCATCTTGCCGGTCTTCTTGTCCTTGACCAGGCCGGTGTCCATCGGGTGGGTCATCAGGCATTTGACGGTCGTTTCGTCACCGCTCATCTTTGCCCGGATCTTGATGCTTTTTGCCATTACTCTGTTTCCTCAAATTCTCTACGTGATTGCGGGTCGATGCGTCGCTGACAGATCAGCCGCCACAACCACCGATGGTGACTTTTACGCTCTTGCGCGCCGAGTAGAGCTTGCCGTCGGCCTTGACCACGGCGATGACGTCACTGGTCTTGCCCATCTTGATGCGGGTCGACACGTCGGCCATTGCGCCTGCGCCCAGTTCGAAGGTGGCGACCAGCGGCGAGGCATTGCCCTCGGCCAGCAGCGCGATCGACTGTGCACCGGCCATGTCGGTCGAGACCGAAACAGGGACCACGGCGCCGTTCTCGGCGATGTCGGGTGCCTTGATCTTGATGGCGTCGGAAGCGGTGTTCGACGCGCCACCCAGTGCGGCGGTCAGGGCGTCATCGATGCTCTTGGCCTTGAAAGCGGCTTCGTTCCAGGCTGCGATAACGGCCTGCGGGGCCAGCAGACCTGCGCCTGCGGCGACACCGATGGTACCGGCGGCCAGCGAGCCCTTGAGGAAGACCCGGCGTTTCGTGTTCATGCTCATTAAGTTTCTCCTAACAGAAAATCGGATTTGCCCGTTGCGGGGTCAAAGGGTGTACAGGTAGTCGACGATGGCGTCGATTTCGGCCTCGGACAGTGCCTGGTGCTTGCCGAAGGGCGGCATGCGGGTCATGGGGTTGGCTACCTCGGCGTCCCAGATTTGGGCGCGCAGCTTGGCGCGATCGGGGAAGCGGGCCTGCATGGCGATCAGTGGCGGACCGATGTCGCCGGGGCTGGCGCCGTCTCCCATCATGTGACACGCAAGGCAGTTGCCCTTCCTGCGGTCGTAGGCGACTTCCTTGCCCTTCTTGATCGTCTCCTCACTGCCGGCCACGGCCGACATCGGCAGCATGCCGGAGCCGGCGAAAAGGACTGCCAGGGAGACAGCCGTGGTAGCGAACTTGGCGGATTTCCGCATCGCCTTTCCTCCTGATATTGAAATAGGTCGTTTTGTGAATCTGGACAGCTACGCAATGGTAGAAGGTCCACACCCGGTTTTATTCCCGACGTTGTTCTTTGGGCACCCGAATGGAATGCGTGACCGGTCGGGATCGGTCGCCTGTTCGCAGCGTATGCGACGGAGGGCTTAATATAAAGCATTGCAATACGGGTGCAACTGCTACAAGCCTCTAATATTCCATTAAAAACTACTGATGGAATAAAGTAGCGCGGTCGATTTCAGCGGCCCCGGTCCTGCCGCTTCTCGTCGTCCTCCAGTTCGGCGCGCAATAACGCCAGTTTCGACTCGAGTCGTGACGATTCGAAAAAATCCAATCCCTGCTCTTTGAGGGCGATTTCGAGCTGCAGCACGGCGTTCTTGAGGTCGCCGACCAGGTAGTGGTACTCGGCAAGGTATTCGTGTCCGCGACCGGCCTGGCCACTCGCGGCGGCGGCGCGGGCGAGCAGGCGGTAGACACTGGGTTCGTCGGTGCGGTAGTCGAGCAGCTGCAGCAACCGGTCGCGTGCCTGTTCCGGCCTGCCCAGTTCCAACGCGATTTCGGCAGCGGACACGTTCAGCGCGAGGCTGCCGGGGGCATCGATCAGGGCCTGGTCGAGGCGCTCGAGGCCGCGGCGGCCGTTGCCGAGCAGGTGGTCGACCTGCGCGCGGACGACGACGAACTCGGCCTGCCGCGGGTGTGTCTCGAGCAGCTTGTCGAGACTGGCCGCCGCGTCGGCGAAGCGCTTGGCGCGGACCTGGGCCAGCGCGATGCCGTAGCGTACCGCTTCCTCGCTGCGATAGCGGCCGTCTTCGAGCATCCGGCCGAGCTCGCGAATGGCGTCTTCAGGCTGGTCGATGCGACGCTGCAGCAGGTTGATACGGGTCAGTTGGTAGCCAAGGTCGACCGGCGTCTGCCGGTACGGGTGGATTTCTGCGCGACCCAGCGCATCGGCCGTGCGGCTGGTCGAGACCGGGTGGGTCTGCAGGTATTCCGGCAGGTTGCCCGAGTAGACCCGGTTGGCCTTGCCCATGCGGGCAAAGAACGATGGCATGGCGCGCGGCTCGTAGCCGGACCCGGCGAGTATCTCGATGCCGACACGGTCGGCTTCCTTTTCGTTGGCGCGCGTGAAATTGATCTGCTGCTGGATTATCGCGGCCTGGCCGCCGATCGCGGCCGCGGCCGCGGCATCGCCGCCGACGGCGACACCGAGAGCGATCGCCGCGATCAGGATCGCGGCGTTGGGAATACTCATATTGCTGGTCGATTCCCACGCGCGCAGCAGGTGCTGCTGGGTGACGTGGGCGATCTCGTGGGCCATGACGGCGGCCAGTTCGCTCTCGTTCTCCGTCGTCAGGATCAGCCCGGTGTAGAAACCGATGTGACCGCCGGGGCCGGCAAAGGCGTTGATCTGGGGGTCGTCGATGAGGAAGAAGTAGAAGGGCGTGCCCTGGGCACCGCTGGCATCGAGCAGCCGGTGGCCGAGGTCGCGGATGTAGTCGCTCAGCAGCGGGTCGTCCATGACCTTCTCGGTCCGGCGCACGCTGCGCATGAAGGCCTTGCCGAGGTCGCGCTCGCGCTTTGGCGTCAGCAGGGAGCCGGCCGAATTGCCGAGGTCGGGCAGTTCGGTGTTCAGCGCCGCGACCTGCGGCGCCGGGAGCAACAGCGTGACGCACAGCAGCGTGCGCGCGAGGATGGATTCGAATCTGGAATGATGCATGCGACGCCTGCCCTGTGCCGGCGCTTCAGCAGTGCCGGCTCAGTTTAACTGGATACGTTGTCCCCAAGGGACGGTTTCCCTGCCCTTGACCAGCCAGATCACCGGATAGTTCGGTTCGATTTCCGGAAACGGGCCCTGAGCGTCGGTGAAATAAACCAGCAGTTCGGGCTGTTGACCGGTCTCTGCCAGCCATTTGAACACCGGTCGGAAATCGGTGCCACCGCCGCCGGTGATTTTGGCCGGGCACCTGAACTCCTCCCACGGCTCGAACACCCAGGGGGTGCCCTCGGCAAGCTCGCTGTCACACGCCAGCAGCGTGACCCGCGCGCGCATCTGGCCCTTCAGCGCGGAGACCTCGGACAGGAACTCGTCCATCTCCCCGGCGCGGATCGAACCACTGGTGTCGACCGCGACGACCATCTCGATCTGCGAACTCTTCAGCGAGGGCAGGATGGCATCGCCTTCGCGCCGCGATGGCCGCATGTAGCTGAAGTCGTCGCGCGCCATTGGCGTCATGTAGCGCGCCAGCAGCATGCGCCATGGCAGCTGCGGCTGCAGCAGGTGGTCGACCAGGCGCGCCAGCGTGCCGCCCATCTTGCCCGACTGCATGGCCTGCTGGGCAGCGCCGGCGAGGCGCTGCTGCCACTGCACTTCGAGTGTCTGGCGCTCGTCGGCCGTCAGCGGGGGCGGGGCCTGTTCGCTCCGGCCGCGGTCGTTGTCGGTCGGCTGCTCCCGGTTGCCCGGTTGATCCCTGGCCTCGTCCGGTCTGGCGTCGTTGCCGTCACGCTGCTGCGGCTGCTGGCCGGGCGCGGAACCGCCACCCGGGTCGCGGTCGTTTTCGCGCTGATCGCTGTCGCTGCCCTGGCCGGCCCCCGCGTGCTCGCTCTCGGGCTTTTCCGGTGCCTCGCCCTGCTGGCCGCCGCCGGACTCGTTGTCCTGGTCGAACAGGTGCTGGTCGACGGTCTCGGTGTCGTCGTTGTCGTCGATCAGCGGGTAGATTTCCTCGGCGGTCATGCCGAGGTATTGCGGCATCACGTGGCAGTTCGGCGGTGGCGTCAGGCCGTCGTCGAGCAGCAGCGGGTTGATCGCGTAGTCGCAGGCGAGGTCCCAGCGATGCTGCACCCGGTGCTGGCGACGGGCAAAGTGCGACAGCGCGCAGTGCAGGGCCTCGTGGGCCAGCATGAACTGTGTCTGCGACATCGACAGCGAGTCGATGTATTCGCGGTTGTAATAGAACTTGCGTGCGTCGGTGGCGGTGGTCGCGCACCAGTCCGGGTCGGCCTCGGCCAGCGGCAGGCGCAGGACGAGGGCACCGAGGAAGGGCTTGTCGAGGATCAGCTTGGCGCGGGCCGCGGTCAGCTTGGTCTGGATCGGGTCCTGCTCCATTATCGTCTCCAGACAACGTGCACGAACGAAGTCGCCGTCATTCGTACAGCATCACGTCGGCGATGGCGTTGGCCCAGGTCGCGAACTCGGGTACGCGGAACAGGCTCTCGCCGATCGCGCGGTGGAGGTCGGAGACCAGCATCACGCCCATCTCGCGCTGCGGGAAGGTGCCGGCATAGCTGAGGATGTGGCCGGTCACCGCCGCCGCATCGGCCGTTTCCTGGGCGCGAATGGCGCGCCCGACCAGCGCGGCCGCGACGGCGTACTGCAGATCGATCTCGTCGGGCACCGGCACCTCGCGCCCGGCGACGATGTCGTCGAGGTCTGGCATCTTGTCGAGGCTGTTGACGAAGGCGGTCAGTTCGATGCCGGCCGCCGGTCCGACGCAGGCCTGCAGGGTGCCCTGCAGCAACTCGGCGTGGTCACCGAATTTCTGCAGGCTACGGTGGGCGAACTCCCACGACCGCGGCGACGGAAACGCCACCGGGTTGTGTGCCGGGTCGAAGTCGAACAGCAGTTCCGGGCGAAAGCGCAGGAACGCGATGACGCGCTCGTCGATGCCGTGGCCGTAGGCCCATGCCACCCAGTCGTCGAGATGGGTGTCGACTTCGAAGTGCGAAAACCGGTTGGCCAGCGGTGCCGGCATCGTGTAAGTGACGCCGCGGTCACCCTGGCGGTTGCCGGCGGCGAAGATAGCCCAGCCGGCAGGCACCTCGTACTCGCCGAGCCGGCGGTCGAGTATCAATTGATACGCTGCGGCCGACACGCTCGGCGGCGCCGACGTGATCTCGTCCAGGAACAGGATGCCGGTGTCGCCGTGTCGCTCTGCATCGGGCAGGATGGCTGGCGCGGCCCACTCGACGAAGTCACCGTTGCGAAACGGGATGCCGCGCAGGTCGCTCGGCTCCATCTGCGACAGGCGAATGTCGATGACGGGGGTTTCGTGGCGTGCACCGGTCTGCCGGATCATGTCCGATTTACCGACGCCCGGCGGGCCCCACAGCATGACCGGGGTGTGGTGACCTTCGTGGGTACTGGTGAATTCCCGGTCGAGAATGGTGAGCAGCTGGGCGGGACGCATTCGGACTCCTGTTGCTTGGCGTGCACGTAGACTGTTGACACTCGCGGCGCAGGTCAACCCCCGGACAACCGCGGGTAGCGCTCTTGATCCGGATTAAGCCACGGATTTAAAAGAACCTTGTCAGGGTTTAGAAAACCAGAGTATTCTAATGCCCCTTTTAAGCAAACAGCCGCCTGCCGATTACATGTCGGCGGCAGCAGATCCCGAGAGGCAGACACCGGATACGGTGTTTAGGACGGATCCGCTGTGTTGAGCGGTGAGACGATTGGCAATTTCGGAGACCGGACATGAACCAGTTCTACTACGACGCCGTGACCAAGATGGAAGAAATGGGTGTGGACGAAGAGTACATCCAGGGTTGGCAGGCGGGTTTCCTGCAGAATCCCCAGCGTGAAGAACAGCGCCTGACGGAGGCCTACGAGGCCGGTTACGGCGACGGTGAAGGCAAGAGCACCGACAACATCGGTAACTGGGTCAAGAGCTGATCGCTTTCCGGTTGACTGGCAAAAGAGGCGGGTGATCCCCGCCTTTTTTTGTTGGCGCCACCCCCGGTGCCACCGATTCGGTGGGTCGGATCTCGCGGCGGGGGAACGCCCTTCGGGGTTGCCAGTATCAGGCTGGTTGCAGGCTCCCGAAAGGGCCGAATGGTTCGCGGATCAGGCGCGGTTACCGTTCACGATACGTTTGATAGCGGATAACGCCGCGGGATAGTCATACGACTCGATCAACTCCCTGATAAGCGCGGTGTCCTCGCCGAAAACCTGGCGCAGGGCCGGTTCCGATTCCCGGAACACGTCGTTGCTGTTGATATCGTCGCGCGCCAGCAGCGACATCAGCCGTTCCAGCGTGGCGCGTTGCTCGTCTTCGTCCACCGCTGCCGTACTCACCGCCGGGGACAGGGGCAGGTCGATATCGGCCAGGGCTGCCTGCAGGCTTTCCTGGGCTAGCCGGATCCGCCCCGAGTACATCGTGAACACCGCCGTGTCCAGGCCGCTGTCGCGGTTGCGCAGGAGTCCCTCGATCGCGCCGGCGGCTTTCGCTGTCGCGGTCAGGCCGAGCGTCGCCGCTGCGCCGCGCATCGCGTGCGCCTTGCGCAGGACGTCGTCATGGCGTCCCTCGTTCAGCAGGTTTTCCAGTTCATCGGCCACCGTGGCGTGGGTGCGGTAAAACTGTTTGAGCAGTTCCAGGTAGCGCGCGCCGTCGTTGCGCAGGCTGCGCAGACCCTGGGCCAGGTCGAGGTCTTCGACGTGGCCGAGCAGGCGGTTCAGGTCGGCGGCTTCGAAGACTGATGGTGCGGGTGTCGCGCCCGCGGGGGGGGCTGCCGCCGGCCGCGCCGGTTTGCTCGACTGGAGCCAGCTGGCGACCTTCTCGAACAGGTTTGCCGGATCGACCGGCTTGACCACGAAATCGTCCATGCCTGCTTCCCGGCAGGCGCGCATGTCCTCCCATCAGGCCGGCGAGGCGACGGGTAATGGCGAGGCCAAGACCGGTGCCGCCATGTTCCCGGGTGGTGGAGATGTCAGCCTGTTGGAAGGCCTCGAAAAGACTCGCCAGTTTTTTCCGCGGCAATCCGGATGCCGGTGTCTTCCACCTCGAAGCGCACCAGCAGGCTGTCGTCCGATTCCTCGAGTTTCTTTGCCCGCAGGTGGATGTCCCCGGCCTCGGTGAACTTGACCGCGTTGCCGGCATCGTTCATCAGGGCCTGGCGCAGGCGCGTCGGATCACCGCGCAGCCAGTCGGGGACCGCGTCCTGGTCAACATGGATGCGAAGGCCTTTCCGCGACGCCTCGTTGCGCAATACGGACGTGACGTAGTCGAAAACTGCGTCGAGGTGGAAGTCGGTGTATTCGACCCCCATCTTGCCGGCCTCGATCTTGGACAGGTCGAGGATGTCGTTGATGATCGCCAGCAGGTGCCGTCCGGCGGCATCGATCTTGCCGAGTCGTTCCGCCTGTCTCGGGATCGCGTGTCTCCGCCTGGTGCGCAAGCGCCCGGATACTGACGTTCTGGATCGTCAGGTTTTCTTCCATGCGCCGGGCCACTTCCATTTCGAGGAAGTTGTTCTGGTCGTGGAGGAAGTCCCGCGCGCGCTTCAGCGTCAGGTGTGTCCGGATCCGGGCCAGGACCAGAGCGGGGTTGAAGGGCTTGGTGATGTAGTCCACGGCGCCGCGTTGGAGTCCCTTCTCCTCGTCTTCGGTCGATTCTTTGGCGGTGACGAATATGACGGGGATTTCCACGGTTCCGGGTTGCTGCTGGAGGTGGGCGAGGACGGCGTAACCATCAACCCCCTCCATCATGACGTCGAGCAGAATCAGGTCGGGTCGTGGTGAGCTGTCGACGATTTCCAACGCCCGGCTGCCCGAGTTGGCGGCGCGCAGCACGTAGTGCGGCGTCAGTACCTTGCCCAGGGAGGCCAACGACACCGGATCGTCGTCGATTACGAGAACAGTGGCTCTTTCCATGCGTGTCGGCGCGACCGCACTCGGGTTTTCCAGCTTTCGAAAGGCGATCTGGTTAAGCCCCAATCATAAACGGTGACGCAGGAAACGCTTGCGACAGCCTGCGCGGAAGGCACGCTATCGTGGCCATCCCGCCCTGGAATCGGGTTGCCGCTTGCTGACAGGGTACGGTTGCCGCCGAAGGTACGCCAGACGACGGGCAACGGTTGCCGTCTCACTCGAACAGGTTGTGCATCGCGCGCCTGATCTCGCGGTCGATCTCCACCCCGTCCCGGTCCATGACCTGGTCGATCACCCAGCGATTTTCCTGCGATTCGCCCATGACCTGCTGGATCTCGTATCCGAGGTGGCGCATGAACGGGTACGACGGGCCGTCGTCGTGATAGGCCAGTTCCGCGTACTCGCCGCCACGCCGGTTCAGCAGTTCGATGAACGGGCCGACGTAGTCGCCCGGTCCGAAGATGTCGACGCTGTTGTCGTGCAGGTGCCCGGCAAGGTGCCTGGCCAGC
The DNA here is from genome assembly GCA_020445315.1 of Gammaproteobacteria bacterium. Classification (GTDB taxonomy): domain Bacteria; phylum Pseudomonadota; class Gammaproteobacteria; order Chromatiales; family Chromatiaceae; genus Thiosocius. The sequence continues at coordinate 8,327 of JAGRGW010000061.1, forward strand.
GTGATGACCAGTTTCCGCCGGTCGTCGTCCGGCATGTCGAATGCCTGCAGGGCCAGTCGGTCGACGATCTGCAACTGGAAAACCAGGTACTCGGTAATGACGGCGAAACGCTGTTCGTCGGTTTCGTAGACGTAGTCCTGGCCGTGCAGGTTGATGGCCTTTTCCTTGGCGATGCGCCAACTGATGAAGGCCAGCGCGCCGGCGATCTCTTCGAGCGAACGTTCGGCGTCGTCGTCGTGCCAGCGGCTCTTGATTCTCAGTGCCACGCTGATTTTCTCCTGTGCGACATGCGGATAATCCCGATTGGCCGGATTTCAATAGTCGAGTATTTTACTTGGAAAACGTGATGCCGACAGGTGCAACGAGGCACGTCATGCAGGAACTGATTGCGGCAGTGCAGCACAACTGCGATATCGCCGATGCCCGCCACGGCGGCGACTTCGGTATGTGTACCTATCTGTTGAAGATGCGCGAACGCTATCGCTGGGAGCAGGGGCTGCCGCTGGGCGCGACGCTCGACCGCGATGCCGTCGGTGACTGGCTGACGGCGCGCGAACAGCGCCTCGAGGCGCTGGTCGACGACCCGTTCGTCGAACTCCCGTGCAACGGACGCCGCATCGACCCGTTCGACGCCGAAACGGTCAACGCGACGATCGGTCCACTCGGGCTGGTTTACAGCGCCGGTCTCGTGCAGGGCGCGCGCGAGAATTTCTTCATCGGCGAACTGGAGCAGGAGACACGCTCACACAACGGTTTCGGCCTGCGCGTCAGCGGCCGCGAACTGGCCCGCTGCCTCAATGCGCCGCCGGCGATGACCCGCGGCACGACGATTTTCCTGCGCCGGGAATCGCTGCGACGCTACCTGTGGGAGCGCTACGAGTCCTGGCTGTGGAACCGGCCGCAGAACGCGATGGCGCGCGCGATCGCCTGTTACCCGTTCGCAACCGAACTCGACGCCGCGCTCGATGCCATGACGGCCGCCGAAATGGCCGTGATCGAGGCCCACGAGCGCGGCGAATACGAGGCCGGTCTCGACCTGGGGGAGGCTTGGGACGACATGCTCATCGACCTGGCGATGACGCCGGCGGAACTGATGGCGCGCGCCGTGCGCGACCACCTGGCCGACTGCACGTACACGCTGCCGATGCTGCTTAAGCCCGGGCGCGAGGCCTCGCTGCACCTGTTCGTCGCCAATCTCGGGGCGATGCGCAAGCAGTTGTTTCCTGCCCTGCAGGCAGCCTATGCAGACTGGCTCGACGGTGCCGGCGCGCCGGCGTTTGACAGGCTGGTCGAGAAGGGCAGGTGCCACTGGCGCGACCTGGCCCACGTGATGCTGGTTCTGCACCGGCGCCACGGCGATGCCGCTTCCGGACCGATCGCCGCCGCCGTCGGGGAAGCCTGCCTGTAAGGTCACGCTTTGCGGCGCTGCGCAGGAAAGCCGATACTTGTAACGATAACCCACCGCCGAGTCGTTGTTGCCATGTCCAACCCGTTTCCGATCGAACGTGCCGTCAAGCCGCTGGAGAGTTTCCGCGAGGTGAAGCCGGGCAGCTTCATTTTCGAACGCCCGAATACCATTCCGGCAGACTGGTGCGACGAGATAGTCCGTCGCTTCGAGGCCAACCCGGAACAGCAGAACGCCGGGCGGATCGGCCAGGTGCAGGGTCTCGATACCGAGGTCAAGCGCACGATGGACCTGGTCGTCAGCGGTCGCGAGGACTGGAACGACATCGACCAGGTCTTCTTTCGCTGCGTCGGTGCGGCGCTGTCCGAGCTGCGCGCGACCTTTCCGTTCTTCAAGGGTCCGTTCAAGGACATGGGCTACCAGGTCCAGCGCTACCTGCCCGGCGAGTTCTACCATTGGCACATCGACGGGGGCAGCCACGAGTTCAGCCAGCGCCAGCTGGTCGTGATCTGGTACCTCAACGACGTGCCGGGGCCGGGCGGCGAGACCGAGTTCCTCTACCAGGACCTCCAGGTGCGCCCGGAGCGCGGCAAGATGGTCGTGTTCCCGCCGTTCTGGACCCACGAGCACCGCTCGGCGACGCTGCATGCCGGCGTCAAGTACATCGCGACGACCTGGATCGTGTTTCGCTGAGATGATGTCGCTGCTGGCGATCGTCGAACTCGGCGGCTACCCGAACCTGCTGCCCTTGTACCAGCGGCTCGGTTTCAGCGTCGACGTCGTCGGTTCGCAGCGCAAGGCACGTAGCTTCCTGAAGAAGCAGCTGCCCGACGTCATCGTCGCCGAGTACATCTTCCAGTCGGACTTCCGCGACCGCACGTCGAACCTGGAAACGCTGATGGCCGTGCTGCAGCGCCATCCCGAGGTCAAGGTCATCGTCTTCTACCTGCCCGAGCAGGCCGAGAAACTGGCCCTGCTCGAATCCCGCTTTCCGCTGTTCGCAAGAATCCCGTTCCCGGTCACGCCGGACGCCGTCGAGCAGGCGCTGACCGACGTACTGGCGGCCGACGCCTGATCACGGGTCTTGGTCCGCTAGCCGGCGAAGAAGCGTCGTACCATGCGGCCCAGCCAGCCGCCCTGTTCCTTGCTTTCGATGCGCGGCATCTTCTCGCGCACGATCGGCGCATAGCTGTTGTCATCGCTCATGATGTGGCTGATCAGCCAGGTCCGCAGCAGTTCCGCCACGTCGGCAGCGACGTTCTCGCCGTCGTCGAACCGCTGCTTGAGGGCGTTGACCCGGGCGACGAACGCCTGGTGGGTTTTCTGGTGCACGCTGAGGTATTCGTAGCCGGCTTCCTCCATCAGCGCCTCCTCGAACGCGAAGTGCGAGTAGGTGTAGTCGATGAGGTCGCCGAGCACGCGCGCCACGGTGGCCCGGTCGGCCTCGCTCTCGCTGGCGTCGAGCGTGTTGATGTAATCGACGATGCGGCGGTGCTGGCCGTCGATGACGCCGATGCCGATCTCGAGTTCACGGGTCCACTGGATCTGTGGCATGGTCAGGACTCCGCTTCCGGTCAACCAAACAGGCGCTTGAACAGGCCGCGCTTGGGTTTGCCGGCCTGTTGCATCTTTTGTCGGACGTCGTCCGAGTAGTCCTGGTCATCGTTCTTGATGTGATTGATCAGCCAGGCGCGCAGCGTGTTGATCAGTTCCTCCTCGATCTGTTCGCCGAGCTTGAAGCGCTGCTGGTAGTCGGCGACCCGCTTGACGAACAGCTGGTGCACTTTTTTGTGCGCATTGACGAAGGCGTAGCCGGCGTCTTCCATCAGGCTCTCCTCGAACGCGAAGTGCGACAGCGTGTAGTCGACGAGTTCGTCCAGTACTTCCGCGACCTCTTCGCGACTGTGGTGTGCCTGCGCGTGGGCCAGCTTGTTGATGTACTCGACGATGCGCTGATGCTGGTTGTCGATGACCTGGATGCCCGTATCCAGGTCGCTGGTCCATTCGATGAGCGCCATGCCTGTCTCCTGTCTGTGTGCGGTCAAGGACCGGTGAATCTCTCCAAGTATCGACCAAATTCGCCGCAGATTGATGCCGAAGCGATCTCATCCACCAACATATTTTGCTTTACCTGAACGCTACCCAGGTTAAATCGACGACGCGAGACTGTCATCGGCACGTGAGCGGCAGGTAAGCGGGGATGAAGAACGTCTGTCCGTTGAGACCCTTGCGCGGCCTTTCCGTGTGCGTTTCCGATGTCCACCCTGGCTGTCGCGGCGGGTATGCGCCGGGCCGGCTGACGGACCACGGGCTTTTTCGGCACGCACTGCCCGCCGGTTCAGGCGTGGGGGCGCGGACCGCGGCTGGCGACCAGCCGGTCCGCCTCGTCCTGCAGTCGACCGAGGCAGGACGCGACTTCGTCGAGGTCGTCCTCGATAACGGCACTGTGCAGGTTGCGGATCGCCGTCTCCAGGTCCGTGGCCGCACACGCCGCCACGGCGCCGCCGAACTTGTGCAGCAGCTCGCGCATCGCCCGGCGATCGCCGGCGACGTAGATTGCCTGCATCTGCGAAAGCGTATCCGGCAGCGACGCCAGCAACTCGTCCAGCAGTTCCTCCGCGATCGCTTCCGATCCGCCGGCGATCTCGATCGCGCGCGCCGCGTCGCGGACGGCCGGGCGGGGTCTCGCGCGGCGATCCACCGGCGTTGCCTCCGTTGGTGCGGCGGCCAGCGGTATCTGCAGGCAGCTGGCGATCGAATTCAGCAGCTGTGCTTCGTCGACCGGTTTGATCAGGCGTTCGACGAACAGGTCGTCGAGGTCGTCGCTGTCGCGCTGCATGCCGATGTCGGCCGTGAGCGCGACGACCGGCAGACCGTCCAGCTGCGGCCGCGAGCGGATCTGTCGCGCCGCCTCGATGCCGTCCATGCCCGGCATGTGTATGTCCATGAAGACCATGTCGATGCTGTTCACGTCCAGCAGCGCCAGTACGTCCTCGCCGTTGCCGGCCTCGAGCACGACGGCGCCGAGTCGCCCGAGCAGCGTCGACAGCAGCGTCAGGTTGATCGGGTTGTCGTCGGCGACGAGGAAGGTCCTGCCCTGCAGGATGTCCCCGGTCACGGTGACTGCGCGCGAGGGTGTGCGGAGGCTGGCCTGTCCGAGGTCGAGGCAGTCGCGTACCAGTGCCTCGAGCTGGCGGTGGCGCACCGGCCGCTGCGCCACGCGGCAGACGCCGATCTCGAAAGCGAGGTCGTCGAGGTTGGTGGCGGCTGCGTTTTGCAGGATACAGACCGGCGCCGACGATACTTCGCGAATCCTGCCCAGCGTGTGCATGAGCACCGAGCGACTGAACCGTGGCGGCGCACAGGCCAGCCACAGGTCGATGGCGGCCGGTGCAAGCACGCCGTCGACGCCGGCTGCGGCAACACAGGGGATGCCCTGGCGCAACAGCGACTGTTGCGTGGCAGTGCGCGACATCGCCTGCGTGTCGACGACCGCGACGCGCGGCCCGGGTACCCCGTGGCCGGGGACGCCCGCCGGCGCCGTCAAGCGGCGCAGTGCGAACGGCAGTACGACCTCGAAACAGGTTCCGCTGTTGGCCTCGGTGTCGACCCGGATGCTGCCGCCCATCGCCCGCACCAGCGAGTGACAGATGCTGAGGCCCAGCCCGGTGCCACCGTAAAGGCGCTTGGTCGCCATCGATCCCTGCGTAAATGGCTGGAACAGTTGGTCCATGACCTCGTCGGGGATGCCGTTGCCGGTGTCGCAGACACTGATATCGAGTTCGAGGCCGTCACCGGATACGCGATGACAACTGACGGTGACGGTGATCTCGCCGTGCTCGGTGAACTTGACGGCGTTGCCGACCAGGTTGGTCAGCACCTGGCGCAGCCGGGTGGCGTCACCGACCAACTCGTCCGGGGTATCGTGCGTGACGAGCATGTTCAGCGCCAGGTCCTTCTCCCGCGCCTGCGGCACCAGCAGGCTGACGACGTCCTCGACCGAATCGCGCAGGCTGAAGCCGCTCGACTCGAGGACCAGCTTGCCGGCCTCCATCTTCGAGAAGTCGAGGATGTCGTTGATGATCGTCAGCAGGTTGTTGCCGGAACGGATGATCGTGTCGAGGAACTCGCGCTGGGTGTCGTCGAGTGGCGTCTTGCCCAACAGGCCGGCGAAGCCGAGCACACCGTTCATCGGCGTGCGGATCTCGTGGCTCATGTTGGCCAGGAACTCCGACTTGGTCTGGTTGGCACTCAGTTCGCGTTTGCGCGCCATGTCGAGCTGGATGTTGCGCGCTTCCAGTTCGTCCATGGTTTCCTGCAGGTCGGCCGTGGCCTGCTCGATGTCTTCGCGCAGGGTCACCGCGGAGACGGATACCTGCGCCGCCATCGCGTTGAAGCCGCGCTCCAGTTCGCCGAGTTCACCGTCGGACGACTCGGGCACGCGCGTATCGTTGTCGCCGTCCTGCAGGCGGCGGGCGGCCCGGCTCAGGCGGATCACGGGCGCGGTGATCTGCCGGCCGATGAACACGGCCAGCAGTGCGGCCAGCAGGACCATCGTGGCCGTGATCAGCAGCGCATTGACGATGATCCGCTGCCGGCTCGCCTGGGCGCGCTGGCGATCGAAGTAGACCGTGACGCGACCCAGCGTGTCGGTCCTGGCGTTGACGTCAGTGTTGTCTTCGAGCTCTATGATCGGCACGGTGACGTCGGCGCCAAAGGCGACAACGGGTGTTTCCGGCCGCGCATCGGCAGCGGGACCGGCGTACGCGGCAAGGTCGCCCTCGCGCGTGCGGATCTCGACCGCGTGAATGTCGTGGCCAGAGCGGAGATGCCGTTCGCAGGAGGCCTTCAGCAACTCGTTGTTGCCGGTGAACAGCCCGAGCACGGCGGTTGACGCCAGTTGTTCGGCGCTCGACCTGCCGCGTTCGTCGATGGCCCTTTGCAGGTCCGCGAGGCGCGAATCAATGGCGTAGTAAGAAAGTACTGCGGCAAGCACGAGGATCGGCAGCAGGGCCGTCAGCAGGAGCTTGCCGAGTATGCTCTTTGGCGTGCGCAGCATCATTGCCTGGGTTCCTTGAGCATCTGCGGCAGTTCGGAAGCCCGAACCGCCGGCAGCCTGAGTGAGCGAAGCACGTCTTCGTTGATCTCGACCGAGAAGGCCTGCGCGGTTTCACCGTCGATGAATGCACCGCGGGAGCGAAAGCCGTGTATCGCCGTCGCGATCGCCTGGCCAACATCGCGCGGCGTCATGAACAGGCCGGCAACGGCGCCCGCCTTGACCATCGCCGCGGAGAAACCGATGACGGGAACCCGCGCGCTGTAGGTGGTCAGCAGAATCGGGTAGACGGTGTGGCGGTTGTAGACCGCCGGGTCGGGCAGGGCCAGCAGCACGTCGACGCGGTTCACCAGCCGGCGCAATGTGCGGCCCACGTCTTCGCCGGTTTCGACGCGTTCGACCAGCAGTTCGACGGATGCCATCGCCGCGGCCTGTTCGAACTCGGTCAGCCGTTCGGCGGTGGCCGGCCCGGCCAGCAGGCCGACGGTCCGCGTTCCGGGGGCGACCTCGCGGATCAGCCGCAGCAGTCTGCCGGGTGGCTGGTCGAGCAGCACGCTGCCGTTGTCGGTCGAGTCGGCGACGCAGCAATCCGTGAGTTCCCGCCACACGGTGCCGGGGATGAAGCTGTACAGGGTGGGAATGTCGAGGCCCAGGCTCGCCACCTGCCTGGCGGCCGTGGAACCAATGGCGACGACCATATCGGGCGGGAAGGTTTCAACGAAGCGGGCGGCATCGGCCGAATCGACGACGGTCAGCGCCGCCGGGCCCGGGCAGGGATCGGGACAGGCCTCGCCGAGGTGGTCCTGCAGCGTCTCGATGACCCGGCCGGAGCGATCGCCCGCGTCGGCGACCACGAGAATATCGATCGCGCCGGCGGTGGTCGCAGCCGTGGAAGGCCCGCACAACAGGCACAGCAGCAGGGCGCCCAGTGCGCGCAGCCAACCGCTATGTTCCCTGGTGATCACCTGTCGCGGCCGCCTGTCCGGGTGCGTTCAGTCCGTGCGGCACCGAACCTGGATGCAGGCCCGGTGCCCGGACCGGGCGCCGACGATGCCGGCGCTGGAATCGGGTGGGTCGTGTGCCGCGAGCGCGTCGCCGGGCAGTTTCCGCGTATTCTCTGGCATGTCGATTTGGCCTTCCGCCTGTAGCTTACGCCGGTCGGGGCAGGGCGTCCCTGCCCAGCGTGGCCCGGTGGTCAGCGAAGAAAATATTCGACCTGGAACATCACCCGGCGTTCGGCGCGGTTTCCGGGCAGCGGTATCGTCGGGTCCGCGGGTTCGAACTCGTAGTGTGCATCGTCGAACAGGTTCTGGGCGTTCAGCGAGAACCGCCAGTCGCCGTTCGCAGAACGCACGCGTTTCGCCAGCTTGGCGTCGAGCCGGCTCAGGCGCTTGACCGCCTCGCCTTCGCCCATCCAGGTCATCGCGCTGACGTAGGAGTAGGTCCCACTGAGCGTCCAGCCGTTGCCCAGCGACTGTGCCGCCATGACCGTCAGGGTGTGGTTCGGCACCTTGTCGTCGTTCGGGTGCGGTATGCCGTCGGCCGGATCGACCCAGTTGATGGTCTCGAGACGTCCGCCGCCGGCGTCCGCGTAGGCGTAGGCGAGGTGCACGAGACTGCCCTGCCGCGGGCGCAGGCGGAGCTGGATCTCGACACCGTTGACATCGAACTCGCCGGCCTCGATGAAGCGGCGCACATCGTCGTTGGCCGGCGTGTTGTTCTCATCGTCGACGTCGTCGATGACCGGGTCGTGCTCGATGTGGAACAGGCGAACGTCCAGCGTGCCGTCCCAAACGGGGAGTTCGCGCAGGTAGGCGAGTTCGACCGAATCCACCTGTACCGCTTCCAGCCGGGAGTCGCCGAAAACGACCGGTATGTTACCGAACGGGGTCTGTACCCTGACATCGCCGCGTCGCTCGACGAAGGTCGCGACGCGGTAGGCGCGAGCGACACTCGCGCGGATGGTCTGGTGCGGATCGAACTGCCAGTTGGCCGCCAGGCGCGGCGAGAAGTAGTCGCCGACGTCGTTGTAGTGCTCTGCCATCAGGCCCCCGTTGATGAGCAGGTCGTCGGTCGCGCGCCATTCCAGGTTGCTGAAGGCGCGCACCTGGTCGCGACGCATGTCGTCGGTGGTGTCGAATATGCCACCGGACACGGTGTCGCGGCGGGTGCCGGCGCCCCACGACATGCGCCAGTCCTCGGCCGGTTTCCAGCGGTGCTGCAACTCGACGTCGAGGCGCTCCGACTGCAGCGAGTAGTCGACGATGCCGACACCGATGTTGGCCACGTCCGGCGAGCGAAAGTTGTTGCGGTACAGCTGCAACTGGATGTCCTCCTCGGAATCCAGCATTCGCCGCCAGTTGAACTGCTGGTAGTCCGACTTGAACACGCGCTTGCGCGGGTAGCGGAAGGACTCGCTGTCGAAGTCGGTCTGGCGGCCGCCGAGACGCACCGTCAGTTCGTCGTCCAACGTCGGCCGATAGCTGCCCTGCAGGTTGACGATCGTCGACTTGCTGGTGTCGAACTTGTCGACGAGGCCGCCGTCCCGCGCACGGCTCGCATCGATGCGGTAGGCGGCCGCACCGTGTACCGCGGCATGCGAAAATTCGCCTTCCGCGACGCCGCCGGTGCCCCCCATCGCGCGGACGCCCAGGCTGTCGCTGACCTCGGCCGCGCGCGTGATGATGTTGATCGTGCCCATCACCGCGTTGGAGCCGTACGCCGCGGCATTCGAGCCACGCACGACCTCGAGGCGCTCGATCTGGTTCAGGGTCAGCGGAATCGACGACCAGACGGTGCCGTTCAGGCCCGGGTCGTAGACCGAGCGGCCGTCGATCAGGACCTGCATGTTGCGCGGAAAATCATCGGCGAAACCCTGGTAGGTCCCGATCGTGTCGATGCCCTCCTTGCGTGCGACCTGGAACCCGGGCACCAGTCGCAACAGGTCGACGACGTGGACGGCGCTGGAGGCGTCGATCATCTCGCGATCGATGACCGTCATGGCGACCGGCGCATCGGACAGGCGCTGGACCAGGCGGGTGGCGGTCAGTACTTCCGGGAAGGGGGTGAAGAAATCGTCCTCTGTCAGGGCGATGCCATCGTCGGCGACTGCAAGGGCCGACGAACCTGCGGTCAACAACAAGGCCAGTAATTTCGCCCGTCCGCAACGGGCCTCGGTTCCATGTGGCATGACACTCCCTGCGCTTGTGGTTTTCGTCGGTTTTGTCGTTATTGTCGCAAAAATGCGGCGCCCGTTTCAGTGACCTGGGACAATTCCGTGCCGCCGGTCGGGTGCCGGGGCTGGGCACCTTGTCTATACTGGACGCCCAGCGGGGCCGCAAGCCCGCGCCGGCACGCCGGTTATTGGACAGACCGATCGGGCAACATGCCTGGGAGAAGCAACGATGACGACGCCCGATGGAACACCGGCGGCGGGGATCGCCCCGGATTTCGATCGTACCCTCGATGTGCGCGCGATGAACTGCCCCCTGCCGATACTCCGCACCAAGGCCGAGTTCGCCCGGATGCAGGTCGGCCAGGTCCTCAAGGTCGTTTTCCAGCAGGCGGAGTATGTCCGGGAACTGGAGATGTTCGCCCGCCAGACCGGCAACCGGGTCGTGCGAAACGGCCCCGAGGACGATCATCACGCCGCCTGGATACAGAAGGCCTGAGTCCGCGCCGACCGCCCCGAACAGCCGGGGGAGTTGTTGGGGCAACCCTGTCGGCCCCCCGTCCGCTGCCTGTAAGATCCCGCCCATCGGCATCGCTGGCCAGGTGAGTCCGCCATCACCGGCGGGCGTTTCGTTTTATTCTTGTTCTCCAGGGAGAGGCCGTGCGGGAAACTGCCGTTCACACATATAAAAGATGCCTGTCGCTCGCGGTCGGGTTCGCCTGGATATTGATGGGCCTGGTCGCGGCCGCGCCGGTCGGCGCGGCGGCCGATGCGGGTTACGTCGGCAGTGCCGCCTGTGCCGGCTGCCATGCCGGGGCATTTGCCGCCTGGCAGGGGTCGCACCACGACCTCGCGATGCAGGAAGCCCGCGCGGACACCGTGCTCGGTGATTTCGACGACCGCGAGTTCGGGCATTTCGGCCTGACCACGCGCTTTTTCCGCGACGGCGAACGCTTCATGGTCCACACCGACGGGCCCGATGGCGCGCCGGCCGAGTTCGAGATCCGATACACCTTCGGCTATTACCCGCTGCAGCAGTACCTGGTCGATATGGGCGACGGTCGCCTGCAGGCGCTCGATATCGCCTGGGACAGCCGCACCGCCGACGCCGGCGGGCAGCGTTGGTTCCATCTGCACCCGGATGACCCGGTCGGGCATGACGACGTGCTGCACTGGACCGGCCCGAACCTGAACTGGAACTACATGTGCGCCGACTGTCATTCGACCAACCTGGAAAAGCATTACGACGCGGCCAGACGCCGGTACCGCACCACCTGGTCGGACATCGACGTCGGCTGCGAGGCCTGTCACGGGCCCGGCGCGGCCCATGTGGTGTGGGCCGGTGACTGGGCGCCGGGGGCCGACGTGCCGCCCGGCGAAAACGGTCTCGGTATCGTGTTCGACCAGCGCCGTGGGGTGACATGGCAGGCCACCGGAGACGGCCACGGTCTGCAGCGCTCGGCGCCGCGGGCCGGTGACAAGGAGATCGAGGTCTGCGCGCGCTGCCACAGCCGGCGCGGACAACTGGGCGACGACATGACGCCGGGTGACGCCTTCCTCGATCACTATCGCCCGTCGCTACTGGCGCAGGACCTGTACCACGCCGACGGGCAGATTCAGGACGAGGTCTACGTCTGGGGTTCGTTCCTGCAGAGCCGCATGTACCAGGCCGGTGTGACCTGCTCGGATTGCCACGAGCCGCACAGTGGCCGGCTGCGGCAGCCCGGCGGTCTCGTTTGCGCCCAGTGTCACGACACCGCGCGCTATGCCAGTCGCACGCACCACCACCACGACCCGGCCGGCGCCGGTGGCGACTGCGTGGCCTGTCACATGCCGGCGACGACCTACATGCAGGTCGACGAACGCAGCGACCACAGTATGCGCGTGCCGCGCCCCGACCTCAGCGTGGAACTGGGCACCCCGAACGCTTGTACCCGGTGCCACCAGGATCGCGACGACCGGTGGGCGGCCGAAGCGGTCGGGCGCTGGTACGGACGACCGGCGCGCGGCCTGCAGGACTACGCCCTGGCCCTCGACGGAGGACGTCGCGCCCATCCGGCGGCGCGACAGGCACTGGTTGCCCTGGTCAACGACACAGCCCAGCCGGCGATCGCGCGCGCGACCGCGCTGACGCTGCTGGGCAATTATCCCGACCGGCAGACCCTGATGCAGTTGCAGGTGGCGCTGAACGGTGACGACCCGTTGATGCTGCTGGGTGCGCTGGATGGCCTGGCGGCGGTGGGGCAGGCACCGCAACTGGCCATCCCGCTGCTGTGGGAAGACCGGCGCGCGGTCAGGGCGGCCGCGGCGCGCCTGCTGACCGGCATTGCCGATGAGCAACTGCCGGACGGTGTACAGAAACGCCTGGCCGAGGTCCGACAGGAGTATCGCGAGACCCAGTTGTTCAACGCCGAGCGGCCCGAGTCGCAACTGGCGCTGGCCGAGCTCGATCTCGCGACCGGTCAGCGCGTTGCCGCCGAGCAGCGCTACCGCGAGGCACTGCGGCTGCAGCCCCGGTACGTCCCTGCCTACGTCAATTTTGCCCAGATGCTGGCTGGCCTGGGACGCGAGCGCGAGGCCGAGAACCTGCTGCGCGCGGGCCTGGTCAGGCTACCGGACCAGGCCGCGCTGGACCATGCGCTGGGCCTGTCGATGGTACGCCAGCAACGCCTCGACGAGGCACTCGAACCGTTCGGCCGCGCGGCGCGGAACGACCCCGACCAGGTGCGTTTCAGTTATGTCTACGGCATCGCACTGCAGTCGGCGGGCCGGCTCGACGAGGCCCTGGCTGTGCTCGACGAGGCGCACCGACGGCACGAGGGCAGCATCGACCTGCTGGCGGCGCTGGTCTCGATGAACCGCGACGCCGGCCGCCTCGGCGCGGCGCGCGCGTATGCGGAGCGTCTGAGCCGGCTGCAGGAGGCATTGCACAGTCCGGTTGTACCGGCAGATAGCCCTACTGAACGGGCGGGAATTCCTGGCACGAACTAACCGTGGTTGCGTTGAGCGGGTCTTCTCCAACCGCTAGACTCGCAGGCCGGTGGCAGACAACAAGCACCTAACAGCCACCCCGGGACAACCACCAAAATCCGTTCTTCTAAGGAGAAGTCACGCATGTTGCGAAACAAGCTTGGTGGTCGGCTGTTGTCGGCTGCCGCTATTTTGGCCTGTGCAGGTGCTGCATTTGCTGCAGACAAGCCGAATATCCTGGTCGTCTGGGGTGACGACATCGGTCAATCCAACATCTCTTATTTCACCCACGGCCTGATGGGCTACCAGACGCCCAACATCGACCGCATCGCATCCGAGGGCATGACCTTCACCGATTACTACGGCGAGCAGTCGTGCACGGCGGGGCGCTCGTCGTTCATCACCGGGCAGAGTGTGTTCCGCACCGGCCTGTCCAAGGTCGGTCTGCCCGGCGCGAAGGAGGGCATGCAGGTCGAAGACCCGACGATCGCGGGCCTGCTCAAGCAACAGGGCTACGCGACCGGTCAGTTCGGCAAGAACCATCTCGGCGACCGTGACGAGATGCTGCCGACCAACCATGGTTTCGACGAGTTCTTCGGCAACCTGTATCACCTCAACGCCGAGGAAGAGCCGGAGAACGAGGATTATCCGAAAGACCCCGAATTCCGCAAAAAGTACGGACCGCGGGGCGTGATCCATTCCTGGGCCATGGCCGACGGCACGCAGAAGATCGAGGACACCGGTCCGCTGACCAAGAAGCGCATGGAGACCGTCGATGACGAGACCGCGCAGCGCGCGCTCGAGTTCATCGAGGAACAGCACAAGGCCGGCAAGCCGTGGTTCGTCTGGTGGAACGGTACCCGCATGCACTTCCGCACCCACGTGAAGGACGAATTGCGCGGTATCTCCGGCCAGGACGAGTACGCCGACGGCATGGTTGAGCACGATCGCCACATCGGCCTGTTCCTCGACAAGCTCGACGACCTGGGGATTGCCGACAACACGCTGGTGTTCTATTCCACCGACAACGGTCCGCACATGAACACCTGGCCCGACGCGGCAATGACGCCGTTCCGCGGCGAGAAGAACACCAACTGGGAAGGCGGTT
>JAGRGW010000418.1 GCA_020445315.1 Gammaproteobacteria bacterium
CGGCACGCCTGATTCGCGGCCAGGGGCTCGGCCTGTGGGGCAATATCGGTGTCGGAGTCGTCGGTGCCTTTCTCGGTGGCACTGTCCTTGCCCACCTCGGTGTTCGCCTGCTCGGACCGTTCGGCCAGTTCATCACGGCTGCACTCGGCGCGATCCTGCTGCTGTGGGTCGCACGTCTTTTCGATCGTTCGCGTTAGCGTCCACCACCTGCTTCACTCAATGAACAAGAAACTGCTGCTGCTCGTACACCGTCTGCCCTATCCACCGAACAAGGGCGACAAGATCGCGTCGTTCAACCTGCTGCGGTTCCTGTCCAAACGCTACGACGTCTACCTCGGCACCTTCATCGACGACCCCGACGATCGACAGTACGTCGACGAGGTGCGCAAGTATTGCGTCGACCTGTGCGCGCCCGAGATCGACCCGAAGATCGCCCGGATCGCCAGCCTGCGCGGCCTGTTCACCGGCGAGGCCCTGTCGCTGCCGTACCTGCGCAGCGCGCAACTGCAGCGCTGGACCGACCGGGTACTGCGCGAGCAGCTGCCGGAGCGGGTGGTCGTGTTCAGCGGGCCGATGGCGCAGTACGTCAGCGGCCGCCTGCCGTCGCAGGCGATCAGCCTGTTCGACATGGTGGATGTCGATTCGGAAAAATGGCGCAGCTACGGTGAGCGCAAGGCCTGGCCGATGAGCTGGCTGTACCGGCGCGAGGCCGACCGCCTGCTCGAGTTCGAGCGCCGGATGGCGGCCGAATTCGACAGTACGGTGTTCGTGTCGAAGGAGGAGGCCGAGCTGTTCCGCGGCCTGGCGCCGGAATCGGCAGGCAAGATCACTTACCGGATCCAGGGTGTCGACAGCCACTTCTTCGACCCTGCCCAGACGTTTGACAACCCGTATCCCGAAGAGGCCCGGGTACTGGTGTTCACCGGGGCGATGGATTACTGGCCCAACATCGACGCCGTCACCTGGTTTGCCGACGAGGCCTTCCCGCGTATCCGGGAAGCGGTGCCGGAGGCGATGTTCTGTATCGTCGGCAAGCATCCGTCGCCGGAGGTGCAGAAACTGGCCGAGCGTGGAGGCTGCATGGTGACCGGCGGGGTTCCCGACGTGCGCCCGTACCTGGCACACGCACACGGCGCCGCCCTGGCGCTGCGCATCGCGCGTGGCATCCAGAACAAGGTGCTCGAGGCGATGGCGATGCAACTGCCGGTGCTGGCGACCAGCGGCGCGATGACCGGCATCCAGCCGTACCCCGGGTTCGAGCCGACCGTCAGCGATGATGCCGGGGCGCTCACCGATGCCGCGATCGAACTGCTGCGCAATCCGCGCCGGCAGGACACGGCGGCGCGCGCCTGTGTCCACGAGCGCTACGACTGGGACGCCAACCTCGAGCGTATCGCGCGCCTGCTCGAAACCGGCCGGGTCGAGGCCGACATCTGACCGGCCTGCCCACGGCTGACAGCCAGCGTGACCCTGGCGCGATAGACTGGGCCTTCAGTCAGTCTACGAGGTGCTGATGGAATCGATCCTGCTGGCAATCGACCCGCGCGACGCACTCTGGATCGCGATCGCGTTCCTGTGCGGCTGGGTTGCGACGGCGTTTCGCCTGCCGCCGCTGGTCGGTTTCCTGGTCGCCGGGTTCGTGTTGAACGCGGCCGGCGCCGAGGCCGGAGAGTTTCTCGCCGTCACGGCCGATCTCGGCGTGACCCTGTTGCTGTTCTCGATCGGGCTCAAGTTGCAGCTGCGATCGCTGATGCGGCCCGAGGCCTGGGGGGTCGCGTCGATCCATCTCGTGATCGTCACCCTGCTGCTGACCGGGTTCTTCATGCTGCTGTCGACGACGGGGCTGCACCTCGTGGCCGGTATCGAGTGGCAGACGGCGATGCTGATCGGTTTTGCGCTGTCGTTCTCGAGCACGGTGTTCGCGGTCAAGATCCTCGACATCATGGGCGCCGCGGTGACACGCCACGCGCGCGTGGCGATCGGTGTGCTGATCATCCAGGATATCGCGGCGGTCGTTTTCGTCGCCGTGACGGCGGGTAAGCTGCCCAGTGCCTGGGCCCTCGGCCTGCTGTTGCTGATACCGTTCCGCCACGTGCTGCACTTCGTGTTGGCGCGCACCGGCCACGGCGAACTGATGATTCTTTTCGGTATCGTGCTGGCGGTCGGCGGTGCCGACGTGTTCGAACTGGTCGAGATGAAGGGCGATCTCGGCGCCCTCGTCGTCGGCATGTTGCTGGCGAACCACCCGAAGGCCAATGAGCTGGCAAAGGCGCTGCTGGGCTTCAAGGACCTGTTCCTGGTCGGTTTCTTTCTCAGTGTCGGCATGACCGCGCTGCCGGGTTGGGCCGAGCTGGTCATCGCGGCCTGCCTGCTGTTGTTCCTGCCGCTCAAGGTGGCGTTGTACTTCGGCCTGTTCGCGTTGTTCAGGCTGCGCGCGCGGACCGCGTGGCAGTCGTCGCTGAACCTCGCCAACTACAGCGAATTCGGCCTGATCGTCGGCACGATGGCCACCGCGGCGGGCTGGTTGCCGGCACAGTGGCTGGCGGTGCTCGCGATCGTGCTGTCGGTGTCGTTCGTCGTCTCGGCCCCGCTGGCCGCGAGCGGTGATCGCCTGTACGCGCGCTGGCGAACGCGGATCAAGCGCTTCGAACGCGCCCGGCGCCTGCCGGCGGATGCCGAATTCCACCTGCCACCGGTCGATGTCATGATCTTTGGCATGGGGCGTGTCGGCGCGTCGATCTACGATGCCATGATCGCCAGCTGCGAGAGGTCGGTCATCGGGGTCGACAGTGACGAGACCAAGACCGAGCAGCACCAGCAGGCCGGGCGCCACGTGATCAGCGGTGACGGGACGAACCCGGACTTCTGGTCACGCGTTCCTGGCCTGGTGCAGCGGCTCGAGTGGGTGATCCTGGCGCTGCCGTCCCACCACGCCAACCTGTCGGCCGCCGAACGCCTGCGCGAGCACGGCTACAGTGGCCGGATCGCGGCGGCCACGCGTTACCCCGAGCAGGCCGAATCGCTCGAGGCGCTCGGCGTGGAGTTCGCCTTCGATATCCACGGCGAGGTCGGGCGCGGCTTCGTCGAGGACCTCAGGCCGCGCCTCTGAGCGCCCATACCATAACCGGCTGAGCGCAGTCCCGGTGGGTTCTCAGGCCGCGATCCCGGTGTGACGCAGCAGGGCGTCGATCTGCGGTTCGCGGCCCCTGAACGCGACGAACAGCGCCATTGCGTCCTCCGAGCCACCCTTCTCCAGGATGTTGTGCAGAAAGGACTGGCCGGTGGCCTGGTCGAAGATCCCCTGTTCCTCGAACAGTGAGAAGGCGTCGGCTGACAGCACCTCGGCCCACTTGTAGCTGTAGTAGCC
>JAGRGW010000419.1:0-1423 GCA_020445315.1 Gammaproteobacteria bacterium
ACGCCGCGCCGACACAGGCCACGACGCTGACCGCCACGTTCGCCATCGCCTTGCCATAATCGGCCTGTTCCAGCAGGTTCAGTGTCTCGATCGAAAACGTCGAGAACGTCGTGAAGGCCCCCAACAGCCCGACCAGCACAAAAGCGCGCCACTCGGCTCCGAGCGCCGTGCGCTCGATCAGGACTATATAGAGGTATCCCATCAGCAGCGAGCCAAGGACGTTGACGACCAGCGTACCGTAGGGGAACCCCCTGCCCAGCCAGGCGTAGATACCCGACGACACCCAGAAGCGCAAAAGCGCACCGATGGCGCCGCCGGCAGCAATGGCGAGGGCTTGATTCACGATCGGGACTCTTCGTTCGATCGCGGGATTTTAGCGGAAGCGGTCGGGGATCGACAGCCTTCCCGCGCAACGCCCTGCGGGTGTTGCGCCTTACGCCAGCCCCTTGCCGTAGGGTGCAATAAGCGCAGCGCATTGCACCGTCCGTCGACCCGACGCAACGCCCTGCGGGTGTTGCGCCCCACGCCAACTCCCTGCCGTAGGGTGCAATAAGCGCAGCGCATTGCACCTTCTACCGATCCGGCGCAACGCACCGCCGGTGTTGCGCCCTACACCACCCCCTCCCGTAGGGTGCAATAAGCGCAGCGCATTGCACCGATTCCGTTAATTCTCGGGTTCGGGACCCACCGCCTCATCCAACGCCCGCAGCTGCGCCAGCTTTTCCGCGATCCTGATCTCCAGCCCGCGATCCACCGGCTCGTAGAACCGGGTACCCACGAGTTCATCCGGCAGGTACGTTTCACCGGCGGCGTAGGCGCCGGGCTCGTCGTGCGCGTAGCGGTAGGCCTTACCGTAGCCGAGTTCTTTCATCAAGCGAGTCGGTGCATTGCGCAGGTGGATCGGCACGTCGAGCGAGCCGGACTTTTTTGCCGCATCCATGGCCTGGTTGAACGCGGTGTAGACGGCATTGCTCTTGGCGGCGCAGGCCATGTAGACCACGGCCTGGGCGATCGCCAGTTCACCCTCGGGGCTGCCGAGGCGCTGTTGCACCTGCCAGGCGTTCAGCGCCACTTCGAGTGCGCGCGGGTCGGCGTTGCCGATGTCCTCCGACGCCATGCGCACGACGCGCCGTGCAATGTACAAGGCATCGCAACCGCCATCGAGCATGCGGCAAAGCCAGTACAGCGCCCCGTCCGGCGACGAGCCGCGCACCGATTTGTGCAACGCCGAGATCTGGTCGTAGAAGGCCTCGCCGCCCTTGTCGAACCGGCGCACCTGGCCACTGGCGACCTCGTCGACCACCGCGTCGGCAATCATGCCGTCCTCGGCCAGGTCGGCAGCGATCTCGAGCAGGTTCAGCGCGCGCCGGGCATCGCCGTCGGCGGCCTCGGCGATCGTGTCGAGGCCGGTGTCGCCGATGGC
>JAGRGW010000419.1:1486-2847 GCA_020445315.1 Gammaproteobacteria bacterium
GCAGGCAGCGCCTTGAGCACGTAGACACGCGCCCGCGACAACAGCGCGTTGTTGAGTTCGAACGACGGGTTCTCGGTGGTCGCGCCGACGAACAGCAGCGTGCCGTCTTCAACATGTGGCAGGAACGCGTCCTGCTGGCTCTTGTTGAAGCGATGGACCTCGTCGATGAACAGCAGCGTGCCCTGCCCCGACTGTGCGCGCAGTTGCTTCGCGCGATCGACGGCGGCGCGGATGTCCTTGACGCCGGCCAGCACGGCGGACAGCGTCTGGAAGTCGAACCCCGAGGTGTTGGCGAGCAGCCGCGCCAGCGTGGTCTTGCCGGTGCCCGGCGGCCCCCAGAAGATCATCGAGTGCAGGCGGCCGGCCTCGATCGCGCGACGCAGCGGCTTGCCCTCGCCGAGCAGGTGCTGCTGACCGATGTAACCATCGAGTGTCGACGGGCGCATGCGGTCGGCCAGCGGGCGGTCGGGTTGGTTCGGTTGACCTGGCTGATCGGCTTGATCGGGGGGGCTGAAGAGGTCCTGGTTGCTCATGGGGGCATTGTAGCGAGTGCGTGAACAGGATCCCCGACTTGCGGCGCAATGCCCTGCGGGTATTGCGCCCTACGCGTTGCTGAACCCGCATGCGGTGCAACAAGCAGCGCGCATTGCATCGCGCCTCCAACCCAAAAACGCACAAACCCCGGGCCTCATTTTGCTGCACCCGCACCAACGGTGGACAAAAATCCGCCCCGGAGCGGGGCCCGCTCCTGGTGCAACAAACATAACCCACTGATTCCACGAAACAAGCCGAACGCAAGTCATTTTTGGCATTGCGCTTGCGTTGCAAAAGCGGGGACAGCAATGGCGCTGTCCGCAAGACAGTTTCATCCCGGCCAAAGGCGGCCGGGCCGGACAAAGGCGTCCATGTACGGCACTGCGGTGTCGTGCACGGACGCCTTTTTTGTTTACGCACCAGCGTCGCGGAGCGCTTTGAAACGCCGCACCGGGTGCAGCGCAGTACAGACGAGGAAGCGATGTCACAGGCAGCCAGCTTGGCCGAACCGATACCCGTCGCCGCAACACGGAGCGACGAACTGCCGATCGTTATCGTGGGTAACGGTCCGGTCGGCATGCGTCTCGCGCACAAGCTGCTCGACCACCTGCCGGACCGTCACGTCATCATCTACGGTGACGAGCAGTACGAGCCCTACAATCGCGTGCAGTTGTCCGCGTGGCTCGCCGGCGATGTCGACTGGGCGAGCCTGAACCAGCCGCTGCGACACGAACAGGCCGGTCGCGTCGAACAGCGCATCGGGTACCGCATCACCGCGATCGACCGCGAGCGGAAACAGGTCGTCGACATCAGTGGCAGGATCCAGC
>JAGRGW010000062.1:0-15008 GCA_020445315.1 Gammaproteobacteria bacterium
GCCTGGCAGCAGGGCGGGCATGCCGACAGCTTGAAATCACTGCGCGACGGCTACGACGGACGCTACGGCCAGGTGGATGGTTCATGCCTGCGCTGCCATGTCGGCGAGGCCGCGCTGGGGCAGGCCGTGGACGTTGCCGCGCTCGAATCCGACGACCTCTCGCCAGTCACCTGCGCCGTGTGTCACCAGGTGCACGGCGAACTGGATCAAGCCCGGTTGCGCTGCGAGACCTGCCACGAAAAAGGCGCGTACTATCATCGCGAAGAATCCCGGGCGCGCCACGTGCCGTGTCCTGCCGATGTGGGCGTAAGCTGTGTAAACTGCCACATGCCGCTGACGGTCAAAAACGGCGGCGCTTTTACGCTGCACAGCCATGCCCCCGGGATCGTGCCGCCGTCGGACACCGCGACTTGGGGTGTTCCCAACAGCTGCGCCAACGGTGGCTGCCACGCGGATCGCGACGAGGCCTGGTTGCAGGCGGCATATGACAGTCACTTCGGCGTGTCGTCCGATCGTTCCCCGTGAGCGGGCTCGCCGGGGCGACAGCCCGGTGGCGCCACGCGAGGGGGAATCGATGAGTGTCGACATAGACCTGTTGCAACGTTGCGATTCGCTCGGGGATCTGCCGATCGATGCCAGGCAACTGATTACCGAGAATGCCGTGTTGGCCCGGGTACCGGGGAAGACAGCGCTGTTCGACTGCGGGGATACCTGCAACTCGCTGGCACTGGTCGTGTCAGGTTCCGTTCGCGTATTCACGCGCAGCCCGGCCGGGCGCGAGATCAGTCTCTACCGGGTCAACCGCGACGAGCTGTGCATCCTGACGCTCAGTTGCCTGTTGGGCGGCGACGTCTATCCCGCGGCGGGCGTGACCGAGGATGACGTGGTGGCCATCGTGCTGCCCGCTCCGCTGTTTCATCGCCTGGTCGACGAGCAGCGCAGTTTCCGCACGGCGGTGTTCCACCTGTTTGCGCAGCGGCTGGCCGGGTTCATGCAACTGATCGACGAGATCACTTTCCGCAAGCTCGATCGGCGACTGGCCGCCTATCTTGCGCAACGCGCGCCGGAACTGGACGAGTCGCACCAGCAGATCGCCGACGAACTGGGCAGCGTGAGGGAGGTCGTCAGTCGGCTGTTGAAACAGTTCGAGGACCGGCGCTGGATCAGTATCTCGCGCCGAAAGATCGAGGTTGTCGACCTGGAAACCCTGAAGGTGTACGCGGCGGACGATGGGTGACGCGAGTAGCTGACGTTCGCGCGGATCCTGCGGCATCATGTGACCGGACTGCCCGTCCTACATTTACCAGTCGGCGTATGCGTCGCGGTGATCATGCAGCGGCCGTTGTCGTGAGTCGTATTTAAGTCGCGGGTAAAACCAGCGGAGCGATTGCACGCGTCAGGGGGTGCGGTGCTGAATACGCGTTCTCGGGCTGGATCGCGGCTGTGTTGGCGCGCGCTTGGAATGGAGGCCGAGACCGGAATCGAACCGATGTCCACGGATTTGCAATCCGCTGCATGACCACTCTGCCACTCGGCCTTCGAGATCAACCACTTAGCTAAAACGTCGTGGTTTCAGAGAGCGCGAAGTCTAGCATCATGTTTGGTAGATGTGTAGCGCCTATTGGCCCTGCCGTCGACGGTGCCGGAAAGCCGCGAAACGGACCGTTGCCGTAGCACGTCCTGCGGACCTGGCGCCTCCCCGCTCAACCCCGTATGACGGTCCCCATGGTCGGTCCTGTGCAGGGCGTGGTCAGGGTAGGTCGGCGAATGTTGCGATAACATGGAAAAGCATATGCTGGATCGGCGTTCATCGGCCGAATGGCCGGCCGACGACAGTGGCAGTCGCGTCGCGGCTTTGCATGATTTGCGGCCAGCGTGTGCTGTCCCGCCGAATGGGTTTGCAGTTTGAACCGGTAGTTGCGGCAGGTACATGACCGAGACGAAACCTCTTTTCTGGAAATCCGCCCTCGCGGCCATCGTGGTAGCCGCGTCGATGTGCGGTCTGCTGGCCATGGAGGTCAACCGTCGACTCGACACGTCGGTAGCGGACTTCGAGTCGCGCCATGTCGCCCAGGTCAGGGCACTGAAGCACGAGGTGGACAGCGCCTTTGCGGTGGTCAGGGGTCTGCAAGCCGCGGCGGGCAGTCACATCGATCACGCGGAGGCATTGACATCAACCTATGCCGGGTCGCTGGGACCGGTACCAGGCACAGGGGGCTATGGCCTGTCGGGACTACCCGCGCCGATGGACAGTGCGGCGCGATTGAACCTTACCGGGCTGGGCCCCCTCGGTTCGGCGGACCTGGCCAGAGAACTCAATGTCGCCCTGACGCTGGAGCCCTTTTTCCGCTGGGTGAAAGGCGTCTACCCGGAGACGCCATGGGTCTATTACCTCTCCGCGCGGCGATTCATGGCGGTGTATCCCTACATCCCGTTCGCCGATTTCTTCATGGACGACGCCTTCTTTGCGATGGATCTGTTCCGCCTGGGGCAACCCGATCTCAATCCCGGGCGCGAACCCTACATCACACCGGTCTACGAAGACGAAGCAGGGCAGGGCGCCATGGTGACCTTTGGCGCCCCTGTGTACCTTGATACGGCGTTTACCGGCATCGTCGGTTTCGACCTGACCGTGCGCTCGCTGTCGCGGGTGCTGCGGCAGCATCACCATGAGCATGATGTTCATTCTGTCATCGGCCCGTCGGGCGAGGTCGTGGCCCGAATCGATGATGCGCCAGAGCGGCTCGATCCGGCGGGGTCGATGGACGCGCCGATGGATAGCGAGACGTTGCAGGCCGTCATCCGCGCTTCGGCGCGAGAGCAGGGGCCTTTCTTCAGCGAAGGCCGGTACCGGTTGGGCCAGCGGATCGCCAACGGCGGGTGGGTCGTCGTCTCGGAGCGTGACCGCTGGCATGTCTGGCAAGAGGCGCTGTCGGGGAGCCTGCCGTTGTTCTTTTTCCTGCTGGCGATTGCCGGCGGCGGCGCGCTTTACCTGCGTGAACGCCATTTTCAGCAACGCGCGGCGACCGAGGGCGCACTGCGTGCCGAGCGTGACAAGTTGCAGGACATGGTCGATGCCAAGACCCACGATCTCGCCCGTTCGAAGGACGCGGCCGAGGCCGGTGCGCAGGCCAAGGCGGCTTTCCTGGCCAACATGTCGCACGAGATTAGAACGCCGTTGAACGCGGTCCTGGGATTCGCCGAGATCGGCCAGCGCGACAGCCGCGAGCAGACGTCGCAGCTGTGCTTCCACCGGATCATCAATTCCGGGGAGTTGCTGCTGCGCGTCCTGGACGACGTACTCGACCTGTCCGCGATCGACGCCGGCAAACTGGCCCTTCACGAGGAGCGGTTCTCGTTGCCGGCCACGGTTGCGGATTCCGTCGAGATGGTCGCCGAGAAGGCACGCAGCAAGTCGCTTGCGTTGACGGTGGACATCGACGACGCGATGCCTCGGTGGTTCCGCGGCGATCGCGTGCGTCTGCAGCAGATCCTGTTGAACCTGTTGTCGAACGCCGTCAAGTTCACCGATCACGGCGCGGTGCGTGTCAGCGTCGCCTGGCGGGACGGGCAGGTCAGGCTCGACGTTTCCGATACCGGGAGTGGGCTGAGCGACGAGGACCGGGAACGACTATTCCGGCCGTTCGAGCAGGCCGACAATTCGATGACGCGACGACACGGCGGTTCTGGGCTGGGCCTCAGTATCGCCCACAGCCTGGCGCACCTGATGGGCGGCAACGTCCAGGTGTCGAGTGAGCGCGGCCAGGGTTCGTCGTTCTGCGTGACGCTACCGCTGGTGCCCGTCGACAAGCCTTCTGATGCAGACGTCGTTCGACCGCGCCTGGAGCAGGCGCGACTCGATGGCCTGACGATTCTCGTGACCGACGACGACTCGGTCAACCGAAGCCTGCTCGACTACCTGCTGTCGCGTGAGGGTGCCGATGTCCTCTTCGCGGAGAACGGCCTGCAGGCAGTCAAGGAGGTGCGAACGGGTCATGCGACGTCGTTGGACCTGGTGCTGATGGATATCCAGATGCCGGTGATGGATGGCTACGAGGCAACGCAGCGCATCGGCGAGATTGCGCCAGCGCTGCCGGTCGTCGGCCTGACAGCACACGTGTTGCCCGATGACGGGGAGAAATGCGGGCGGGCCGGCATGGTCGAGCACCTGGCGAAGCCCTGCGACAGCGAGACCCTGGTGTCCACGATCCTTCGTTTCACGCGCAAGGGTAAAGATGGCCGCCGCCTGCCCAGTGTCGAATCGCCCTGATCGAACCCGGCCGGCCGGGCTGTCCAGTCGTGCTTTCGTTCGATATTTCCGATGCGATAAGGCAGACTACGCCCGCCGTATCGCCTTTGCAGCCTCGCTGGCACTAGACGGTTGATCCGTGACACGGTGCACCGCCTTGGGTGTCGATGCCGTCGATGCCCCGATTCCCTGCCCGGGTGGCGAAATTGGTAAACGCAGCGGACTTAAAATCCGCCGATCATTGCGATCTTGCCGGTTCGAGCCCGGCCCCGGGCACCATCTTCACATCGAGATTCACGCAGGTTTCGTCGCAGATGGCATGAATCTGCCACTGCGTGCCGGGTTGCCACCCTGTGCCGTGATTGACCCTTACAGGCGCTTGACCACGCGCCCGGACGTATCGAATCGGCCTTCGTACTTGAAGACCCTGCTACTGTTCAGATCGAATTCGTTTTGTCCCGTGGCTTCCCAGGTTTCG
The DNA here is from genome assembly GCA_020445315.1 of Gammaproteobacteria bacterium. Classification (GTDB taxonomy): domain Bacteria; phylum Pseudomonadota; class Gammaproteobacteria; order Chromatiales; family Chromatiaceae; genus Thiosocius. The sequence continues at coordinate 4,728 of JAGRGW010000062.1, forward strand.
CGCAAATGCGGATGGTCGGTCATCCGGTTTCCCTGTTGATCGGTGATGCGGCGGTCGGGCTCGGCAGAAACGCGCCCCAGTTCCTCGATATAGGCAATCACTTCCCGTGGACCGATCTTTTCAGTCTCTGTGACCTCGACCGCCTCTGGGCTGTTGCGGAAGAACATGTCGAACTCCGCCAGCGAGTACAGCGTGTCGTCGCCGATCGGTTTGCTGTCGACGATGATCTTCTGGATGCGATTCGGGTAGGGCTTCGACAGGTCAACGGTCAACTCGAGCCCGGAGAAACGCCACATGTATCCCCCGATCTGCTGGAGCGCGTCTTCGGTAATCACATTGTCCACGGCGCCTTCGAACATCGATCGTAACTGGAGGCCGCTGAACTTCATGTGAAAGATCCTGGATTCCGCGGGTACGAGGTTATACACGTCTTCCACCGTGATCGGGCCAGGCAGGATGGTCGCACCGTATCGGCCCGGTTGTTTTATCACGACGTCCTGCAGGGTGCGGGCCCGTAGCGCATCGGTAACCAGGTTGTCCGCTGTACTCTGCCAGGTACCCTGACGGTAGAGCACCGTGCCGGTTTCGCCGATCACCCGTTCCAATTCGGCCTTGTAGGGCGCACGGAGTTTCTCGATGGTCCTGGCGATTTGCGGGTCCGGCGCCACTTCCCGGGTATTCACCGGGAACAGGGTTTGCTCGTAGGCGGTTACACCCCGTTCATCGATCCTCAAGTCAAGTTGGCCAACCAGCTTGCCGTGCGAGCCGCATTGCACGATCAACACGTCGCGCCCGCTTGCTTCGTTGTACACGGTGGTGGGGCGATACAGGATGTCGTGTGTATGTGCGCCGACGATCACGTCAATGCCATTCACCATTTCCGCGTAGCGCCTGTCGGCCTTCCAGCCCATGTGTGACAACAGGATCACGAGGTCGACATTCTCCGAGGTGCGCAGGTGATCGATGTCATCCTGGACTTCGGCGACCCGCAGTCCGAAACTCCATTGCGGATGATCGGCAACTTTGGACATCCAGTGGTAGGTCATGCCGACAATGCCAACCTTGATGCCATTGAACTGCCTGACGATGTATGGCTTGACGTTGGACAGTTCGGCCCGCTCACCCCATTCGGCATCGTAGAAATTCGCCATCAGAACGGGGAATTCGGCGGCGGAAAACAGGTTCTCGAGGGTTTCCTGGTCGTAAAAGAAATCCACGTTCCCTGGCACCATGGCGTCGTAACCGAGGGTGTTCATCAATTCGACCACGGGCGTTCCGCCCAGGCGCACCGGTACGACGGTTCCATGCCAGGTGTCGCCACTGTCCAGCAGGAGCGTTCGGTCCTGTAGTTCAGCCCGTTGGCGCTTGATGATCGTCGCGATATGGGCAAATCCTCCGACGCGACCTTCGCGCTTTGCACGTTCGACGAAGCGATCGTCGCCTTCCTCGCGATGATAGAGAGGACTCAGGTAACCGTGCGTATCGTTGGTCCAGAGAATGCGTATGTCCGGCGGCTGGCTCGAGGCTGAATAACCGTTGATGATTATCGCCAGGGATGCCGCCAGGAAAAGCAGCTGGAAAACAAGCCTTGTGCGGCGAAAAGGAACAGTCATGGATCGACGCCCGTTGTTTTTGAATCAAACAAGGCCGAGCCTGTGACCTGTCGCTCGACTTGCGCGGATATCGACCGGGCCGACAAATTGGCTTCCCAGCCGCCAGTGCAACGTTGGTAATAATGGTTCAAGAGAGGAAAATCGCAATAAGTAATTGGGGTCAGAGTAAAATTGTTGAGGTCTAATGAGTTCATCGGGTTCAGACGAAATCCGCCCCGGTCAACGCCGCTCCGTTCTGGATTTGGCCATTCCACCGAGAGTCGCGACGGTGCGTATTCCGCGCAGCCGAGGTCTGGGGCGTGGCCACGAAACCATCGGGTTGCGTCGATTGCGGAAACGGTGCGCGTTGCCGGAATAGCGGGTGTGGGCAACCCACGCATTGCCAATCCGGTGCGGATGTCGGTTTTGTGCAATCAACCCCCGTCCAGGATTGTTCGGGCGGCTGGCAGCAATGCTGCGGCGCAGCAAGGCCGCCGGTCCGCTTTTCTGCCTGATTCAACGCGTGCTTTTGCGTGCCCATGGCGTTCCCGGGCACTGTCCTCGACTATTCTTAAGCGATAAATTCGTTTGCGACCACGTCAACCCGGTGCCGGCGTTGATGCGGGACGGCAAGCCTGTCGCGGGGATCGTCGCTGATGCGTGATGTATGGCGAACACAGGGGAGAGCGTTGTGAAATTGAGGATCAACGGTGAGATGACCGAAGTCGATGTGGATGCATCGACACCGCTGCTGTGGGTGCTGCGCGAGCAACTGGGTTTGACCGGCACCAAGTACAGTTGCGGCATCGGGCTTTGCGGGTCATGCACGGTGCTGGTTGATGATCAACCGGTGCGCGCTTGCGTCATGCCGGTGTCCGCCTTCACGGACGCCAACGAAATCACGACCATCGAGGGTCTGTCAGCCGACAGCAGCCACCCCCTGCAACGCGCCTGGCTGGAACTCGATGTTCCCCAGTGCGGCTATTGCCAGTCGGGCATGATCATGAGCGCGGCTGCGCTGCTGAAGCGCAAACCACGGCCCAGCGACAGCGACATCGATGCCGCCATCACGAACATCTGTCGTTGCGGCACCTACAACAGGGTGCGCGAGGGAATACACCTGGCGGCGCGCATCGGTAAGGGAGGCAAAGCCTGATGGGCAAGGACACCGTCGACGTCTCACGCAGGGAATTCGTCATTGGGAGTACTGCGCTCGGTGCGGGTTTCTCCCTCGGCCTGTACCTGCCGATTGTTGCGCGAGCGGGTATATCGTCGCCGGACGATCCGGGTGGGGACAAGGTCCCCGAAGTCAACGCCTGGGTCGTCATCAGGCCGGACGACACGGTTGTGATCCGGATTGCGCGCTCAGAGATGGGGCAGGGAACCCTTACCGGCCTGGCGCAGATGGTCGCCGAAGAACTGGAGTGCGACTGGTCGAAGGTGACCACCGAGTACCCGACCCCGGGCCAGAACCTGGCCCGGGGTCGTGTCTGGCGCAGCTTTTCCACCGGTGGCAGCCAGGGTATCCGCGGCAGCCATGCCTACGTGCGCAAGGGCGGCGCGGTCGCCAGGGAGATGCTGATCGAGGCGGCAGCAGAGGCCTGGGATGTCGACCCCGGAGAATGCGCCGTCGCCAACGGCATCATCACGCACGTGCCGACTGGGCGCGTTACCCGCTATGGCAAGGTTGCCTCGGCGGCCGCCGAGTTGTTCCCGCCTGAGCAGGTCACGCTGAAGGACCCCCGCGACTGGAAACTCATCGGCAAGCCGGTCAAGCGCCTGGACACGGCGGACAAGCTCAATGGCAGGCAGGTATTTGGCGCCGACCTGAAACTGCCGGGCATGCTCAATGCGGCCATTCGCGCCTGCCCGACCTTCGGTGGTCGGGTGCAGCGCTTCGATGCTGCCTCGGTCAATGGCATGCCGGGTGTTCGCGCGGTGGTCAGCGTGGGCGAAGATGCCGTGGCCGTTGTCGGGGAGACCTGGTGGCAGGCCAAGCGTGCATTGGATGCACTGCCGATCGAATGGGACCGGGGGACCAATGCCGAGGTCAGCAGCGACTCCATCGACGCGATGCTGGCAGAGGGCCTGAACGCGGAAGATGCCTTCATCGGACACCAGAAGGGCGACGCCAGGGCGGCTTTGCAGGCTGCCGACCGGGTCGTGGAAGCCACCTACGCCTATCCCTACCAGAACCACGCCACGATGGAACCGATGAATGCCACCGCGCTGTGGACGCCGGAGCGTTGCGAGGTCTGGTGCCCGACCCAGAACGGCGAGGCCGCGTTGGAGGCGGCTGCCACGGCATCCGGCCTGGCGACCGGCCAGTGCGAGGTGCACAAGATCCATCTCGGCGGCGGCTTCGGTCGTCGAGGCGCCTTTCACGACTTCGTTACCCAGGCTGTGCTGATTGCCCGGCAATTGCCGGGTATACCGGTGAAGCTGCTCTGGACCCGTGAAGAAGACATGCAGCACGGGCACTATCATCCGATCACCCAATGCCGGTTGACCGGGGGACTGGACTCGCAGGGCAACCTGACCGGGCTGCACGTGCGCATCTCCGGGCAATCGATCCTGGCCTCGGTCAACCCGGCCTGGATGAGCAACGGGATGGATGCATTCGTGTTTCAGGGCATGCTGCCGGACGGTGACCACGAAATCAGCTACACGGTGCCCAACCTGCTGGTCGATCATGCGATGCGCAACCCGCCGGTGCCACCGGGCTTCTGGCGTGGCGTAAACGTCAACCAGAATGCCATCTACCTGGAGTGTTTCCTGGACGAGTTGGCCCACGCGGCCGGCCAGGACCCGCTCGCGTTCCGTCGCAAGCTGATGAAGCATCACCCCAAGTCCCTCGCGGTACTCGATGCCGTGGCCGAGAGGGTCGGCTGGGAACAGCCGGCACCCGCCGGCACCTACCGGGGATTGGCGGTGTGCAAAGCGTTCGCGTCGCATGTGGCCGCCTGCGCCGAGGTGTCTGTCGACGGCCAGGGCCGCCTGAAGATCCACCGAATCGTGGCCGCGACCGACCCCGGCTACGCGGTCAACCCGCAGCAGATCGAGGCCCAGGTCGAGGGTTCGTTCGTGTACGGACTGTCGGCCCTGCTGTACGGTGAGTGCACCATCGAGGGTGGCGCGGTACAACAGCGTAATTTCGATGACTATCCGTCGATGCTGATCAGCGAAATGCCCAAGGTCGAAGTCATCGTGATGCCGTCAGGCGGTTTCTGGGGAGGCATCGGCGAGCCGACCATTGCCGTGGCAGCGCCGGCCGTACTGAACGCGATTTTCCAGGCCACCGGAAGGCGCGTGCGCCGGTTTCCGCTGAAGCATGTCGATCTGCGTGCGACGGCTTGAGACCGCCTGCAGCAGGCAGTGGGGCGATTCGGGTGCTTCATTCCATCGACAATGCGTTTGAATAAACCGGGAAGTCATTGATCGATAAACAACTCCGATCCCGGTGCAGGCAAAAAAAGCCCCGCGCGAGAACGGCGGGGCATCAAGGAATGTCGATTCTGGAGGAGAAGAATTCGACACGAAAATAATGGCATCTTTTGTCGTATTGGTGCAGTGCAACATTCTCCCGAAATAATAATTGACAGCATTTGCCTGTTCCATGGTTCGCCTATGGAACTTTTTCGTCTTCCCCGACCTGCACGATGATCGCGGCAGACGTCCGTTCGCGATCCCCGATCTCGCCTGTCTTTCAGGCAGCGTCTTGGGTGGGTTCCGTGTCCGGGTTCCGTTTGCCGATTTAAAGTGTCCCGGACATCCACCGATACATTCACTACACGGTATCGCAGGGCCTGCCCCGGTAACCTGGCCTCCGCCTGCGAAGGGCACACGATCTTCGAACGAAGACCAGGGTCGCCGTGACCAGTCGCGGGGCATGATTCGGCTGGAGGTGATCGGGAGGCGTTGAGCAGAGGCCGCGGCCATGAATCGAAGGCAGTTCGTCAAGTCGTCCGCGGCAGCCGTGGCAGCGCTGGGCTTTCCCTCGATCGTCAAGGCAGTCAACCGTCGCCCGACCATTCGCGTCGTCGGTACCCACGTGACCCTGCAGGAACCGCTGCGCCGCCGCGCAGAGCAGGATCTTGGCATCAATATCGAATTCTACCCGGGCGGTAGCGCCGAGGTCTTGCTGAAGGCATCGACCGACCCGTCGTCGTTCGATCTCTACGAGCAGTGGTCGAACAGCATCAAGGTGCTCTGGCAGGCGGGTGCGATTCAGCCGATCGAGATTGCCCGACTGCGTTACTGGGACGAAATCAACGACCTGAGCAAGCGCGGCAGGATCAGTTCACGCGCCAAGATCGGCCTCGGCGATGCGCCATTCAAGCTGCTCTACGTGCAGGAAGACAACTCGCTGGGTGCGCTGCCGAGCAGTGACATCAGTTTCCTGCCTTACGTCCACAACACGGATTCGTTCGGTTACAACGCGGCGGTGATTCCGCGGGGCGTTCCCTACGAAACCGAGAGCTGGTCGTGGCTGCTCGACGAGCGGCATCACGGCAAGGTTGCCATCGTCAACGCGCCGACCATCGGTATCTTCGATCTCGCCCTCGCGGTGCAGGCGAAGGGCCTGATGACGTTCGAGGACATGGGCAACATGTCGCGGGCCGAGATCGACCAGTTGTTCAGGATCGTCATCGATCTCAAGCGCAAGGGCCACTTCCGCGGGGTCTGGTCGTCGGTGCCGCATTCGGTCGACCTGATGCGCTCGGGTGACGTGGTGCTGCAAAGCATGTTCTCGCCGGCCGTGAGTTCACTCAACGGGGTGGGAATCCCGTGCATCTACGCCGCGCCGCGTGAGGGCTACCGGGCCTGGCACGGTGTCATGTGCCTGTCGCGTGAATCCCGGGGCGAGCGGCAGGAGGCCGCCTACGCGTACATGAACTGGTGGCTGTCGGGCTGGCCCGGAGCCTTCATCGCACGCCAGGGCTACTACATATCGAATCCGCAACGCTCGCGTGAGTTCATGAGCCCGGCCGAGTGGGACTACTGGTACGAAGGCGAACCGGCCGCGACCGAACTGCGAGGCACCGACGGACGCGTCTCGGTGCGGCCCGGTGAGACCAGGAGCGGCGGCGCGTACATCAAGCGTTTCGAGAATGTCGCGGTCTGGAACACGGTGATGGATCAGTATGAGTACACGCTGACGAAGTGGAAGGAGTTCGTACTCACATGATCGGGTTGATCACGGACCGTATTCCCCTCAAGCAGCGCATTCACCTCGGTTACGTGGTGCTGGGTGCGGTAAGCCTGACGATCGTGCTGGTTTCGTACATCAGTCTCAGTACGACGACCGGTGAGTTCCGCCACTTCGTCAGCTACAGCAACGATGCCCGAATGAGCCAGCGGCTCGCCAGCAGGATCCACGAGATCCAGCACGCTGTCGATACCTTTACCCACGACGGTCTGCCTTCGGCCGCCGAGCGGGTCCACTATACTCACGGCGAATTGAAGACCCTGCTCGACACCTTGCGCGCCAGCAACAACCCGATCAGTGCCCCCCAGGTCGCGCTGATCTCGCGCCACCTCGACAGTTACATCAAGACGTTCGGCGAACTGCAGTTGCAGCGCGACCTGCAGGCAAAGCTGGTCGGCGAGGAGATCAGGCGCTACGCGTCGACCGCGGAGAACCTGGCCCGGCGTTACCTGGCCAACGTGCCGACAACCGACACGGCCAGACGCGCCCGCGCCGCCCAGGTACAGAACAGCCTGTTGCTGGTCGAGAAATATGCCTATCGCTATTTCGATACCCTCGACGCCAACTACGTCAAGCTCGCCAACGACAGCCTGCGGCGCACGGAACAGGACCTGTCATGGCTGCGTGTGCCAGGTGATGGGGCCTATGCCGATAGCGTGCTGTCGGAACTTGGCGATACCGTTGCAGGCTACCGCGATGTTTTCCTCGAGGCCGTGCAGCGCACGCGCGGTTACCTCTACCTCGTCGATGTCGTCCTGGCGGCGGAGGCCTACGAGATCCTCTACCAGTCACGTAGGATCGAGGCCTTGCATCGCGATGCCATGCAGGAAATTGAAAGCCATATCACGTCGCTCATCGGTCAGGTTATCGAGTCCGCCGTCTACGCGGGTGCTTTCCTGTTCATACTGGTCGTGGTCATGTCGTACCAGATCGGGCGTAGTATCACGATGCCGATCGAAAGGCTGACGCAGACTTTCCGGTGGCTCGCCCAAGGCTCGGCCGATGCCGACATCCCGTCGTACAGGCTGCGCGACGAGATCGGCGACCTGTCGCGCGCTGCCGAGGTATTCCGGCAGAAGAACAACGAGACCCAGGTACTGCTGCACAAGTACCAGGAACTCAGCGGTGAACTGGAACGGAAGGTCGAGCGTCGAACACGCGAACTGGCCGATTCCAATCGCGAACTCCTCTCGGCCAAGGAGGTGGCGGAACGCGCAGCGCAGGCGAAATCCGACTTCCTGGCCAATATGTCGCACGAGATTCGCACGCCGATGCACGCGATCATTGGCATGAACTACCTGGTCGGGCGAACGCCATTGGACCCGGAGCAGAGAGAGTACGTTCAGAACATCGATGTCTCGGCCAACGCGCTGCTCCACCTGATAAACGACATCCTCGACTTCTCCAAGATCGAGGCCGGCAAGCTCGAGCTCGAGTCCATCGAGTTCGAGCTGCACGGGCTGATCGACAACGTCGCGTTGCTGGTGGGCGGCCGGGCGAGCGAGAAGCAGCTCGATTTCAACGTGATCTACGAAGCCGGAGTGCCGAGGCGTTTGCTGGGCGACCCGACGCGCATCGGCCAGATCCTGACCAACCTGTTGAACAACGCCGAGAAGTTCACCGAGAAGGGGGAGATTGGCCTCGAAGTCCGAAGCGGTCCTGATGATGGCATTCGTTTCCGGGTCTGGGATACCGGGGTGGGGATTCCGGCGGAGGCCCGCGACCGGCTGTTCGGCACGTTCTCACAGGCCGATGCGAGCACGACGCGACGGTTTGGTGGCAGCGGCCTGGGCCTGAACATCACCGGGCAATTGGTGGACCTGATGCACGGGAGAATCGAGGTGCGAAGCGAGCCGGGCAGCGGCAGCGAGTTCTGTGTCGATCTGCCACTGACGGCAGTGATGACGACGCCCGAGGCGGCGTCGATGTTGATCGGCAAGCGGGCCCTGCTCATCGATCCTTCGGCGACGTCCCGCCAGGTGCTGGAGGGTCTGTGCAAGCGCATCGGGATCGCGTCATTGGCGGCAGCCAGCATCGCCGAGGCGGTCGAGCTGGTAGCGGGGCAACAGGCCCCGGACCTGGTCATCCTGAACTGGAAGCTGCCCGAGGGCGAGGGACGTGAAGCTGTGCGTCGACTGGAAGACGCCCTTGGCCGCCCTGCGCATGTCGTGATGCTGGTGCCGGTGAATCTGCCGCTGGGCCAGCGGGAGTTGACGGCCGGCAGCGGGGTGGCGGCGACACTGCCGAAGCCGATTAATCCGTCGCGCTTCCACGATACGCTGGTGGACGTGTTCAGCGAGCAGGTGCAGCGACACTACGGCGCGCAGGCTGAGCAGTTCGACCTGCGTGACGCGCTGGTTACGCGGAGGGGAAGCCGGATTCTGCTGACCGATGACAACCGGATGAACCGCGAGATCCTTCACGGGTTGCTCAAGGATACGGGTATCGAGATCGTGGATGCCGAGAATGGAAGGAAGGCAGTGGAGTGCCACGCTACCGATTCGACAGGGTTCGACCTGGTACTGATGGACATCCAGATGCCCGAGATGGATGGCTACGAGGCGACGATGCGAATACGTGAAAAGGATGGCGAGGTTCCGATCGTGGCCCTGACCGCGGATGCCTTGGTCAGCGACGTCGAGAAGACCCGTCGTTGCGGAATGAACGCGCACCTGAACAAGCCTATCGACGTCGAGAAACTCGCCAACGTGTTGCTGCGCTACCTGCCGCCGTCGGATATAGAAGCCTTATCCGATCCCGGGCAGGCCGCGGAGCCATTCGGAAGCCTGCCGGATGCGCTGAGTGGGATTGACCTGCAGGTGGGATTGCGTCGAATGGGCGGTGATCCGGGTCTGTACCGGCGCCAGTTGCAGAACTTCGCCGAGGACTACGGCGATTTCCGACAGCGAATGCTGGCCGCGAGGGAGAACGACCGCGAGGCCTCGCGCAGGCTGCTGCACAGCCTGAAGGGTGTCAGTGGCGCGGTCGGTGCCAGCGAGATACAGCACCTCGTCGTGGCGCTCGAAAGCGATTGGGACGGCGCGCGGGCAGACGCCCTGTTCACCGCAATCGAGCAGGTCGTCGCGGCAATCCGGGCTGCCGATCTGGGCGAAAAGGCGTCGGTCGGTGACCGTGCGCCGATTCCGCGCAACGAACGTCGCCGGCTGCTGCGCTGCCTGCAGGACGAGGTCAGGCGACGTCGGCCGAGGCGCATTGAACCGTTGATACAGGAATTCGACGGGTTCGACCTCGATTCGGAGGACCGGACATTGCTGGATGAACTGAGACCGCTGATCCGGCGGTATCGGTATACCGATGCCCTGGCCGTGATCGAGGGGGCAGTCGAGCGATGAACCAGGCGACTCCCGCGAGCGCAACGGTGCTCATTGTCGACGATACCGAGTCGGTCATCGATCAGCTCATCAGTTTCCTCGACGGATACGACATCGTTGCCAGCACCGCGGGTGAAGAAGCGTTGTC
>JAGRGW010000062.1:15041-16986 GCA_020445315.1 Gammaproteobacteria bacterium
ATCGACGGGCTCGAAGTCTGCAGACGTCTGCAGGCATTGTTCGGCGCGGACGCGCCACCGGTGATTTTCATCACCGCGCGCATCGATGACGAGACGGTGCAGGCGGCCTTCGCGGCCGGCGCTGCCGACTATGTCACCAAGCCCATCCGGAAGGTAGAACTGCTGGCACGGGTCAAGACGCAACTGGGGCGAGAGCAGCAACATCGGCAGTTGCGCGAGAACAATCGCGAACTCGCATCGGCGCGACAGGCCCTGTCGGCCAGCGAAGAGCGGTATCGGCTGGCAATGGACGCGGCGCGTGATGGCCTGTGGGACTGGGATATCGCCGGGCGCAGTGTCTATTACAGTCCCGGATGGGCCAGGATCCTGGGAGAAAGCGAGGTCCCGACCGACTACGCGGCCTGGGAGGTCCGCATCCACCCGGATGACCGGGAGCACGTGCACGCTTCGCTGAAGCAACACCTGCAAAACGGCGGGGAACCCTGGGTCTGTGAGCATCGCCTTCGCCACGCCGATGGCTCCTGGGTATGGGTAAAGGGGCAGGGGCGCGTGGTGCGGCGGTCGGCCGACGGTAGTCCCCTGCGCATGGTCGGCACCATGAACGATATCGGTGAACGCAAGCGCAACGAGGAGATCGTCACCCTGCGCCAGCAACTCGCCGACATGGTCTACACGAGCGACATGAAGGAGCTGATGCAGACCGCGCTCGACGCGGCGGAGCGGATGAGTTCGAGCGAGATCGGTTTCTATCACTTTGTCGAAGAAGACCAGAACACGGTGTCGCTACAGGTATGGTCGACGCGCACCCTCCGCGAGATGTGTTCTGCGGCCGAGCACGAAGTGCACTACCCGATCGCCAGGGCTGGTGTCTGGGCCGACTGTATCGGTGAGAGACAGGCCGTCATTCACAACGATTACGAATCCCTGCCGAATCGCAAAGGGTTGCCCGAAGGCCATGCCCCGATCCGGTCCGAGTTGACCGTGCCGGTCATGCGGGACAACCGCGTCGTCGCTGTGATGGGGGTCGGTAACAAGCGGCGGCCTTACGACGAGGCCGACCGGGAGGTGGTCACGCGCATCGCCGGCATGGCCCACGATTTCGTCGAGCGCAAGCGGATCGAGCAACGCATCGAGTTCATGGCTTTCAACGACACGCTGACCGGCTTGCCGAACAAGGAACTGCTGCGCGACCGGCTGTCTCAGTCGATGGCCCAGGCACGTCGTGCCAACTGCCTGCTGGCCGTGTGTTATCTCGATCTCGACGGGTTCAAGCCGGTGAACGACACGTTTGGCCATCATGCCGGCGATGCCCTGCTGGTCGCGCTGGCCGAGCGACTCAACACCGGTCTGCGCGAGGGCGATACGCTGGCGCGCCTGGGCGGCGACGAGTTCGTGATCCTGTTGAACGGCTTAGGCAGCGTAATCGATGGCGAACGTATACTCGATCGTGTCCTCGGGGACGTCAGTGAGCCGTTCGACATCGACGGGCAACAGGTCTCGGTCACCGCCAGTATCGGCGTGACGCTGTTCCCGACCGACAGTGTCGATGCAGACACGCTTTTGCGGCATGCAGACAAGGCGATGTACAAGGCCAAGGATGCGGGGCGCTCGGCCTACAAGCTGTACGATCCGTTGCAGGAGCAGGAGATGCGCAGCCGGCTTCAGCTGGTCAAGGAGTTCGACCAGGCACTCGGTTCACCGCAACTGGAGCTGTACTACCAGCCGAGGATCGATCTGCGTTCCGGGGCCGTCGTCGGCGCCGAGGCCCTGTTGCGCTGGAACCACCCCGAACACGGCCAGTTGTTGCCGGGACATTTCCTCAAGCTGATCCACGGTCACTCGCTGGAGTTCGCGCTCGACGAGTGGGTACTCGAACAGGCGCTCGCACAACACCTGGCCTGGCGTGAAACCGGGCTGACATTGCCGGTCAGCGTCAACATCACGC
>JAGRGW010000420.1 GCA_020445315.1 Gammaproteobacteria bacterium
TCGACGATGATGTCGAGATGCAACTCGCCCATGCCGGAGATGATGGTCTGCCCCGACTCTTCGTCGGTGTGCACGCGGAAAGACGGGTCTTCCTGCGCCAGGCGCCCAAGCGCCACGCCCATTTTCTCCTGGTCGCTCTTCGTCTTGGGCTCGACCGCGACCGAGATGACCGGTTCCGGGAACTCCATGCGCTCGAGCGTGATGGCATGATTCAGGTCACACAGCGTGTCGCCGGTGGTGACATCCTTCAGGCCAACGGCGGCAGCGATGTCGCCTGCGCGCACTTCCTTAATCTCTTCGCGCGAGTTGGCGTGCATCTGCAGGATACGGCCGACGCGCTCCTTCTTGCGCTTGACCGGGTTGTAAACCGCGTCGCCGGAATTCAACACGCCCGAGTAACAGCGGAAGAACGTCAGCGAACCGACAAAGGGATCCGTTGCGATCTTGAACGCCAGCGCCGAAAACGGCTCGTCGTCCGACGAATGGCGCTCGGCCTCGCTGTCGTCTTCGAGGATGCCCTTGATCGCCGGCACGTCGTCCGGGGACGGCATCAGCTCGATGACTTTGTCGAGCAGCGCCTGCACGCCCTTGTTCTTGAACGCGGAGCCACAGGTCATCGGCACGATTTCGAGTCGCAGCGTGCGCAGACGCAGACCCTCGATGATGTCGTCCTCGCTGAGCGACTCGCCCTCGAGGTACTTCTCCATCAGGTCTTCGCTGCCCTCGGCAGCCGCCTCGACCATCTTGTCGCGCCATTCGGCGCAGGCATCCTGGAGCTCGGCAGGAATATCGGCGTACTCGAACTGAGTACCCATATTCTCTTCGCTCCAGCGAATCGCCTTCATCTTGACGAGATCGACGACACCCGCGAACCCCTCCTCGGCACCGATCGGCACCTGGATCGGCACCGGCACGGCGTTCAGACGGGTCTGGAGCTGCTTGACGACGCGGAAGAAATTGGCGCCGACGCGGTCCATCTTGTTGACGAAGGCCATGCGCGGTACGCGGTACCGGTTTGCCTGGCGCCAGACCGTCTCGGACTGCGGCTGCACGCCGCCGACCGCGCAAAGCACGAACACGGCGCCGTCGAGCACGCGCAGC
>JAGRGW010000421.1 GCA_020445315.1 Gammaproteobacteria bacterium
ACTATCGCTACTTCCCCGACCCCGACCTGCTGCCGCTGGAGATCGACGCGGCCTTCATCGCCGATGTCGTCGCCGACATGCCGGAACTGCCGGACGCGCGTCGGGCGCGTTTCGAGTCGGCCTACGGCCTGTCGGCCTACGATGCCGACGTGCTCACGGCAAGCCGTGCCCAGGCGGATTACTTCGAGACCGTGGCCGGGGCGGGCGGCGATGCCAAGCTGGCCGCCAACTGGGTCATGGGCGAACTGGCGGCCGCGCTGAACAAGGCCGGTGTCGACATCCGGCACAGCCCGGTCGATGCCGCAGCACTCGGTGGGCTGGTTGCGCGGATTCGCGACAACACCATTTCCGGCAAGATTGCCAAGGACGTGTTTGCTGCCATGTGGGACGGCGAAGGCGGCGCCGACGAGGTCATCGAGGCCAAGGGGCTCAAGCAGATTACCGACAGCGGCGCGATCGAGGCGCTGGTGGACGAGGTGTTGGCCGCCAATGCCGCGCAGGTCGAGAACTACCGTGCGGCCGACCCGGCCAAGCAGCCCAAAATGCTGGGCTTTTTCGTTGGCCAGATCATGAAGAAATCACAGGGGAAGGCGAATCCGCAGCAGGTCAACGAACTGCTGCGCAGGAAACTGGGCTGATCACGGCGTTTACCGAACGGGTGAAGGAAGTCTGCGTGCGGCCGTTACAGGGCATGACCGCGGTTTGTTCGCGGTTTGTCATGAATCCTTAATCCCGGAGACGCCTGATGTCGTCCGCATCCACTGCCGAGTTGCCCCGCACGCCCAACACCGCCATGCCCGACCAACAACGACTCTGTATCAGGCCGGCTGCCGAGACCGACGCCGAGGCCTGGGACCGCTACGTGACCGCGCATGCCGACGGCACGTTCTTCCACCGCTATGGCTGGAAGCGACTGCTCGAATCGACCTACCGCTATCCCGGTCATTACCTGCTGGCCGAGGACGATGCCGGGATCCGCGGCGTACTGCCGCTCGGCGAGGTCCGGCACCTGCTGTTCGGCCACTCGCTGATCTCGGTGCCTTTCTGCGTCTACGGTGGTGTCCTTGCCGATGACGTCGCCGTGCGCACGATGCTCGAAGACGAGGCCATGGCGCTGGCGTCGCGTCTCAATGTCGATCATCTCGAGCTTCGCAACGAACGACCGGTACGCGACGACTGGCTGCGCAAAGACGCGCTCTACGTGACGTTCAAGCGCGAACTCAGCGAGGACCACGAGGCCAACATGAGCGCCATCCCGCGCAAGCAGCGGGCGATGGTGCGCAAGGGGATCAAGG
>JAGRGW010000422.1:0-886 GCA_020445315.1 Gammaproteobacteria bacterium
CAGTGCGACCTGCAGTGCCTGGCCAACGGTCTTGACGCCTCTGGGAAAAGACAACGTGACCGTGGCCCGCAGAGGATCGCGCTGGGCCTCGGTCGGTTGCGGATCAATCGTGCTGTAGCGCGCGATCGTTACCGGATCGGCCATGACGGTTGGCGCCAGGGCGAATCCGCCGATCAGTAGCAGGGTCGCGAGGGACCGACGAGGCACGTCCGTGCGATAGCGGAACCGGGGGTTATCGTTTGGCATTGTCGATCACCGATCTCAATTGTCGTGAGATCCTGTGATGCAGGAGGACTTGCGGATACCCAGAACGCCGACGAAAACTGGTCGCGGTTGTTGCGTGACTTTTGGTGCGCCTTCAGGTGCCCAGGTACACACTGACGATCGAAAGGCGTTCATGCCCGAGCTCGCGGCTGAGCGCCAGGCGAGCGGCCCGGTCCAAGTCCCGCTGTGACGCGTCCAGTGCGGCTCTCGCAGGTCCGCCGGCGACCGGCGCCGACCAGCCGGTCAGCTCATGGTAACGCTGTTGGGCGTAGGTGTGACGCAGGCCGTGCAGTTTCGACAGCCCCGCGTTCGCCGTATGGCGCTCATAGATCCGAAGCTGCTGGCGGTAGTTGCGCGCGGCCGGGATCAGCGATTGCTGGCCGACCAGTCGATGGGCGCGGTTCAGGACCTGGCGCTGGGTTTCTGTACGCACCGGGATCTCGCGCGCCTTGCCCCCTTTGGTCCAGCTGGCCTTGAGGACCAGCGTGTCGCCTCGATCGGCATACGCCGGCCTGAACTTGATCGCTTCCTCGCGACGCAAGCCGAAGGCCCGCTGCAGCTCGAGGCTCATGCGGACATGGACGTCGCGGACCTGCTGCAGGGCTTCGTCCGAGACCTCGCG
>JAGRGW010000422.1:990-1395 GCA_020445315.1 Gammaproteobacteria bacterium
GCCATGCGGTTCTTGATCGTACCCACCGACAGTGACTCGCCCTGCCAGTGTCTGACCAGGGACTCGACGTGTTTCGGTTTCAGCGAACGTACCTGCATGCCGCGGTAGCCGAGCGCATGGAGCTGGTTGGCGATCCGCGTCAGTTGCCGTTCACGTTGGCGTTGCGTGACATAGCTGCCATCGCGGTTGTGGCGGCACAGCTGTTTGAGTTGGTGGTTCAGGTCGCGCATGGTGTTTCGTCTTCTCGGTAAGTGTTTCTAGCCAACTCGCTGCCGTGGCAGGCGAGCTCCGCTTGCGCGGTCATGGCTGCGGGACACCACTCCCGTATCAACCTGAATGTGCCCAGGCTAGGGCAACGCCGACGTTCCCCGACGGGGAATGGGTTCGGCGCGAACCAACTGGCCG